>DCGM01000045.1:12895-21014 GCA_002315255.1 Lachnospiraceae bacterium UBA1778
CTCCGGCACGCGGCCGCCGTATCCTTCTAAAAGCCGCTTCGCCGCAGCGACGATATTATGGGCTTTCTCATGAAAAAAGCCGACGGAGTGAATCAGGTTTTCGACCTCCTTCACATCCGCCGCCGCCATCTTCTCCAGCGTATCAAAACGGCCGAAGAGGCCCGGCGTCACCATATTGACCCGTGCGTCTGTGCATTGCGCGGAAAGCATCACGGCAAACAGGAACTCATAATCGGTCGTATGATCCAGATAGCATTTGTCATCGGTTCCATACGCGCGGTCAAGCCGCGCAAGTACCGCTGCCACATGCTCCTTATTCGGTTTCATTCTCTTCTCCTTCAGTGTTCGCCACTCTCCAGACGAGGCCGAGCGTTATATAATCCGGCTCTTCCGTATAATCCAGGAAAGCCTCTCCCCACTGAAGCTGCGTCACTGTTCCATCCGGCGTCTCATACTCCCAAAGGTAGGTCGTCGTATCCGTCACGGTGTCGCTCTCTTCATCCGGCGTAGTTTCTATCTTATCATCCGGCTCACCGAACTTCTCGCACAGCTTCGCATAATACTGTTCAAACAGGTCCGACTGCGAGAGAACATCCGATGTAACCTCATCATTTGAGAAAACGAAGGCAAACATATAGCATCCGTCACTTTCCGTGAAGGAAACCGTCGCATCATCGTTTTTCCGGCCGAGGAGTTTCGAGCGCAGATATTCCGCCGTATATATGGTTGATCCGTTCGTTCCGTAGCCATAAAGCTTCGTGATAGCGGAGTTCGTCGCCGCCTGAACCGCTTCCACATTCGCGTTCCATGCGACTCCCGGATAATGGAAACCTTCTTCCTCCGAGAAAATCGCATCTAAGTCAAGTTCATTGACGATGCTGCGCGCCTTCTCTAATGCTATCGCTTCCGCTAAGGTCGATTTGCATCCTGTCAGTGCCATCGCACATGCTAAAACCAATGCGCAAACCGCAATCGTCTGTTTCGTTCTCTTCAAAGCTTCATCCTCCACTTATTACCGGACGATTTCCGGGAAACCAATCTTCTTCTGAACCTTACGAAGCGTCTTCGTAGCCAGGTAGGAAGCGCGCTCCGCGTTCGTCTTTATAATCGAATCGACATAGTCTTTATTCGCCAATAAATCAGCCTGCTTCTTCTGAATCGGCTCTAACACGTCCGCCACCGACTCGCCGACTGCCAGCTTGAACTCGCCATAACCACGGCCGTCGAACTCGCGCTCAATCTCTTCCGGCGTTTTCTGGGAAAATGCCGAATAGATGGAGATCAGGTTCTTGATGCCCGGCTGGTCATCCGAATAACGGACGCAGGCTTCATTGTCGGTCACGGCGCGCTTAAACTTCCGGATGATTACATCGCGCGGGTCGGTCATATAGATCGATGCGTTTTCGTTTTCGTCTGATTTGCTCATCTTCTTCGACGGATCCTGAAGCGACTGGATTTTAGCGCCGACTTTTCCGACATACGGCTCCGGAATCGTGAAGACATCGCCGTAGATATTATTGAACCGCTCAGCAATGTTCCGCGTAAGTTCGAGGTGCTGAAGCTGGTCCACACCGACCGGCACAACATCCGCCTGGTAGAGGAGGATATCCGCCGCCATTAAAACCGGATATGTGAAGAGGCCTGCATTGATATTATCGGCATGCTTCGCGGACTTATCCTTAAACTGCGTCATCCGGGAAAGCTCGCCCATATAAGTATAGCAGTTCAGAATCCATGCGAGTTCCGCGTGCTGCGGCACATGCGACTGATAATAGATTATATTTTTCTCCGGGTCCAGACCGGTCGCAATGTATAAGGTGAGAAGCTCGCGAGCGCGCTTCCGAAGCGTCGCCGGGTCCTGACGGACGGTGATCGAGTGCTCATCGACTACACAATAAAGACAGGTATATTCATCGGAAAGTGAAACCCAATTCTTTAACGCACCGATATAGTTTCCGATGGTCAGGACATTGGTCGCCTGTGCACCGCTAAAAAGCATTTTCTCTCCGTTTAACATAATTTCCTCCTAATCCCCGGCAAACCGCCAGGCTCTCTTCTATTATGTCTGCGAAAGGCTACGCCTTTTCGCAGATGCTCTCATCATAAAGGCGTCCGCATTTCCCAGATGAATTCCGATCATAACAGCGTCGGCAGCACGAATACTAATGCGAGAATCCCTAAATGCACCGGATAGAACGCATAGCCGCACCATTTTACCAGTTCACCCCGATAGCCGCGCTGCTCGTTATAGGCCCACACGAAAACGATACCAAATAACGCAAAATACTCTGTCAGCGAGCACAGGAACGTCAATGCCAGCACGCCGGCTCCAAAGAACAGAATCCGCGCGAGCTTCACCGATCCAAACACTTTCGTCAGCGTTTCGTCCGGCAGAATCGAAAGGCTCATAATCGCGATAGCAATCACTCCGGCCCCGTAATAATCGGTCCGCAGCACAGACTCCGCTATCCACGCTCCAAGCGCAACTGCTGCAACCCATGCGGCAAATCCGAGAATCTGTTTCTTTCCGGAAAGGGTAATCGCCCACTTCAGAACGAGCGTCGCGAGAAATCCGATCAGCAGTGTAAAATAGACGTTCTGATAGTTTAGATAAATCTTTCCCCACAGGGCAAAATCAAACGGTATCTCTGACAGCAGCGCGAACAGGCCCAGCCTCAGCAGATATTTCCACGGATTCCGCGTATATCTCACGCCCAGCACGAGCTGGAAGCAGAAAAGCGGGAACGCAATCCGTCCGATCGCCCGCATCACTTCGTACAGAAGTCCCGCCGGCAGTATTCCGACCATATTCAGCGTCGCAGCCGTATGATCGATCAGCATTGTCACGCAAGCGATAATTTTGATGGCCAATGCTGACATTACTCTTCGGTCTCCTTCGATTTCTCGGATTCCACTTCCTCGGACAACGTATAAACCTGACGCTTCATCGCCATCTCATCTGATGCGAGATATTCGTCATAGGTCGTAATCTTATCAATGATGCTTCCGTTCACGAATTCGATGATCCGGTTCGCGGTTGTCTGAACGAGCTGATGGTCGCGGCATGCAAAGAGGATTGCGCCGGGGAATTTAGTCATTCCCTGGTTCAATGCGGTAATGCTCTCCATGTCGAGATGGTTCGTCGGTTCATCGAAGATCAGCACATTGGCACCGGAGATCATCATCTTTGAAAGGATACAGCGCACCTTTTCGCCGCCGGACAGAACCCGGACGATCTTCTCGCCGTCCTCGCCTGCGAAAAGCATACGGCCAAGGAAACCGCGGACGTAGGTGATATCCTTAATCGGGGAATAGCCCTGAAGCCAGTCATAAATACGGATATCCTGGTTAAATTCGTAGGAATTGTCCTTCGGGAAATACGCCCGTGATGTCGTGACGCCCCATTTATAGGAGCCTTCGTCCGGCTCCATCTCGCCCATCAGAATCTGGAACAGCGTCGTCTTTGCGAGCTCGTCGCCGCCGACGAACGCCACCTTATCCTCGCGGTTTAAAGTGAACGTAACATGGTCTAACACCTTGACGCCGTTCACGGTCTTTGTAAGGTCCTTCACGAAGAGAAGATCATTGCCGATCTCGCGCTCCGGGCGGAAATCGATAAACGGATATTTGCGGGAAGACGGCTTGATCTCTTCCAGTTCGATCTTTTCAAGTGCGCGCTTTCTGGAAGTTGCCTGCTTCGACTTGGAGGCGTTCGCCGCGAACCGCGAAATGAACTCCTGCAGCTCTTTAATCTTTTCTTCCTTCTTCCGGTTGGCTTCCTTCATCTGACGGACCATCAGCTGGGAAGACTCATACCAGAAGTCATAGTTTCCAGAATATAACTGTATTTTATTATAGTCGACATCTGCGATAGCAGTGCAGACCTTGTTTAAGAAATAGCGGTCATGAGAAACGACGATAACCGTGTTCTCGAAATTGATCAGCCACTCCTCGAGCCAGTCAATCGCCGCGAGGTCTAAATGGTTCGTCGGCTCATCCATTAAAAGGATGTCCGGATTTCCGAACAATGCGCGGGCGAGGAGCACCTTCACCTTTTCCGGGCCGCTCAGATGGCCGACCTGCTCATAATGGAGCTCGTCCCCGATTCCCAAGCCGTTCAAAAGAGACGCCGCATCGGACTCGGCTTCCCAGCCGTTCATCTCAGCGAACTCGCTCTCCAGCTCTGCCGCTTTCTCGCCGTCCTCATCGGTGAAATCGGTCTTTGCGTAAATCTCCTCTTTCTCTTTCATTACTTCAAACAGACGGGGATTTCCCTGCATGACCGCATCTAAAACCACCTGATCGTCATATTTGTTATGGTCCTGTTCGAGAACGGAAAGACGCTGACCGGGCGTAATGCTTACGCTTCCGTTCGTCGGCTCAAGCTTGCCGGACAGAATCCGTAAAAAGGTGGATTTTCCGGCGCCGTTCGCACCGATGATGCCGTAGCAGTTGCCCTCTGTAAACTTGATGTTAACGTCTTCAAAAAGCGCTTTTTTGCCGATTCGGAGGGTAACTCCATTTGCACTGATCATAAAATAACTATCTCCTTAATTGTTTACATTGTCCTTCTCACGCGGCTGGCAGGTCAGTAAAAGAATCTGTCGGCCGGATGCGCGTACGAGACCCATAGCTGTTCTCATACGGGACATATCCATGTTCGTGAACGCGTCGTCTAAAATCGCGATAACGTTCTTGTTCGGGTCATATTTGTCAAATAATGCCATACGGATCGCCAGGAAGACGGACTGCAGCGTACTGGTTGAAAGCATTGCCGTCTGAACCGGCTTTCCTTCATAATCGACGTACAGCATGTCATCCTGCAGGTGGATGTAAATCGGCGCCTCAACCTTTAAGACTTCCAGGTATTCGTTCGCCTTCTCGCTCAGCATCGCATAAAGCTCTTCATTCGCATCTTCGGAAAGGACCTGCATCTGCGTGATTGCTTTTTCCAATGCGGAAATGTTCGCGAGGAGCTCCCGCTGGTGGACAGCTTCCGCATCCAAAGCGACTTTCTTTTCGCGTAATGCTTCGAGCGATTTCTCCGTCTCTTCCATCAGCTGCTTCGACTTGTCGACCGTGTCCTGGCACTCCGCAATGCGGCGCTCCTTGTCAGCCTGGTTCGGCACGACAATGCGGTCTTCGTCCGGATGATTCAGATAATACTGATACGCCCGCTCGGCTTCTTCTGCATTGTCATGCAGGTCGCAACGCGTCGAAAGCGCTTCTTTCGCTTTCTTCCGTTTGGCCGAATAGACCGCCGTCAGAATGATGCCGGCGATAAAGAACAGGCCGGATGCGGCAAATGCGATAATCGCCCACAGGAATAAATCGTGCTGTGGCGTGATCTTTTCGCTGCTATAGAAGAAATAGGACGCAACTGCGCCTAAAATGCCGATCACCATCAATGCGATGCCGAATCCGTTGCCTCGGTCGATCAGCCGTTCCGCGCGGTTCGTGTACTCCGCCAATGCATTCTTTTTATCGAGCATCGCCGACTTCAGCTGGTCTTTTCGTTCCTGGTTCGCCCGCTCGACCGCTTCGCCTTCCGTCGCTAATGCTTCGCTTAATTCATTCAGTTCTCGCTCCTGCTCCGGGAACACTGCTTCGAGCCCTGAAAGGCTCTCTTCCTGTGCTTTGATGGAATCTGTGACAAACGCCACATTCTCATCGACCGTTGGATTGATCTGCTTCTCAAAATCGCGTTTCTTCTGTGTTAAAACTTTTCCGGCGGCCTTCGCCTGCTCACGGATGTTCCGGTTCTTTTCCGCCTGTTCCGTCTTTTCGTCCGTCTTCTCCCAAAGCTCTTCATCCTTTAAGAAGGCCATCTGGGAAGTAAACGACGTCTCTAAGAACATCTGCTTCGTCATACCGGAGAGCGCTTCAGAAAGCCAACGCTCCGGGTCCGGGATCCGGATGATGTCGCCATCGATCTTCTCGACACGCAGCGAATCGTCATCTGCCAGGAAATCACGTCTGATCCGATAGTTTGCGCCGTTCTGCAACACCTTCAGGCTGCCGGCGAAAATGCCGTCTTCCTTCCGCGGGAAGAACCGGCCGAATTCCTCTTTCGTGAGGCCGAAGAACATCGCCTTGATGAAGCCCGCAATCGTCGATTTTCCGGATTCGTTATCGCCGGTGATTACATTCATTCCCGGGCGGAGCGGAATCCTTTTATCTTTCAGTTTTCCGAAATGCTCAACGTTGATTTCCAGAATGATCATTGCTCGTCCTCCGCATCCTTCCTCAATAACGCTTCCACACCGAACTCCATCGCCTTCTTCCGAACGTCATCGTCGCCGACGTCCGCCAGTCCCTTTAAGAACAATGCGATGACATCTGTCCCGTCTCCTTCGTCCTTCAGATCTTCAATCGTAGCATCGCGGTCCGTCTCATCCTTGATTTCGACGATATTGCCGATTTCAAAGAGGTGATCCCTCTTCATATAAAGCGACGGCGATGCTTCGCCCTGAAGTAAAATCTTATAAATATGGCTTCCGCCCAAAATCACGATCGAATCGCGAATCTGCTTCTCGGTATCTTCATACGTCAGCGCCTTGTGCGCGCTTACCTTGATCGTCAGAAGCTCCTTCGAAGAAAGAAGCCTGAATTCCGTATGAAGGGAAACCTTCTGTCCCTTCGCTTCGATATCAACGAGATAGCAGCCGTGCTGCGGCTTATCCGTGAAGAACTCCGGCTCCATCGTGCCCGGCGAATAGGTCGTGCTGCCGTTCGGACCGGCAATGAGCACGCGCTGTCCGATACCCGCATAATCTGCCGGGAAGGCGAACGTGTCCGCCGTCTCAAATGAAACTTCTCCATCGTCCTTTCCTAAGAACGGCAGAAGAAGAATCTGAATCGCGCCTTTCTTTCCGCGTGCCATCAGCTCCGGACGGACCTTGCTCCATGTTTCTTCGCAATATCCGCAGCCGGTGATTTCGCAGTTCAGCTTTTTAATATAGACCCGCTGGATACAGTCGCCCGCAAACACGGTCGTATTGCTTTCCCATTGATAGGTTGTATATGCGCAGCCTGCCACTACGCCGTCCTTCAGTCCGGGCAGAATCACCGTCTTCAGCCCGACGCATTCTGACAGCAATCCGTCCACCATCTTTAAGTCTTCTTCCGTGGGTACGCTTCCGAAAAGATTACCGGTGATCAGCAATGCGTCTGCCTTTTCCGTGCGGCAGAGGTTCAATGCTTTTTGGAAATCTTCCAGGCGCGCCTTCGGGAAGTCCACAGAAATACGCGGAATTGCCGGACCTTTTGCGCCAAGTTCCACATTCGCTAAATGGACGAATTTCATACGTTTTCTCCTTTACAGTTCGCAGTTGTTCACGGTTCTCGGGAACGGAAGGACGTCACGGATGTTTCCGATGCCGGTCAGATACATGACGCAGCGCTCGAAGCCTAAGCCGAAGCCTGCATGGCGGACCGTGCCGTATTTCCGAAGATCGAGATAGAAGTCATAATCCGACTCCCGCATGCCAAGTTCACGAATGCGGCCGACCAGCTTCTCATAATCTTCTTCACGCTGCGAGCCGCCGATGATTTCGCCAATGCCCGGGACTAAGCAGTCCATTGCTGCGACTGTCTTTCCGTCCGGGTTCAGTTTCATATAGAATGCCTTGATTTCCTTCGGATAATCCGTGACAAATACCGGGCGCTTGAAGACTTCTTCTGTCAGATAACGCTCGTGCTCCGTCTGAAGATCGCATCCCCAGGATACTTTATAATCGAAACGGTCATTGACCTTTTCGAGGATCTCTACCGCTTCCGTATAGGTGACGCGGCCGAAATCAGAGTTCGCCACATGGTTCAGACGCTCAATGAGCCCCTGATCGATAAACTGGTTAAAGAATGCCATTTCTTCCGGCGCATTTTCGAGCACATAACGGATAATATATTTGAGCATGCTTTCTGCCAGCTCCATATCATCCTTCAGATCTGCGAACGCAATTTCCGGCTCAATCATCCAGAACTCTGCCGCGTGACGCGTGGTGTTCGAGTTCTCAGCACGGAAGGTCGGTCCGAAGGTATAAATGTTCCGGAATGCGCATGCGAACGTTTCGCCGTTCAGCTGGCCGGAAACGGTCAGGTTCGTCGGTTTCTGGAAGAA
>DCGM01000045.1:21124-24669 GCA_002315255.1 Lachnospiraceae bacterium UBA1778
CAGTCCGAGCCGGTAATCAGCGGCGTATGGACATAAACAAAATCCTGCTCCTGGAAGAACTTATGAATCGCATATGCGATAAGCGAACGCACGCGGAATACGGCCTGGAACGTGTTTGTTCTCGGTCTTAAGTGCGTCAATGTTCTTAAATACTCCATCGTATGGCGCTTCGGCTGAATCGGATACTCCGGCGGGCAGGTTCCTTCAATTTCGACTTTAGTTGCCTGCAGCTCGAACGGCTGCTTCGCTTCCGGCGTCGCCACCAGTTCACCCGTGACGATTACCGCTGCAGAAACGCCTGCTTTCGCTACTTCCTGGAAATTCGGAAGCGTGTCATGATACACAACCTGTACAGGCGTAAAGAACGTTCCGTCGCTCAGCATAATGAATCCGAAATTCTTTGAATCACGGTTGGTACGGATCCATCCGCCTACGGTGACTTCCTTTCCGATATATTTTTCTGTCTCTTTAAAGAGCTCTCTAACTGTCAGACATTCCATAAATCCTATCCTCTTTTCTTCACCTGACACTTATCCCATTGTCAGATAATAGTTCATCTTATTGTACCGCAACCGCCCGTAAATTACAAGAACTTTCCGTCCTCCGCCATCCGCCTTCTATTTCCGCCGCCTCCGCCTTCTGCTTTCGCCGCCTCCGCCCCCTTGCAGGATTCGCCTCCGCCTTTTATAGGATTTTCCTGCGCCCCTTACAGGATTCGCCTGCGCAACGAAACGGCACGGATAAACGGGTGGAAAGGGCAAAAAAAGACGGGGCGCACGAGGCGCCCCGCCGGAAGAACCAACTGGTTCTTTGGGATTGAAATCAGGAATTATTTCGCGATTTCGGTGTACATGAAGTACTTGTAGCCAAGCGGGTTCGAATAGAAGCCGCTGACCTTCTTGCTAAGCATGAACAGATCGGTGTAGAAGTAAAGCGGGCAGATGCAGCCGGTGCTCATAAGAAGATCTTCTGCACGATGCATAATCTCGTTTCTCTTCTCCAGATCGAAGGTGGTCTTTGCTAAGTTGATGAGGACATCATAGGTCTCAGCCCAGGTGCCGTTCTCAACCTTAACATCGATGCCAAGGTCGGTCAGATCGATCGAGTAGATAGCAACATCCTTGTGTGCGCCCTTACCGAACTGGACATCGTTGTTGCCAGAGCCGGAGGTCCACATATCAAGGAAGCAGATACCATCGTTGTAGTCTGCAACCCAGCCGTTACGTGCGATTGAATAGTCGCCGTTCTTACGGGTCTCAAGGAACGTAGCCCAATCCTGGTTCTGAAGTTCAATCGTGATGCCGACAGCAGCAAGTGCAGCCTGCAGATATTCAGCGATTGCCTTGTGGCCAGCGCTCGTATTATACAGGTAAACCATCGACGGGAAGTTCGTGAACTTGGAGCCATCCCAGGTGTAATACTTCTTCAGCGTTTCGATAGCTTCGTCATAGTTGGACTTAGTAGAATCCTTGTCAACTTTGTAGTAGCCGACATAGCCTTCGTTGTCGCCAGCTGCTTCATAGAACTGAGAGCCATCCGGCTGGGTGATGCCCATTGCGACGAAGGAAGAAGCCGGAACCTGTCCGCCCTGTGCGATTTCTTCGCAGATGTAGTTACGGTCGAAGAGGAGGCTGACTGCCTTACGGACTTCTGCCTTCTGCTCTTCCGTGCCACCCGGAAGGATGTCTTCGTTGACGTTCCAGCATACATAGTAGGTGCCGATTTCGCCTTCAACGTAGAACTCATCCGGATAATCCTTCTTCAGGTTTTCGATTTCGTTCGTCGGAACGTCATCGATTAAGAGCCAGCTGCCCTTCTTGAAGTTAGCAAGCATGTTGTTTGCATCATCAGAAAGATAGAAGTTGATCTTTTCCATCTTAATGGTGTCAGCAAGCGGATAATTCTTGTTCTTAGCCAGCGTGATAACGCTGTCTGCCTTCCAGGATTCGATGACATACGGTCCGTTGCAGACGTAGGTCTTCGGATCGGTTGCCCAAGCGCCGTCGTTATCAACGACATCTTCGCGAACCGGGAAGAAGGTCGGGAATGCTAAAAGTTCGTTCCAGTACGGATATTTGCCAACCGTAACAACCTGGAAGGTGTTAGCGTCCACAGCCTTGATGTTCAGCTTCGCATTCGGATTGACCTGCTCATCATTGTCGTTGGTTTCCCAGATGTCAGCATATCCGTCGACAACTTCGAACATGTAGCAGTAGTCAGCTGCAAGTTCAAAGCTGGCTGCACGGTTCCAAGCGAACTCGAAATCGTTAGCGGTAACGGCCTTGCCATCAGACCACTTCGCATCCTCGCGGATCTTGTAGGTGTAGGTGAAGGTTCCGTCGCCATTGTCGGCCGGCTCAACCAGTTCGACTGCCATATCAGCAACGATTTCCAGAGTTCCGTCAGCCTTCTGAGACCACTTAGCCAGACCTGCGAACAGGTGAGCCAGCATCGTAGCACCATCAACAGCTGAGTTAAGCGCCGGATCAAGAGTCTGCGGCGAAGATGCGATACAGACATTTAATCCCTTGCTGCTGTCACAAGCTGCCATAGAGAAAACCATAACTACGGCCAGTAATAAAGCAACAACTTTCTTCATAATTTCTCCTCCTATTTTGATTAGGTTATAATTCATCGCACGGAGCGCAATTCTGCGGTCCCGCGTAATGACTGCGTTCAGCGGCTTATGCCGCGCGCCCGGATCGGGCAATGTTATTTCGTCAGTTTACTTCGCTGACACGGTGGCACGCCACGAAATGGTTCGGCGCCACTTCCTTGAACTCCGGCATGCTCTCTGCGCACTGTTCCGTCGCGTGAATACAGCGGGTACGGAACGGGCATCCTGACGGTGCATTGAGCGGGCTCGGAATATCGCCGGTTAAGACGATACGCTTATTTTCTCGGGCAATGACCGGATCCGGAATCGGAACTGCCGAAATCAATGACTGTGAATACGGGTGAAGCGGATGCGAATAAATCTCTTCCGCCGGGCCCATTTCCATCATCTTTCCGAGATACATGACTGCGATACGGTCGGAAATATGTCGGACGACTAACAGGTCATGTGCGATGAACAGATAGGTAAGCCCTAACTTATCCTGCAGCTCGTCGAACATATTGATTACCTGCGCCTGAATGGAAACATCCAGCGCGGAAACCGGTTCGTCGCAAACGATGAATTCCGGGTTGATCGCTAACGAACGGGCGATGCCGATTCGCTGACGCTGTCCGCCGGAGAACTCATGCGCATAGCGGTTTGCATGCTCGGAGTTAAGTCCTACATAGCTCATCAGCTCGAGAACACGCTCACGGCGTTCCTCTTTTGTTGCATACAGCTTATGGACATCCAAAGGTTCTGCAATGATATCAGCGACCGTCATTCTCGGATTTAAGGAAGAATACGGATCCTGGAATACCATGGTTGCTTTCTTCCGGAATTCCTTTAAAGCCGCTTTCCCCTTGACTTCCATCCCGTCATAGATGATTTTTCCTGCGGTTGGCTTGTAAAGCTGTAATAGCGTACGGCCGACAGTCGTTTTTCCGCA
>DCGM01000045.1:24768-49929 GCA_002315255.1 Lachnospiraceae bacterium UBA1778
AACAATCCTGTCGGGATGTCGAAATACTGTTTTAAGTGCTGAACATCGACTAAAACTTTATTTTCACTCATTTCAGCACCTCCCAAGCTTCTGCCGGAAGATCGGCATCGGCAATCGTGCCGTTTTCAATTCCGTCACGGACATTGCACCAGCAGCCTGCCAGATGCATGTCATTAATCGTCATGCGGTACGGCTTCTCATGAAGACAGATCTTCATGGCCGCATCACACCGCGGTGCAAACGGGCAGCCCTTCGGCATATTCAAAAGGTCGATCGGCGTACCAGAAATCGGCTGAAGCTTCTTTCCTGCCGTATCCGCAGTCGGAATCGAGCGGATCAGACCCTTCGTATATTCATGCTTCGGATTATAGAAAATCTCGTCTGCCGTTCCCTGTTCGCAGATGCTTCCCGCGTACATGACGATAACCTCATCACAAAGCTGTGCGATAACGCCTAAGTCATGCGTGATCATGATGATCGCCATTCCGAGTTCTTTCTGTAAGGAACGCATCAGGTCGAGAATCTGCGCCTGAATCGTAACATCGAGCGCGGTGGTCGGCTCATCCGCGATAAGGATGTCCGGTTCGCACGCCAATGCCATCGCGATCATCGCACGCTGTCTCATGCCTCCGGAAAGCTCGTACGGATACTGCTTCATACGCTTCTCGGGCTCATTGATGTTTACCAGACGGAGCATCTCGATCGCTCGCTCTTCTGCCTGCTTCTTATCACGGTTCGTATGCAGAAGAATCGCTTCCATCAGCTGTTTTCCGACTGTATACGTCGGGTTCATCGAGGTCATCGGATCCTGGAAAATGATGGAAATCCGGTTTCCGCGGATCGTCTTCATCACTTCTTCGCCTGCGCCTACGAGTTCCTGACCGTTGAATTTAACGGAGCCCCCGGTGATTTCACCATTCGCTTCGAGAATCTGCATAATCGAGTATGCGGTTACCGATTTGCCGGAGCCGGATTCGCCGACGATGCCTAAAACCTTGCTATGATCGAGAAAGAACGAAACGCCGTTAACAGCTTTAACTTCGCCCGCGTCGGTGAAGAAGGAGGTTTTTAAATCTTTGACTTCTAAAAGATGTGACATTAGATCATTCCTCCTTTACTTTTCCTTTTTTCCGAGTTTCGAAGCTTTCGCTTTCTTTCTCTTGCTGACCTTACCTTCACGGCTGAGCTTCGGATCAAATGCGTCGCGAAGTCCGTCGCCGAACAGGTTCAGTGAAAGCACGATCAGAGAGATGGCGATTGCCGGAATAATCAGCCGGTACGGATAGGAGTTGATGCCGTTCAATGCGTCGGAGGCTAAAGAGCCTAACGACGGCATCGGAGCATTGACGCCTAATCCTAAGTAAGAAAGAAAACTTTCTGTAAAGATAGCGCTCGGAATCTGCAGTGCCGTCGAGATAACCATGACGGAGATACAGTTCGGAATCAGATGCTTCCGGATAATCCAGCTGCCCGGCGCACCTGCGGTACGTGCTGCTAAAACATATTCCTGTTCGCGAAGCGAAAGGATCTGTCCGCGGATCTGACGGGCCATGGAAACCCAATACAGAAGACCGAATACGATAAATAAGGAAATCATATTCGTTCCCAGTTTCGCCGCCTCAGTGCCTTCAAGCAGCGCCTTCAAGGGTTCTCTCAGTACCGCTGCCAAAAGGATGATCATCAGCATATCCGGGAGGGAATAGATGATATCCACGATTCTCATGATGACGAGGTCAACCTTGCCGCCGCAATAGCCGGAAATCGAACCGACTAAAATACCGATCACTAAAACGATCAGGCTGGCGAAGAATCCGACTGCCAGTGAAATCCGGGTGCCATAGACGATACGGATGAAATAATCACGGCCTGCCGAGTCGGTTCCGAATACATGCGGGAAGATCTTTTCGCCTGCTGCGATGCGCTCGAGTTCGGTTTCGCCGTATTCGAACGGTTTCAGGTCTGAATAGGATGCGTCTACCGGCTGTCCCGGAGAAATTCCGAGCTGGGTATCATACGAATACGGCCAGAAGAACGGAATAAAAATGCATCCGAGCGTAATAATGATGATAATGATGGCCGCAACAGTCGCCACCTTATTCTTTAAAAGACGTTTGACGCCGTCCTGGAAGAATGTAGAGGACGGACGCATCTGGACCATATATTCCTTCTCTTCTTCCGACGCGGGGAGGAAATTGTCCAGGTTCACATGCATGCTGAAGGGCTTGTAATTATCCATAATACTCATAACTTTACCCTCCCTTATTTAAAATCGATACGCGGATCGACAATCTTATATGCGATATCACAGATCAGGTTCATAATGACGATCAGTGCCGCTAAGATGATGGTGGTACCCATGATAAGCGGATAATCACGGCCTGTAATACTCTGCACAAAGGCACGTCCGATGCCGGGGACTGCGAAAATCTGTTCCACGACAAGCGAGCCGGTAACGATATACGCGATCATCGGTCCAAAATAAGTGATGTCCGGAATCAGCGCGTTCTTTAATGCATGCCCGAAGATGATCTTCTTTGCAGGAACGCCTTTCGCTTTCGCGGTACGGATATAATCCTGCTCTAAGACATCTAACATGGAAGACCGGGTCAGACGGATCACGTTCGCCATCGGCGAAAGTCCCAATGTAATAATCGGAAGAATCAAGCCGGCCGCAGAAGAGCCGTTCGCCGGAAGCCATTGCAGCGCCACAGAGAACGTCAGAAGTAAAACCGATCCCATAATAAATCCCGGGATAGAGATGAAGGCCGTCGAAACCACCATGACCACACGGTCAAACACGGAATTCCGCTTCAATGCTGCGACAGAACCTAAAACGATACCGACTAAAGATCCCCAGATGGCTGCAATAATACCTAATAAAGCGGAGGTTTCCATTCCTTCGCCGATAATCCGGATGACAGTACGTCCTTTCTGCTTTAGCGACGGGCCGAAATCAAACTTGGTGACAATATCAGAGATATAAGTAAAGTACTGCTCCAGAACCGGCTTGTCCAAGCCGTATTTCGCTTCCATAGCAGCCTGAACTGACGGGCTGACCGCTTTCTCGCCGATAAACGGTCCGCCTGGTACCAGATGCATGACAAAGAACGTAATCGTTAATACGACCCAGACCGTAACTATCGCAAGAATTATTCGTTTAATGATATAGGAGATCGTTTTCTTGCTCATAATCGGACTTCCTTAAAAGAAAATTTTATATATCATACAAAAGAGAACCCCGTTTTGTCAATCTGCAAAATGAATAAATCTTCACATCTTTTTCACATTTTCTTGTGTTTTTTTATAAAACGTGCATAAAAATGCCCAAAAGGTGAATATATCATCTCCTTTTGGGCATCTGTACGGTATTATCTGCTACCGCTTATTTTTTCTTTTTGGGCGCCGGCGCTGCAGGAACTTCCCGCCGTGCGCTTAAGAACCGGTCATTATTATGGGTGATCTTAAATGCGGCGGCCTTCTCCCCGTCCATCGTTTTCGCGCTGACCGGGCCCTTCGAAAGGAGCCAGACCAGTCCTGCTGTCAATGCGCCTCCGAGGATTCCCAAAATGATCCATCCCCAAAGCGACCGGAAGAAGTATTTTCCGCTGATCTTCCGTGTCTGCTCCGCAAAAGCAAGCGCGGCTTCATAATACTGCGCTTTTCCCAGATAGGTCCGGGTGTCGCCCTCACGAAGAGCGGCCATTTCGAGATCTGTTATGAATGGGTCGCTGTCTTTTCCTGTCGTTCTTTCAATGGAGAAACCGCCTCTTCTGGCGCCCAGGTTCACATACAGGATAACTGCATCCCTCGTTTCCGTGTTTCCCAGTTCGGACGCCTCCCAATCCTTCAGCGCCTGCTTTGCCGACCCGGAATGCGTTCCGTTAATCAGCGGTCCTTCGGTAAAGTAGATCAGCACGTCTGCATTGAGCGCCCTGCCGGCGCGATACAGCTGCTGGTTGATCTCTGCCAGTTCCGCTTCTGTAAAAAATCCGGTGTCATCGTACATGTACTGCGTTCCGAGCGGGTTAAACCCCCAGACCAATGCAGTTGCGACGATTCCTAATAATATCGCTGCGAGACCTCTTTTCATATCAGCCCGCCTCCTAACACCATTGCGGCGAAGAACACGACCGCTGCGGCGATGACGAAAAGAGCGATCGTTTTTCCAATGCTCTTCGGAAGCTTTCCGCTGACCTCGCCATTCTCGCCGTTCATGATCACCGTATGCTGTTTTCCTAAATACTGATACTTATAAATCCAGATCGGAAGATAGGCGCAGATCGCTCTTTCCTTCAAAATATCAGCCGACTCCGCTTCCGCCGACAGCTCATCGTAGTCTTCTGCCGCTGCCTGCTTCATCTGGTTCGCAAAATCCTTTTTCAGACGCTTCCGGAGTTTTTCCGCTTCTGCATCGCAGCGCGCCGCCAGTGCGGCAGCTCCTACTTCGCCCGCCTTCTCGCCTTCCAGCGAGAAATCTTTCAGATACTTCTCTTCAAACGGTTTCAGTCGGCTGAAGTCAAACGTTCCCGGCACTTCCATCTCGGCAGCCTCAATCGTTTTTGAGACACAAACCGGAATATTCTCATAGGAAGCTTCCGCCTTTTTATCGATGTCGTACTCTTCGATCCGGACCATCACCTCGTTCGAAGTGATCTGCTTCACTTTCTTCTTTCCGCATCCGAAAATCTGCCCTTCCATTTCGCAGCTGTACAGCAGATAGGGGACATAAATCCCCTTCAATTTCTGAAGTTCTTTTGCGCTCAGAAAATTGAACGGGGTCAGAATTCCGCTCTTTGCCCATTCTTTCATTTCATCTGCTGCCAGTTCTCTGGAAACCGAACTGGGCAAAATCCATTTAAGCTCGTTCATCCTCTTCCTTCTTATCGTTCGGCGTTACAATGTCATCGTCATTCTTCTTAACATTCGCTGTCACAATATCATCGCTTTCAATCTTCGGCATAACGATCTTCGGCATTCTCGGCTTTTCGTCGCGTTTCTCCTGGTTTTCGCTGTACGCCTTCTTCACATTGAAGCGCTCCCAGTCTTCCTGAAGCTTTTCCGAAATCAGGCGATAGCCGACATAGCCTTCAACTGCTGCAATCACAAGTTCCGCCACAAATACAATCCATCTTTCGATTTCTACGAAACCTGCCAACACCTGCGGAATATAGAATACCAGCGGCGCCAGAATCACCAGTGCCAGCCACTTGCGCTCCAGCTTTTCAGTCTGAATTCCATAGAAGGCAACTGCTGCAGCGATAATCGCAACCGTCTGAAGCACCATTATCAATGCGTTCAGCACGAACTCGGCCGCGTTCACGTCGAGGAACATCGATTTGACCACGTTCACCGCTTCTTCTACTGTCGTCCCCTCGGCGCTCTGGATATAGGCATTGACCATCGTATCAAAGCCCTGCGCATTTAACGACAGCGCGTATGTTACATATTCAACTGAATAGGAAAGCTGACCATTGATCAGAAGGGCTGCTGCGAAAAATCCTAATGCAAAAACAAACGCAGTCCCGAGGTCCATCCGCTGATGCCGCTTTTCAAGCGCCTTTTTCAGTAAGACCATTCCGAGAATAATCGCACCGACCGTTCCGCCAATCATCAGCACTGCGGAAATCGCACTGGGAATCGCAGGCTTCGTCGTCAGAACCGTATTTAAGCTCGGAATCAGTCCAAACAGGAAATAAACCGCATTCGGAAGGATATAGGTGCCGACAAAGCTTCCGATAATGCCATAAAGCAGCGCGTTCATCCATGTCAGACCTGCGCGATTCTTCATATACGCAAATGCCGCAATCGCAACGCCGATTAAAATCGCAGCGGCAATTCCAGCCATGATAATGGTAAATATCGGGACTAACGCATCTTTATATTCAGTCACTACCGGAACATACTCGGTTGCAGCCTCCGTCGTCTCCGCAATCGTTTCTGTGGTGCTTTCAGCCGCGCGTAAAATAATCGAAAACAGTTTAGTCATTCCATAAATCCTTTCACAACAGCTCATCAAACACTTCGAGCCTTATCGGTAACAGTATACCCTCCGAACGGGGCAGTGTCAAGATTCGCCCCCTGCCCATACCCCCGTTTTCCCTTGCGTTTCCTTAGTTTTCACACGATTTTCAGATTTGCGGAACGCGATTTCTCTTTAAAACATTTTCTTGACAATTATTTACACGTATGATATTTTCTACTTTAGGTTATTTTAACCTACTGAAAACACTCGGAGGTAACACAATGAACAAGGGTACGGTGAAATGGTTCAACAACCAGAAGGGTTATGGTTTCATTTCCGATGAGAACGGCAAGGACGTATTCGTTCATTACTCTGGTCTCAACATGGATGGCTTCAAGTCTTTAGACGAAGGCCAGGCAGTTGAGTTCGAAGTAATCGAAGGCGCAAAGGGCCCGCAGGCTGTCAATGTAACCAAACTGTAATTTCGTAAACACGACATTTTTTCTATAGATTCGTCTATATAAAACATTTCATGGCTTATGAAGAAAAAAGCGACGCAGGTTTCTGCGCCGCTTTTTTATGTTTCGATGCTTTTCGTCCGCACGTGTCACATCATCCTCATGCTCTGCCGTCGGATGTTAGATCATCCTTTCGTTCTCCGCCGGCTGGCGTTACATCATCCCCCGGATCTCGTCGAGTGTCACCGGGTATTTCTTCCCGCAGAAATGACAGACCACTTCGATATCTTTTCCGTCATCGAGGATGCTCTGTTTCTCTTCCTTCGGCAGGCTCCGGATCACTTCAACCGTCCGCTCTTTCGAGCAATCACAGGTGAATGCGACCGGTGTCCTGTCTAAAATCTCCGGGTTCAGCCCCTGCAAAAGCCCCATCACCAGCGCCTCTGCCGAGATTCCGTTCTCCAGCGCCGCCGTAACGGAGGTAAACCCGCGCAGCCGTTCCTCCAGCGCCGTAATCGTTTCATCCGTAGCGCCCGGCATCATCTGAAGGATAAAGCCGCCCGCCTTATTTACCGTATTGTCTTTATTCATCAGCACGCCCAACGCGACTGACGACGGCGTCTGCTCCGATGTGGCGAAATAATAGGTCAGGTCTTCTGCAATCTCGCCGCTCTGTAAAATCGTGTCGCCGATATACGGCTCCTTCAGCCCGATATCGCGGATTACGCTCAGCACGCCGAGGTCCAATGCATCTCCGACATTCAGCTTTCCGGGCGTTTTCGACGGAAGATCGACGAGCGGATTTTTCACGTATCCCTTCACATGTCCTTTGCAGTCTGCCGCTACCAGCAGTCCTTCAATCGGCCCCTGGCAGTCAATCTTCACCGTCAGCCGGTCCGAATCATTCTTCATCATAAAGCCCATCATTGCGCCGCCGGTCAGAAGGCGTCCTAACGCAGCCGTCGCAATCGGACTTAACCCATGCGCCATCCGCGCTTCTTCTACTGTTTCTTTCGTTTCCGCCGCGAAAAACCGGATCTGTCCGTCCGCTGCGGTACCGCGGATCATATAGTCACTCATAGCTCTTTCCTCTTTCTCTCAAAATTATATAGATACGGTCGTCCTCTTCTGTCGGGGCGTCCTTCGTAAACGCGCGGTACGCGCCGACAAAATCCATTCCGGCCGCTTTTGTATATTCCTTGATTTCCTCTATTGAAAATGCCCGCTGCACCTGCTCTTCATCGCCGCGCTCGTAGCGGCCGTCCTCCTGCAGCGAGAACCATGTCAGGTTATAGTAGTTCAATGCTTCCTCTTCCACGAACTCATTGTCCCACACATAGAACCCGTCTTCCTCCTCGAAGGCCTGCGTCCCGGTGCCAAGCGTTTCCTTATAGTAATGCGTCGTTTTCAGGTCAAAGATAAAGACGCCCTTCGGATCGAGGTAATTATTGACGAGGCGGAGCGTATCGATAAAGTCTTCGTCCTCGGTAAGATAATTCATCGAATCGCAGACGGAAACAAACGCCGCCATCGTGCCGTACAGTTCAAAATCGCGCATGTCCTGATTAAGATAGAGGATTTCCTCGCCCGCAGCTTCGGCTTTTTCGGCGGCGATCTGGAGCATCTCGGGCGACAGGTCAATGCCGGTCATATCGTAGCCCGCTTTAGCGAGAAGCGAGGTCATAGTTCCGGTCCCGCAGCCGAGCTCTGCGACGAGACCAGACGCGACCCCATTCTCGTGAAGAAGCGCGGCAAGATACCGGCACCAATCCTCGTACGGGATGTCGGACATCAGCTTATCATATTGTGCTGCAAAATCTGTATATGCCATCTTTTTCTTTGTTTCCCCGTTTTTTCTCCCATATAGGGGTGCTAAACCGACTTCTTGATACTAACACAAACCGATTATTTTGCAAGTCTTGATGCTTGATTCTTCGGCTGACATTCGTTATAATCTCTATTATAACAGATTTTCTTTGTGAGGCGAAAAAAATGAAAGGAAAAACCATTCTGAAAAAGATTCAAAAGGCCCAGCTGAAGCAGCTTCTGCTCCCGCTGCTTTTTGAGTGCCTGATGGTTGTCCTCTTCTTCTGCCTTCCGATCCTCCCTGCGATCCAGAGCATCGAAATCGACGAGCGGACGCCGCTATCCTCTTATGTTAATGAGGACCATCTCTACGTCCGCGCCACCGTTCACGATCTTTACTATTCCGGCGATGATTACTATTCAAACGGCATCCTGACCGGCCACTACTATTACACATTGAATGACGGCTACTGCCGCTTTTACATTATCGCTCCCTCTTCCGGAAAACCGGCGGAGCCTTACATTGAATCCTTGAAGATCAATGGCCGTCTCGAAAAGATTTCGAGCAGCACCGAGCCCGTCCTGAAAGATCTCGCGGCGCTTCTCTCATGCGAAGAAAGCACATTGACTGCCCTCTGTGATCCTTATGCCGTCAATGTAGCCGTCTATGTTCCGCTTCCTATGATGATCCTCTGCGCATTGGTCATCTTCTGCACCGTCTTCGGTGCCGTCCTCCTTCTGTATTCGCTGTTCCTCTTCCTCTTCCCGCGGTTCACGCCGACCTGCCGTCAGCTCCGCGCCTACGGGAATGTTTCCGATATTCTGGCAGATGCTGAACGCGATATGAACAAATTTGCGATTCTCCGCCAGGGCGAGATGGCATTGACGCCGAAATATCTTTTAGACTTCACGAATGCGTCCGGGTTCATTATTCCTTTGCATGACGTGTTATGGGTATTCCCGCTTCAGGATATGCACTATTCCCTTTCGGAGCGGCACGAAAAGATGCGATACTCTCTCCGGATTGTCACGATCGTCGGCAATGCTTACGAAATCCGGGACAAACAGAAGGACGACCTCGACACGGTCATGGATCTTCTGACCGACCGTTATCCGAATTTCTTCTACGGCTATTCGGAAGAGCACGACCGGATGGTCCATTACATCCTCGCGGAGAACGCGAAGGAAAAGAAAGCTTTAAAGAAAAAAGCGAAGAAAAAATAAAGATTAATAAATCACTAGCCTCTTCAGAATCAGAAAGGGCCGTCGCCCGGTGAAAATCATTTCACGGATGCGACAGCCCTTTTTCTTTTTTACTTTCCTGCTCTCTCTGTCAGAAGCCGCATCGCATCTGCCGTATAGCGTAACATCTGCGGCCAGAGTTCCTTTGGCACGCGTTTCCACGTTTCGCCGCCTTCGCAGCTCAAAACGCCGTTATAGTTCAGCGCCTTCAGTCCTTCTACAAAGCCTTCCCAGTCGGCCTTTCCCCAATACGGAACGTAATGCTGGTCATCGATTCCGTCGTTATCATGAACATGGAAGCAGTTGATCCGGTCGCCTAAAACAGCCATCACGTCTTTGATGTTCCGTCCGCATAAATTAATATGACCGGTATCGAGGCAGAAGCCGAAGATATTCTCGCCTGCGATTCCGTTTAACGTATCGATATAACGGACCGCTTCCTCCGGGTCACCGCAGATCGCTTCGTGAATCCCCTCTTCATTTCTTCGGAACATGTTTTCGAGATTCAGCTTAACGCCGTACTCCTTCGCCGTCGGAATCAATGCGGAATACGAATCGATATTCTTCTGCCACTCCTCTTCCGGCGAAACCATTGCCTTAAAGTTCCGGAAAAACGGATGGATAACGAGGTTCCGGCAGTCGATATAATCCGCCGCGCGAACCGTCTTCTTTAAACATTCTAATAATACCGCATTGTGCTCCGGGGCATCTTTGTCCTGGATCATCGTCGGGAAGAAAGCATGTGCCTGATAGTTTTCCAGCCCGTATTCTTTCGCTGCATCCTTGTACGGTTTAAAATAGGCCAAACACTCTGCCTCGGAAAGATCCGGGCGGAACGCGTCTGCAATCGCAGTTTGATTGACTACGGTATACGGCGGATAAAGACCGTCAATGTTTGCGTCAACCGCATCAAACCCAGCTTCCTTAATCAGTCTGTACGCGTATTCAATTCCTTCATTCTGCAGACGGCCGGTCTGCATTGCTACTTTACCCATATTGATAGCTCCTTATATCGAGAGACGGCTGAACACTTCGCCGATCGCTTCATGAATGACGAGATCTGCGCATACATCCTGCGCCGTCTGTGATTTATTGATCAGGACGAGATGGTTTCCGCGGAAGTAACGGATCAGTCCTGCCGCCGGATAGACCACGAGCGATGTTCCGCCAATGATCAGCGTGTCCGCTGCCGCAATCGCGCGGATGGCATTCTCCATCACATCACTATCGAGTGACTCTTCATACAGTACGACGTCCGGCTTGATCCGCCCGCCGCAGCTGCAGCGCGGCACCGAAGGCGCCTCTAAAACTGCATTGACATCATAGAATTTCCGGCAACGCTCGCAGTAATTCCGAAGCACTGATCCGTGAAGCTCGAAAACATTCCGGCTTCCGGCTTTCTGGTGCAGCCCGTCAATGTTCTGCGTGACAACCGCCTTCAAAATCCCTTTTTCTTCCATGCGCGCCAGCGCCTTATGACAAGCATTCGGCTCCGCATCCGGATAAATCAGCTTGCTTTTATAGAACTCAAAGAATTCTTCCGGAAACCGCTCATAATACGTGTGCGAAATCATCTCTTCCGGGCTGACCTCGCGCTTGATTTTCTGGTTATAGATTCCGTTCGCCGACCGGAAATCCGGAATTCCCGACTCGGTCGATACGCCCGCCCCGCCGAAAAACACGAGGGACCGGCTGCCGTCGATAATCTCCTGTAGTTTCGTAATCTTCTCGTCCATAGTATCCTTTTTTGCCGAGCGGTTCTCTGTCCAGTCCTTTATGCCCGGCCCGTCTTTGGGCTGTTTCCAGCACCGGAAAGCACTATTTTCGTCAGTGCCCAGCCAGTGCGCGGATCGCATCCTTCATCGCCGGCTCGCAATGCTCTGACAGATAAGCTGATAATACTTCTGACCGCGGCGCGACATCCGCATGCTCCGCGACCGTGTTGATGAACACGTTGAAGGCTTTAATATCCATCTCCTCCGGGCGGAACACGACGAGATAAAAACCGTTCTCATCCGGTTTCCGATAAAGGTCCGCCGTTCCTGGGAAAAGCGTCAGACGGGAGCAGAGCTCCATCACGGAGTCGATATCGTCAAATGAAAAAACGCAGGTCTTTAACGTCTCTTCGCTGTTTTCCGGTTCGGTGAACCGCTGTTCTTTAACTTCCGACGCGGCATCATTGATCGGCTCAGCATATTTCGCAAAATGCGGGTCCAGTTCCTCCGCGTCTTCGACCGCGGAAATAATCAGTAAAAGCTCGTCGTTCTGAAGCGGGACCGCTTCAATCATTAACGGTAGGTCATCCTCATTAAAGCCATACTGCGAGGCGGCTTCGTCCACCACCTCCCGGAAAAGTGCGGACGTCGCAGAAGAGCCGTAGCGCAATTCTTTTACGGAGAGCTGATGCTCACGCAGGTCATCCGCCGTCATGACACAACGGATCTGGCGGTCATTAATTCTTTTGATCTCCATCGTTTCGCTCCTTTCCCATAAAATCTCTAGTTTATTATACTCTTATCTGTCCGCTAAGTAAAGAGCATCGATTCTCTTTTCATAAGACAATCAATGCTCTTTCTGTCAGACAATCAATGCTCTTTTCTAGTGAAGGATGTCCGGCTCACTTCTTCTCCGAAGATCCGATGCTTTTTCTATCGGGCTGATCTGTGCCTTTTCCTGATTTTTTTAAAAGAGTGACAATCCGTGCGTTTTTCAAAAATACATTTTCTTCTTGTGTAACTTTTTTCATTTTCTTTTTTCGGGCAGCTCTTTTTCTGCCCGTTTTCTCTTGTCTACGGCAATTCCGCATGCTATTTTTTACTCACGGTCAGCGCGCTAACCACTGCGGATGCATAGCCGCCTCTATGCATCCTCGCTCGGATAGAGCATTGAAAACAAAAACGCAAAGAACGGAGGCAATCGCATGAAGGATCCGCTGTCACGGGAAAGATATTACATCACAGATATTTTTACCTCAACAGACGCGCCTGTTTGCGGGCTTCGGGAGGAAATGGAACCGGAGCTGGCTAAGACTCTGGCCGATCATAAGAATCGGTCCTGTGCATATATAAATGGGGATCATGCAGGCCTCCCGCCGGCATGCATTATAAAATATATTGCGGAGGATGTTTCCTATATGCCGGATTATGAGTTCAATGAACAGGGCGAGATCGAGGCTGTACATTATGATCCTGTCGCCGTAGTGAAAACGAAAAGGGCTGTATATTTACAAAATAAAAAAGGAGGCCGTCTGGATACGCCGCTCCCCTTTTAACCTGCCTGCTGTCCGTCCGAAATCACACCTATGATACACGTACTGTTTGTCTAGGATTTATGGGAAAAAGAAGCATCCGGAGCGTCTCCGGATGCTTTTTCCATAATCATTCGCTTTTACGATTTGTTCGGTTTCCGAATATGGTTATGTCTTTCGGTTACCCGATCATCTTTTCTTTCAGGAAGAATTTCTCCGCCTCGTGCTCGGAGTCGACCATTTCAATCCGGCCGCCGAGCCCTTTAAACTTCTCGACAAAATCTTCATATCCCCGAAGGATGTAATGGACTTCGTCGATAATGGATTCGCCTTCCGCTGCGAGCGCCGCGATCACAAGTGCCGCGCCGGCACGGAGATCCGGTGCGATGAGCTGTGCGCCGGTCAGTTTTTCCACGCCTTCAATGATAGCGGTAAAATTATCCACCTTAATATCCGCGCCCATCCGGTTTAGTTCGGCCACATATTTGAAGCGGCTCTCAAAAATCGTTTCGGTAACGCGGCTGGTTCCCTGCGCCGTAGAAAGGACGACAGCCATCTGCGCCTGCATATCGGTCGGGAATCCCGGATAAGGTTGCGTCCGTACGCGTGTCGCTTTCAGTGTTTCGCCCATGGCGGTAACACGGACCGCATCGTCATATTCGTATACCATGCATCCGATTTCGCGAAGCTTCGACGAAATACTGTCGAGATGCTTCGGAATAACATTCTTAATCAGAACATCGCCGCGGGTGGCCGCTGCTGCTGCCATAAAAGTCCCGGCCTCGATCTGGTCCGGAATGACCATATAATCCGTTCCGTGCAACTTCTCCACGCCTTGGATACGGATCGTATCTGTACCGGCGCCTTTAATTTTCGCGCCCATGCTGTTTAGGAAGTTTGCCACGTCAACGATGTGCGGCTCCTTCGCAGCATTTTCGAGAATGGTCCGGCCTTCGGCAAATACAGCTGCAATCATTACATTGATCGTCGCGCCGACAGAAACCGTATCAAAAAAGATATCGGCACCATGAAGTTCTTCTGCATCGAGCCGTACCATGCTTCCCTGCTGCGCCACTGCGCCCAATGCTTCGAAGCCCTTGATGTGAAAATCAATCGGCCGCGCGCCAATGGTGCATCCGCCCGGAAGAGCCACTTCTGCATGATGATATTTGCCCAACAGTGCGCCCAGCATATAATAGCCTGCGCGCATCTTGCGAATATGATTATTGTCAACCACATAACTGCTGATGGTGCTTCCATTGATGCAGTACGTGTGCCGGTCCAGCTTCTGAACCCGCGCGCCCGTATCCTTTATCGCATCGAGCAGGTATGTTACGTCACTGACGTCCGGAACGTTCCGGACAATGACGTCCTCGTCGGCCAAAATGGCTGCGGCGACGATTCCAAGCGCAGCATTCTTTGCGCCGGAGATCGTGACTTCGCCAAACAGCGGACGGCCTCCGCATATCGCTATCTGATTCATATACGTTTCATCCCCTGTGTTTTCTTTCAAAACACATCTTGGATTATAGCATTTTATTGCGAAATTGTAAAGAATTGTCTACAGAAATGTTACAAGGAAGGGCTCTGTCCGTTTAAGCGTTGGAGCGCTTTCTTCTTTCTGTCTGCTATTTTTTCTTCCGCACGCTATGGCCGAACTTACCGATTTTTTCACCGAGACCAAAATACTCGCCATGGATGTAGGAAACCAGTTCCGCCTTTTCGAGCTGAAGGCGTCCGTCCTTGTCGAGTAACTTTTCGTCGACATCGACAGCGACGATTTCACCTAAAAACATGTCATGGCTTCCAAGTTCCAGCACCTGCGTTACTTTACATTCCAAGTTGACGGGGCTTTCTTTGATAAGCGGCGCATTGACCTTCTGGGCGGGCTCCTTCGTAAGCCCCGCTGCCGCAAACTTATCCTCATCCCTGCCAGACTTCACGCCACAGTAATCTGCCGCACGCGTCAGGTCTTCATTGACCAGGTTGATGACGAATTCGCCGCTCTCCTTCAGCATCGCATGAGAGAAGCGTTCTTTTCGCACAGAGATCGATACCATCGGCGGATCGGAGCAGATCGTCCCCGTCCAAGCAATCGTGATTACATTGTCTTTTCCGCTCTTATCGCGTACCGTTACCAGCACTGCCGGCACCGGCGCCAGCATATTTCCAGGTTTCCAACACTGTTTCGACATTTTTTCCTCAATTCATATTTTATTTTCTTGATGTTCACACTTTGTACACATTTATTGTGTATATTTTTTATAGAAACAAGATGACTTGTTCGTCTTTTTTTAGCACATTTGCATATAACAATGTTTTTTCATAACTCCCCTCAGGTTGCTGCCAACAGCCTGAGGGGCTCCTCTTTTTTAGGCCTTCTGACATAGCGCATTCATGCCTTCTGAAATAAAGCCCTTTCTTTGACCTTCTGATATAAAAACACCCGCGGTTCTCCGCGGGTATTTTTATCAGTTTCTGACTGCTTCGTTTATTTTGCTTCTGTTGCCTCTGCTTCTGTCGCTTCAGCTTCCGTAGCGGCTGCGGTCGATTCGTCCTCTTCACCGGTCGTCATCGTTTCCGTCGGCTGCATCGTCGCATAATCCTGAAGAAGATAGCTTGTTTCTTTAAATGCTGCGTTAATGCTTTCTTTTTCGCTTTCGTTCGCAACAACTTCATTGCGAATAGAAAGAGCAATCAGGAAAACCATAATACCCGCTAACGCAAGAGCGACCACCCAGAAGATCACCTTACGCGCATTCTTCCGGTTCTTTTCCTTTTCGATGTTCTGCTTTCTGGTCTTCTTTGCTTCCAAATAAGCGTTAACTTTCTCCTGGCTCATATCAAATAATCCTTTCCGATTTAAAGTTCTTTTCGTGTTCGCTATTTTCACTAATAGCAACTATCAAATATTATCATATATCTTCCATAAAAGCAAGATATTTCAATGCTTCTTGAGGATTAACCCTACTCGCGATAGCCCTTCGGGTTCTTTTTCTGCCAATTCCAGGAATCTCTGCACATTTCTGACAGGCCGAATTCTGTTTTCCACCCCAGCTCTTCTCGCGCTTTCGTCGGATCTGCGAAGTTTGCCGCGATGTCGCCCGGTCTGCGTTCCTTTACTACATACGGAATCTTCAGCCCGCTTGCCTCTTCAAACGCACGGATCACTTCCATCACACTATAGCCGATTCCGGTTCCTAAATTATAAATCTTCAAGCCACAGTTTTCGCTGACTTTTTTCAATGCTGCGACATGTCCCTTTGCCAGGTCGACCACATGAATATAGTCGCGAATGCCGGTTCCGTCCGGGGTCGGGTAATCATTGCCGCAGACGGTCAGATATTCCAATGCGCCGACGGCCACCCGCGTAAGACACGGCATCAGATTCCGTGCCACGCCTGACGGATCCTCGCCGATCAGGCCGCTCGGATGTGCGCCGATCGGGTTAAAATACCGAAGAAGAATCACATTCCATTCCGGATCCGCGTTCTGGATGTCCGAAAGGATCTGCTCCAGCATGGACTTCGTCCAGCCATACGGATTCGTGCAGGGGCGTTTCTCTGCTTCTTCTGTGACCGGAACTGTGGTCGGATCGCCGTAAACTGTCGCGGACGAAGAGAAGAGAATATTTTTTACGCCGTGCTGCCGCATCACGTCCACAAGCGTCAGCGTTCCGCTAATATTGTTTTCATAGTACTCCCACGGTTTCGAAACGCTCTCGCCGACGGCCTTTAAACCCGCGAAATGAATGCAGGCTTCCGGCCGCTCTGCCTCAAAAATCCGGTTCAGAGCTTCTCTGTCACGGATATCCGCCTGATAAAACGTCGCTTTCTTCCCCGTAATCTCTTGGACCCGTTCCAGCACCTTCAGGCAGGAATTGTTCAAATTATCGAGAATTACAACCTCATAACCCGCATTCTGCAGTTCAACAACCGTGTGACTCCCGATATAACCGGTGCCGCCCGTTACCAGAATCTTCATTCCGTTCTCCTTACTCTATAACCCTGTTCAGCTTTCCTTTGAGTTTCCTGTGTTAACCGTTTTCTTTACGGTTTTCGGGGCCTTCACCGTTTTTACCGCTTTGGCTGCTTTTTCCGTTTTTCCGGCGCCGCCTTTTGCTTCGTTTTCGGCGGTCTTTTCGGATTTCTTCGCCGCTGTACGGAGACGCTCATTGATTCGTTCGCGCTTCCGCTTCTCACGTCGTTTCTCTTTCAGGTTTTCGCGTTTGTTTTCTACTTCCTCACGGTCTTCGTCCGTGCAAGGCCGGATCGTCCGGATTGCGAAGTAGCCATTATACTTTTCAGTCGGCTTCACCCGGATCCGTCCGCGCATAAAACCATGTTCTTTGCACTCACCGAGCGCTAAATAGCTTCTGCCGCTGTCCGAGAACCACGGAATCGTACGGATCAGTTTTTTCTTACAGTAGAAGCAGTTCATCTCGCGCACGCGGTGATTCTGAATCACTTCTTCTTTCAGCGGATAGCTCCTGGAAACGAATTTGGAGTATGTATTGAAATAAAAAATCTGCTCTTCGAAATAATTCCGCGGGACACGGTAATAATCGACTGAGAAGAATGTGCTGTACGCCGCCATATCAATGCGCTGCAGCACCTTCGCCGTATAATCCGCATCATCAACCGCATGATGGAACGGCCGCTCTGTCGGAATCTGATAATGCTCAATCGCAAACTCTAATGCGCGCCGCGTTTTTCCTTCGTTCTCCTGCATTGCGTACAGTTTCTGCACGTCCAGATATTTAAACGGATATTTCCACGGAATCTTAATCTTAAAGTAAGCCATGTTCCGCTCGAGCTGCACGAGGTCTGTCGTTCCCCAAATGCAGAAAATATAATCTTTCCCGCACCACTCTAAAAGCTGCGAGCAGGCATCTTCAAAATAAATACCGCGGGTGTCGAGGTCCTTATCGGTCCAGCCTGTCAGTTCCTTCGTCCGCCGCAGTAAGAACGGATAAACCTGCGGGCGGATCAGCGCTTGGAACTCACTGACCTTTTCGCATTTTTCATTGAGCTTAACCGCTCCGATTTCAATGATCTCGAATGGAATTTCTGCTTCCTCATCTACCTTGTATGCTGCTTGATTCCATTCCAGATCTAAAACTATATATTCCATGAGCCACCAACTTTCCAATTTTTTAGTATATCACGGCATTTTTGTTTTATCAATGTAATTGTGTGTGAAAAAAGCATGGCTGCCGCCTAAAAAAAGAGCAGGCCGTGCTTTCTCCGGTCTGCTCTTTTCCAAAAAAGTGTATACGATTTCAGAACATGAAATATGTCTTTATCAGAACATTATGTATGCCTTTTCAAAACAAAACATCTGTTTAATCAAACATTATGTATGTTTTAGGACGGGCTGTTTGTAAGGATTCCGAGGATTTCATTAGTACGCGAAACAAATTTCGTCATCGCGTCCGGTTCAAGCGTGCCCTGCTGGATCCGCGCGAGATCGTAAAGCTCTTCGCAGACGGTCTTTACCTTTTCGCCTTCTTCATGCGTCAGAAGATACTGGACTAAGGAGTGGTTCGCGTTGAGTACCAGCGTCTGCTCGCCCTTGTCCGGGAACTCCATGCCGCTCATTCCGTACTGCTTCATCATCTCCTGCATACGGCGTGATTCTTCGGAAAGGAGAAGCATCGCGGAAACGTCTTTGCTCTTCAGCTTTTCGACTTTCACTTTGACATTATCCTTCTTCAGCGTCTTCTTATAAAGCGCTGTCAGCGTCTCCGTGTTCTTCGTCAGCTCTTCTTCCAGCTTCTTCGAGGATTTCGCCTTGAATGCGTCTTCGAGGTCCGCGTCAATGCGTTTAAACTTAATCTTCGCGTTCTTCGATTCAAGCTGCTGGATAAACGGCATATCAATCGTGTCCGGAAGCATGACAGCCGTCATTTTCGCTTTCATGAACATATTGATATACTGGCTCTGCTGGATTGCGTCGGTTACATAGTAGACCGTCTTTTCCTTCGGCTCATCTTTATTCTCTGCGCTATCGTCTTCCGATGCGTCCGCATCGCCGTTCTCATTGACGATCTCGCCCCCAACCTTCTCAACGCCGTCTGATGCCGTACCTTCTTTCTTCTCTTCCTCTTCCTCGATGTCAATCGGCTTAACCTCGAGGCACTCCGGAAGCACCTGATACTTTCCGTAAACATCCTTAAACAGGATATAGTCGGTCATCTTCTGACAGAACTTGTCGTCCTTTAAGCACCCGTACTTAACGAACGGACTGATCGATTCCCAGCTCTTTTCGTAGAACTCGCGGTCCGTCTTGCAGAGACCGGAGAGCTTGTCGGAGATCTTTTTGCTGATATAATCCTGAATTTTCTTTACAAATCCGTCGTTCTGAAGTGCGGAACGGCTGACATTCAGCGGAAGGTCCGGGCAGTCAATGCAGCCCTTTAACAGCATCATGTATTCCGGGATGACTTCCTTGATGTTATCCGCAACGAATACCTGGTTATTATAAAGTTTGATCGTGCCTTCCAGCGAATCATAGCCGTAGTTCAAGTGCGGGAAGTACAGAATTCCCTTTAAATTGAACGGATAATCCATATTCAGGTGGATCCAGAACAGCGGCTCGCGATAATCGTGGAATACTTTCTTATAGAACTCTTTATAGTCCTCATCCTTGCATTCGTTCGGATGCTTCTGCCATAACGGAGTCGTATCATTGATCGGCTTCTTCTCGCCCTTCTCTTCGCCGTCCGTCGTGCGCTCTGCCGCTTCCTGGTTCGTAAGATAAATCTCATACGGCATAAACGAGCAGTATTTCTCTAAAATCTGCCGCACGCGGTATTCGTTCGCGAACTCATGGCAATCCTCTGAAAGATAGAGCATAATCTTCGTGCCGACCGTATCGCGGTTGCCTTCGCTCATTTCAAACTCTGTGCCGCCTTCCGACTCCCAGTGTACCGGCGCCGAGCCCGGCACAAACGAAAGCGTGTCTATCGTCACGCGGTCCGCAACCATAAATACAGAGTAAAATCCTAAGCCAAAATGACCGATAATCTGGTCTTCATTTGCCTTGTCCTTATACTTGCTCATAAAATCGGTCGCGCCGGAGAATGCGATCTGGTTGATATACTTCTCAACCTCTTCCGCGGTCATGCCGATACCATTATCGGTCACTTCGATCGTATGGTTCCCGGAATGAACCTTCACCTCAATCGACGGCTTATAATCCTCCGCCAAAGCCGCTTCTCCGACAAGCGCCAGTTTCTTCAGCTTCGTGATCGCATCGCAACCGTTTGAAACAAGCTCGCGAAGGAAAATGTCATGGTCTGAATAGAGCCATTTCTTAATAATCGGGAATATATTCTCGCTGTTAATCGATAAACTGCCTTTTTTCTGTTCCATCAACTATCACTACCTTTCTTGATGATATGGTTATTCTATCACCTATTGTTAGCACTGTCAATAAAAGAGTGCTAATTTCTTTTCTCCATGCCGCCGGATTCCCCTGCTTTTGTTTTCTCCTTGCTCCGTCTTGTTTTACCTTGTCATAGAAAAACCTCCCGCATTTTCCGCGGGAGGCCCTTTTCTATTTAAGAATACCAGAAAATCCTGTTTTCCAGTCCTGTCAGTTTTGCCAGTCCTGTTCCAGCTCGTTCAGTTTCTTTGCTGAAACTTTCGTGACGCGGCGTCCTTCCGTCTCTTCTACAGAAATCCGGAAGCCTTCATATTCGAAGGAATCGCCCTTTTCAGGAAATTTCTCGAGCATCTCTATCGTCCAACCGCCGACCGTATCGGATTCATAATCGAATTCTTCACGGTTCATCTCCGTCAGTTCCAGGAAATCCTCGATAATCATATCGCCGTCAACTTCAAAGAAGTCCGGCTTTGCCTGAATAACTTCCGGCTCGACTTCGTCCGTTTCATCCCAGATGTCGCCGACGATCTGCTCCAGCACGTCTTCCATTGAAATGACACCAAATGTTCCGCTGTATTCATCCGTAACGATGGCGAGGTGCTGCTTCGCCGCCTTCAGAATGTTCAGTACTTTCGGAAGTTTCATTGTCTTATACACGAAGCACGGAGGCATCAGAAGCGCCCGGATATCCGTGCTTTCCTCGCTCGAAAGCGCCTTTAACAGGTGGTTCACGTGAAGGGTGCCAATGATATTGTCGATGCTGTCTTCGTACACCGGAAGGCGCGAATACGGCGAGTCTTTCACCTGCTCCATAATGTCTTCCAGGCTGTCGTCAATGTTGATCGCATCGATGTCCACTCGTGCCGTCATGACTTCAAACGCAGCGATATTGTCGAAGTCGATCGCCGCCTGTACGAGCTCCTTCTGGTCCGAATCCAGCACGCCCTCGTCTTCTGCCGTATCGATAATCGAATGAAGTTCCTGCACGGATTCTTCTTCGTCCTCTTCCTTCGGCGCTTCTTTAACGAGTTTCGCAATCAAATGTGTCAATGCGACAACCGCCTTGATAACCGGCCAAAGGATGATTGAGAGGATAGAAATAAATCCACTGTAACGGTACGCATACCGGTTCGCGTTTTTCTTCGCTAAAATCTTCGGAATCGTTTCACCGAAAATAATGACGAGGATGGTCATCACAATCGTTCCGATATAGGTCAGCTCGTCATTTCCCGCCAGCATGATGATAAAGACGGACGCGAGGGAGGATGACGCGATATTCACCAGGTTATTGCCGATTAAAATGGCTGATAACGCATCATCGAAGTTCTCCAGAATCTTTACGACGCGCTTAGCCTTTTTGTTTCCGGCTTCTGCTTCGTTCTCCATGCGGACTTCATTGCACGAAGAGAAGGCCATTTCGGACGCAGAGAAAGATCCTGACAGATAAATGCACAGTGCAATTCCGGCTGCAATGATGATCAAAACGGTAATATCCATCACTGATCACCGCCTTCCACATGTCCGGGCTCCTGCGATAAAGTCTCGTCCGCTACTACGTCGGACGGTTCACCGGATTCACTGTCATTTAAGATCAGTTCAACCTCGGGCGTTTCGCCGAGATTCCCTGCCGCATCATTCACGATGCTATGGTCGCGGTCCGTCCACTCCACACGCACCTTTAAAATACGGTTATGCTCCATTTCTTCTACAGAAACGCGCAGTTCGTGATAGTAGAAACCTTCGCCCTTCTCCGGAATCGTCTGAAGCGCGTCAAGCAGCCATTCCGACATCGGGAGATTGATGAAATCCTCATTCTCCTCCGGATCTTCATAGGACATAAATTCAAAGACCGTATCAACCGTCTCGCCAGCATTCGCCAGCCAGACTTTGTCCGCCAATTCAACAATCGGCTCTTTAATGACATCGTCCTCGTCCCAGATTTCGCCGACGATTTCTTCCAAGATATCTTCCACCGTCGCGATGCCCATCGTGCCGCCGTAGTTATCCACGATCACGGCCATGTTCAGCTTCTTTTTCGACATCTCTTCCAAAAGTTCATCAAGCTTTGTGGAGGCCGGCGTAAAATACACCTTATCTAAAAGCGGCCGAAGTTCCGGAATCTGGCGCGTTTCCAAATACTTCTTCAAATACTTCCGGGTCTGAAGCACGCCAATGATATTGTCCATGCTTCCTTCGTATACCGGCACGCGGCTGTGCGTGATGTCCTGAAGGCGCACTAAAATATCTTTTCGTTTCATTGAGACATCAAGCCCCACAACGTCTACTCGCGGCGTCAGAATCGCTTCTACGGTACGATCACCGAAGCTTAAGGCGGACGCAATGAGTTCTCCCTGATTCTCGTCAATCGAACCCTCTTCCGTCATATCCTCGATAATATCGTAGATCTCGTCTTCCGTCACCGATGCTTCCTGCTCCGCCTTCGTATGTTTCGACGCAAACTCGGCAATCTTGCTCAGTACGAAGGAAAACGGCTTCAACACCTTCATCAGCACGACAAGTAACCCTGCGGTCTGCAGGGTGAATCTTTCACTGTTCCGTTTCGCTAAACTTTTGGGAAGCATCTCACCGGCAAAGAACACTACAATGGTAGTGATGACGGTGCTAATAGACACGGCACTAAGCCCCCATGTTCGCGTTACGATGATCGTGACGAGGCTTGCCGCTGCGATATGAACAATATTCGTACAGATGAGTAATGTAGTAATCGCCTGATCAAAATGATCTAAGGCGTATAATGCTTTTTTTGCTCTGGAATCTCCGCGCTCAGCCAGCACTTTGATTCGGTTTTTTGATACTGAGGACAATGCTGTCTCCGTAACTGCAAAAACAGCCGCCAATATCAGAAGAATACCGATGATAATCCAGGTAAATCGACTGTCACCGTCCATTTTAGGACCTAACACTTCCTTTCCGTCTTATAAAAGACTTCTATAAATTATCATAGGAATCCCCCAATGTCAAGTTTTGCGCTTTTTTGTGTGTTTTCGGCAAAACAATCGCCCTGACAGTTCTCGCCCTCAAAATAGCCCTTTTTCAGCGTCTGAGCGGCCTTGTGAATGTTTTTACATAATAGCGGCCCGGCTGTTGTCAGCCGGGCCGCTATTATGACATTTGGTACATTTTTTGATTCGTTAATCAGCCTTATTGTTATTCCTCAGCCGGGATGTTTAAGAGTACGCTGCCGTCCGTTACAACCTTCGGGAGAACGCCATCCCAAGTATCATAGTAAAGCTTCTTTAAAATCTCTTCCGTTAAGCTCTTCGTGATCGTTTCGTTGGCTTCCGCTTCGGCTTCTGCCTTGATTTTTACCTGATAAGCTTCCGCTTCGGCTTCAATCTTTTTGACTTCCGCTGCGGCCTGCGCCTCAATCTTTTTCTGTTCCGCTTCGATTTCAGCTTTCAGCTTCTCCTGCTGAGCGACCTGCTTTGCTTCAACTGCAGAGGTGAATGCCTCCGTGAAGTCCATGTTTTCAATCGCTGATTCCACAATCACAATGTTATATGCGCTCATCAGGTTTTCGAGTTCTTCTTCGATCAGCTTTGCAAGTTCGGTACGGTGGGTAACCAGTTCTTCAGCTGTATACTGCGCGGTACAGTTCTTAACGGCTGCTGCGACCCCCGGGACAATGATTGTCTCATAATAATCCTGGCCGATCGTGGAATAGATCGTCATTGCATTGGTTTTGCTGATCTGGTAGTTTACGGTGTACTTCATCGTAATCGCCTGAATATCAGCGGAGGAACAAGCCAGTTCCTGGCTAGCCTTCTGGATTCGGTTGTCCATCTTGATGACTTCCTGCCACGGTGCCTTAAAGTGAATACCGGAATCTAATGTTATATTTTCTACACGTCCGAATGTCGTAACAACACCCGTGTGACCGGTCGGAACTTCCGTGAAGCAGTTAAAACCTACAATGAGGACGATAATAACCGCAACGATAATTAAAACGAACTTAAAACTAAATTTGACTTTCATGTAAACCACTCCTTTTCTATGTGTTTCAGTCATTGGGTCTATTATACGGAAAATCTTAAGGAAAATAAATACATTTCCGAAGAAAAATAAGTGGGGCTATTCTCGTCTGGTGCTGCAAAATCAGTTAAAAAAACCGATTCAGCATAGTCTCTTTTCGCCCGACATCAATCTTTTTGGGTAGCTCTTTTAAGTTTTCTTCCTGATGTAATTATTGAAAAATACGCATTAACCTACTATATATTGTTACAGATACCAAAATAGGACACAAATCTTTCATTGTTTTACTTATTTACTAATAACAGTAAATATAATAGAATAAACACAGATAAAGCTATTTATTGTTTTTCAGAGAGCAAAAAGGCGGAGGAGTATGAAATGAACAACGCAGATTTTTCCTTTTTATGGATTCTGTTAGCCGGTGCGATTGTGTTATCAGTCGCAGTTGTTGTATTTGTTTTAAAATTTGCACGTTCTGGTAAGAAGTCAAATGATGGTACAGTGCTCTCCAGCACAGCCAAACTTATAAAAACTACCGTAAAAGATATGTATAACGATGTGGCATATATGGTCACGTTTGAACTTCCAGATAACCAGAAGGTTTCATTCGATCTTTCCGAGGAAGACTTTAATGAGCTTTCAGAAGGTGATAAGGGTGTTTTGACCTATCAGGATGATAAGTTCATGAGTTTTACAAAAGAGAGTTAACTTCGGACATGTAATAGTTTCGAGTTTAAAGTCCCTATGAATATAAACGGTCATTAACCCCCCATAAGGCACATCGTTTCGATTCTCGTTGAAAGTCCATACGAATATAAACGGTCATTAACCGTGAAGCAGCTTTAAATATGAAAGGGCTTTAAACGTGAGGGGCTTCTGATAAGAAAAGCTAATTTGAGGGACTTTCTGATAAGAAAAATTGATTTTAGAAAGACAAGTGATCTAAAAAATTAAATGAATCAAAACAGCCGGATCGTACTATTCGCTCCGGCTGTTTTGATAAAAAACTCCTCAGCTTCTGCTGAGGAGAAGAGTAGCGGGGGTAGGATTTGAACCTACGACCT
>DCGM01000082.1:0-21640 GCA_002315255.1 Lachnospiraceae bacterium UBA1778
CAACACGTTTTGTCCTATATCTCGAAAATCAGTCTTTCTCAAAGATCAGATATTCATACTGCCCGAGGAGAAGATACATAGGGTCCCCAGTGAACCTACACTACTCTAATTCCGCCTTCTCATCAAAATACATATTCATCGCGAACGTGAGCTGGAAATCAGGGTCGGTCGAAAGCTCCAGGAACTCGGTCTTTGAAGCGATTTCCGAAGCCTCCGCGAGAAGTTCGGGCGACACTGAGATAAGCTTCGCACCAGCGCCTGCTGCATTGCCGACCGCGCGGATTTTACCGGAAAGCTCGCGCGGAAGAAGGCCGATCGCGAGCGCACTGTCAGGATTCATATAGGATCCGAACGCGCCGGCGAGGAGAACTTCCGAAATATCGTCATAAGTGATTCCGTAATGCTTCACGAGAAGCTCGATTCCGGCAGCAATCGCGCCCTTTGAGAGCTGAAGCTCACGGATATCCTGCTGTGTCAATGAAACCTGCTCCGAGAGACGGATTTCTTTCTGTTCAGGGTCTGCCGAGGGCTGAATACGGCCGCGGCGGTTTAATAATCCGAGCTCGATCGAGGCTGCGACAGCGTCAATGAGTCCCGATCCGCAGATGCCGACAGGCTCCGCATCGTCGATCGTATGGCATTTCAATGCGCCGCCCTCAACGGAAACATGGTCGATCGCACCGGCGGACGCGCGCATACCTTTCGAGATGTTCGCGCCTTCCAGCGCAGGGCCTGCAGCGGTTGCCGTCGAAAGGAGACGGTCGCGGTTTCCTAAGACGATCTCGCCGTTTGTGCCGATATCGATCATCAGCGTGACCGGTTCTTTTTTATGCATTCCAAGCGACAGCACGCACCCGACCGTATCCGCACCGACAAAGCCCGCGATATCTGGGATGGTAAGAAACTCTGCATTCGGGAAAGCAGGGAAAAACCGGGAGGCCTGAGAGCGCATCGGCGGAATCGGTGTTTCGCCCATATTCTCTTCGCGTAATACTGCATTAAACGGGACTGCCGCGAGATTATCCGTAGGAATCCCTAAGAACAGCTGCTGCATCGCCGGATTGCCGACGAGCGCGATCGTCCGGACCATAGCTGAGAGAGTCTTCTCAATCTCAGGAAGGACCGACGCCTCCTCCGAAGTCTCCGGATCGGACTGCAGTTTATTCGGTTTCATCCGCTCTGAAAGCTCTTGAATACATTCTGCCATCAGGCACCGGAGCTGTTCCCGGACGCAGCGCAAAAGCGCGTCTTTGTCACCTTTCAAGGAGGCCTGGATTCGTGTCACGACATCCGCGCCGTAGGCGGTCTGGGCATTGATCGATGAGGCGGAAGCGAGGAGCTCGCCCCGCTCATTTAACAGAAAAACGACGACGGTGGTAGTGCCGAGATCCACCGCGAACGATAAGGATTCAAAGGTATCAGATTTTGAAAGAAGCGGGTGCTCATAAGACGCTGTTTCGCGCTTCGCGACAAGCGTGACTGTCATATCCCGGTCAACGACCGTATGGCAGGCGTAGACGAGCTCGTCATCGAGTTCCACGAGGCATTTTCCGCAGGAGCCGGAGCCGCCACAGGGCGCATCGAGCCCAAGTCCTGCCGCACGGAGCGCTTTTAAAAGCGTCGTGCCGCTTTCTGCGGTAATGATTCGGTTTTCCGGCAGAACGGTAATCGTAAACGACATACGGAATCCTTTCAAAATAAGCTTGTGGCAGAAACTGCATTTAAAATAAGCCTAGGGAAGAAACTGCATCTAAAACATACCTAGGGCAGAAACCGCACTTTATATCTATTATAAGCGCTTTTCTCCGTTCTTTCAATCAAAAACCGACAGCCGTTTTCAGCCCTAAACCGACAGCCGTTTTCAGCTCTAAACAGAGAGCTATTCTCACACTAAACAGACAACCATTTTCACCACAAACAGAAAGCCGTTTTTACTCCACATCGACAGACATCTTCCGCCAGAAACAGCTTATCATTCACCCTACGATATTTTCAAAAAACAGCTCATCATTTACCCTACGATATTTTCAAAAAACAGATTATCATTTACTATACGATATTATCAAAAAATCATTATAGATTTTACCGCCTAAATAAGGTAATATAGAATTGATAGTGGATAAATGGCAGGAAAAGGCCGAATTATCATTTTCTGAAAGAGATGCCATGGACATGCGGGGCATTGCCCCTTAAGATATTACGACGCGAACCAAAGGAGGAACAGTCATGTTAGACAGCGAGAAACTCATGGAAGCCATGGGCGACTTAGATGAGGACACCGTCAAAGAAACATTGGACAATGTTATGGCCGAGGGCGGAAGCGAGGCGCAGGCAGCGCTGGCAGCCTGCCAGAAGGGCATGGATATTGTCGGAAAGCGGTTCGAGGAAGGCGAGTATTTCGTCGGCGACCTGATTTATGCAGGCGAGCTGATGACGGATTCCGTAGAGATTCTGAAGGACGCGCTCGCGGGCGGAACCGGCGACGGGCAGCAGAAGACGAAGATGCTTCTTTGCACCGTACAGGCGGACCTTCATGACATCGGAAAGAATATCGTGAAGGCAATGCTCGAAGCGAACGGCTTTGACGTTCTCGATTTAGGCATTGATGTCGCTCCGGAGAAGGTGGTCGAGGCTGTTAAAGCGAATAATATTAAGATTGTGGCGCTTTCGGGCGTTCTCACGCTGGCGATCGATTCGATGAAGAAGACGATCGAAGCGTTAAAAGCAGCCGGACTGGACTGCAAGGTAATCATCGGCGGCGCTCCGGTTTCGGAAGAAGCGATGAAGATCACCGGCGCAGACGAGTGGGCCTACAGCCCGCAGAAGACGGTCGATACCTGCAGAAAGTGGGCGGAAGAATGATCATTGTCGGCGAGAAAATCAATGGCGCGATCCCGGTCGTAAAGAAAGCGATTGCGGAGCGCAATGAAAAGCCGATCCTCCGCCGGATCCGCATGCAGGAGGAAGCCGGCGCGGATTATCTCGATGTCGCGGCATCGACGAGCCCGGAAGAGGAATATGACGCATTTGTCTGGCTTTTAGACGTGATTCAGAAAAACACGGAGCTCCCGCTCTGCATTGACAGCCCGAACCCGAAACTTTTGCGCCGGATTTTAGAGGAAGGCCTCGTGAAGAAGCCGGGACTCGTGAATTCGGTCAGCATGGAAGGCGAGAAATGCGACATCCTGTTCCCGGTTATCGCCGGAACAGAATGGGGAGTCGTCGGACTGACCTGCGATAATATCGGCATTCCGTCAGACGCAGAGAAGAAGTTCGAAATCGCGAAAGAGATCATTGACCGCGCTGATAAGGCCGGCATCCCGCGCTCGAAAGTATTTATTGACCCGTGCGTCATGGCGCTTTCGACGATGCCGACAGCGATGAAGGATTTCGAGGAGAGCATTCAGAAGATTCTCGCATATGCGCCGGAAGTCCATATGATCGGTGCAATTTCGAATATTTCCTTCGAAATGCCGGCCCGGAAATATGTGAATATGGGCTGCATGGCGTACGCGATTGCGGCCGGACTCGATTCCGCTATCGTCGACCCGTGCAATGAAGATATGATGGGCCTGATTTACGCGGCGGAAGCCTTGTCCATGAAGGACAAGGGCGGACGGAAATATAACCGTGCCTACCGCCAGGGAAAATTCGGAAAGAAAGACGAAACAAAATAAGCTTTAAGAAACGGAGAAGATTATGGAAGGAAAGGAACTTCAGGCGTACCGTGTCGGCCTGTTCCGTGACGCGGCCCGTTTTATCAAAAACGAACGCATCCCCTATTTTGCGAACGTCGTTACCTGGAAGGTGTTCGACGCCGGCCATACGCTTGACGAAGCCATGACGGATTTCGACGTCATGAAAGAGTGCGTCGTCCACTTTTTAGACAATTATCCGTGTGACGGCCTCATGGACACCGGCATCCGGAACCAGTTCAATGTTACCGAGACGTTCGGCTCTCAGGGCTATTACTATTATGACAAAGAATGCGTCGGCATCAAAGACCATGCGACCTGCACGGTGGATACGCTGATGGACTATATCGCGGACGAGGACCGCTATGTCTGGGAAAAAGTGCTTCCGGAGAAATACGGCGACGAATGGTATCAGAAGTCGAAGGAGACCTGGAAGAAGACATTCAAGGCGTACATGGACTATACGATGTTCATTGTGAAGATGGGAAGCCTGACCGGAAAGACCTACGGCATTCCGTCGCTCGCGCCGAACAACCCGATGTCCGGCACGATCAGCTTCGCTGTGGAGGAGATGGTCGCAAACCTCCTCGGCATCAAGCAGATGTCGCTTGCAATGCGCCGGAACCCGGAGAAGCTTGATGAGTTCATTAAGGCGTGGGACGATAAAAAAATCCAGCCGGTCATTGAAAAGATCAAAAACGGGAAAGGCCCGAACTATAAATACTGCTTCGATGCTTCCGTCATCATGCTGTCGCATAATATTATGAGCCCGTCGCAGTTTGAACGGTTCTACTGGCCGCATTTAGAGGAGCTTCTGAAGGCGTACGAAGAGAAGGATATGAACATCCGAATCTTCACGGAAGGCTCGATCCTCCGGTTTGCCGATTATTTCAAGGATTTCAAGAAGGGCACGCTGACGTTCCATATCGAAAACGACGACCCGTACGAATTCCGTGAGAAGCTTCCGAATATCGCGATCATGGGCGGCATGACGACCGCAATGATGGCGAACGCCACTCCGGACGAGTGCGTGAAATATGCCGAGCAGCTTTGCAATGACCTCGGCAAAGAGGGCGGCTTCATCCTTTCCGAAGGAAAGATGGTTTCCTACCGGAACGATGCAAAAGCTGAGAACGTGAAGGCAGTCGCGGAGTTTATGCGCGATTACCGCCACTAAGGGAAAGGAGAATCAGATGGATAAGAATAATTACCCGTATGCATCCTATCCGAAGGGATTTAATAAGCTCGCGAAGGACATTCTGCCCTTCTTTATGCTTCCGATGAAGAAGCTCATGATGCGGCTTTTGGTCGTCATTTTAAAGGACGGCTGAGGCGGCGTTCCGGAAGGCCGGCTCCCGCGGGATTCACTCCACAAAACGGCGGTGGGCATTGACAGAAGCCGGAAAAAAGATTAAGATAAAAGCATAGTAGGAAAGGAGGAATTGCTTATGAACAATACCTCATTCGTCCGCACAGCGGGCATTTCCCTATGCCAGCGCTTCATGTAAATTGAGGCGTTTATTATATTTGTTCGCACTTTCGAAAGAAGGTGCGAACTTTTTTGAGAGAAAACGCCTGGCGGCAGTAAGAATAAGGAGAAGGTTATGAGATTTGCGATTACGTATGACGGAAACGGTAATGTTTTTCCGCACTTTGGAAGAACGGAGCAGTTTAAGCTTTATGAGGTTTCGGACGGCGAAGTCGTCTCTTCCGAGATTGTGAGCACGGACGGCGTCGGTCATGAGGCGCTGGCCGGATTTTTAGCGGATGCGAACATCGATGTTCTGATCTGCGGCGGCTTAGGCGGAGGCGCGCAGGCTGCGCTTTCGGAAGCAGGAATCCTCGCGATTTCAGGCGCAGAGGGCAATGCGGATGACGCCCTTCAGGCGTTTTTAAACGGCGAGCTTCAGTCGCAGGGAGTCAACTGCGATCACCACGAGGAAGAGGAGGAAGACTCCGAATGTGGCGGTGATTGCGGCGGTGAATGCGGCGGAAACTGCGGAAGCTGCGGCGGTGGCTGCCCGGGCTGCGGCGGCGCATCGGAAATCATTTTAGAAGGCCCGAACGCCGGAAAAACGGTTTCGGTCCATTATCGCGGTACCTTCAATGACGGCACGCAGTTTGATTCGTCATATGACCGGAACGAGCCGCTGACGTTCCTGTGCGGCGCGGGAATGATGATCCCGGGCTTCGATAAGGCGGTCGTAAACATGAAGGTCGGAGAGAGCATGGATATCCACCTTTCGCCGGAAGAAGCATATGGAATGCCGGACCCGCGGAACATCATCACGGTCGAATATGATAAGCTTCCGGGCTCTGAGAAGCTTTCTGTCGGTCAGCAGGTCTATCTTTCAAACGGCGCCGGCCGCCCGTTCCCGGTGAAGGTTACGGCGATGGATGACGAAACGATCACCTTCGACGCGAACCACGAGATGGCGGGAAAAGAATTGAACTTCCATATTGAGGTTGTAGAGATCGCGGAGTGATTTTTAAAGCGTAGACGGATTATTCAGAAATCGCAGACGGAGAAAAAGCCGGGCGACAGCCCGCCATAAAGATAGAGGTTACAATGTTCATTGAAACGGAAAGGCTGATTCTTCGCCCGTTCCTTGTGACGGACACGGAGGATGTGTTTGAATATCTCCACCATCCGGCGGTGCATTGCTTCGCCTGCATGGCGCTGAAAACGCCGGATGATGCGAAAAATGAAATGAAAAACCGTGTGGGCGAAACCGAATATTATTTCGCCATTACGCTGAAAGAGACCGGAAAAGTGATCGGAGAAATCGACGCCTATCCGGAAGCGGGAGAGCCGCATGAGGGCGAGAGCGCGCCGAAAGACACCTTCAGCCCCTGCTGGATGCTCAATGCGGATTATCAGGGGAAAGGGTATGCCTACGAGGCCGCAGAGGCGTTCTTCGATTATCTCTTTACCCAAAAAGGCGCGCGCCGGATCTATGCTTTTACCGAGGATTACAACCGGCCAAGCCAGCATCTTTGCGAGAAGCTTGGAATGCGGCACGAAGGAACATTCGTCGAGTTCATTTCTTTCATCACGAACCCCGATGGGACTCCGCTCTATGAGAATACGCTCCAATATGCGATTCTAAAACGCGAGTGGGAAAAACGAAAAGAAGAGACGAGACGGGGTTAGAACCCGGTAATGGATCAGAGACCGGAAAAAGATCTGAACAGAAAGACTCCTGGCAGGGAACTGCCAGGAGTCTTTTTCGAAGCAGCTTTTCTGGCGGACGCTTTATCCGCCGAAAGCTTAATATTCATACTTTATCCACTGAACGCTTAATACTCATACTCGCTTCCGCCGATAAACTCACGGACGATCGAATCCTTCGGGATATAGCGGGTGTCGATCGGAGGCAGATATTTAAAGAGCTTAAACGGCTCGGTCATCTTATACTCTTTGATAAATTCCGGCGTGAGCTCCTCATCGTTCGGAACGAGCTCGCGCAAGTGCTGCGCGAGGATGCAGGGCTCATAATCGTGGAACGTGTCGATGTGGATCGACGCATTGCCCTTAAACGGCGTGATATTTTTCATTTCGCCCGCATCGACAGACTCTGCCTTTAAGATTGTTTCTTTAAAGCTACGGCCGCGGCCCTCGAGATCGCGGACCATCCGGCGGAGGATCCGGACCTGCTCCGGACGGAGAACGCGGTCCTGCGGCGTGACGATACGCGTGCGCGGCGCCACGTAGATTCCCTGCGCTTTTCCTTCGAAGCGGTCGAGAATCATCGGATTCAGCATATGAATGCCTTCAATGAGAATCAACGAGCCTTTGATTCCCTGCATCTTCTCCAGACGGCCGATATCATTCGTCGTGAAGTCGTAAATCGGGACCTCAGTCAGTTTTCCTTCCGAAAGCGAGACAGCAACCCGCATCAGCCAGTCAAAATCGACGCAGTAAGGCGACTCCCAGTCCGTCGCTTCGGGCGGGCGTCTCGTCACCGGAATAAAGAAATTATCCATACTCAGCATGCAGACCGGCACGCCGATATTTTCGAGATAATCGCGGAGCCGCATAGCGGTCGTCGTCTTCCCGCTTCCGCTCGGGCCGGAGAGGCAGAGAATCGGCTTCTCCTCTTTATTCTTTAAAATCTCGACGACTGCATTGCTGATCTTATCGTGGAATTCCTCTTCGCACTTTAAGATAAACGCAGTCTCATCCTTCATATTCTCCAGAATAGATTCGACATCGATAACGCGCATATTCCCTCCTTACTGAAAGCGGTTGATAGGTCTAAAACGATACACGGCTGAAAAGCTGTGAAGTGAAATAAAAATCCGGGGTCGGTTTCCCTTCCCCGGATATTATTATAATGGCTTCAAACCGTTCATTCAAGCGGTTTTTCGAGTACCGTTCCTTCGAGCGCTTTCGAGTGCTGCTTATTCAAGCGGTTTTTCAGGAGTCTGCGCGATCACGTCAATCGTCGCGTTTGCCTGTGCCTTTGCTGCCTTCTTCGCTTTTTTCTTCTTCGCGCCGACGACGCAGAGGATGATGATGCCGCCGATGACTACCGCGAACGGCAGGATGTAGATGAGGGCGTTAAGAAGGAACTCTAACGCATCCAGGAAGAATTCACCGGATTCGCGTAAGGTTTCGACGAGGCGGGTCCAGAAGGAATCCTGCTCGGTCGTCGTATAGTCGAGAACTTCAGAAATCGTGAGCGTAACCGTCGAGTAAGCGACATCAGTATCCCAGTTGGAAATCTGGTTCTTCAGACATGCCAGCTCTTCCTGCACATCTGTCAGGTATTTGTCGATTGAAAGCATCTCATCGATCGACTTCGCCTGGCCCATCATTTCGATATAGGACTGCTCTTTCTTTTCGAGAACAGCAATGCGGGTTTCCACATCATTGTAGGAGCTTGTGACATTCTTTACGTCCATATCCCGTGAGAGGACCTTTCCGAGGCCGGAGATGTCATCCAGGAAAGAATTCAGCTTTTCCGTAGGAATGCGGACAACGATATATTCTGTCAGGGTTCCGCGGGTCTTTTCATAGTAATCATAATACCAGCCGCTTGCATTGTCGGTCTGCTTTTCATACTGGATAAAGCCGCCGCAAGCTTTGAGCTTCTGATTAAGAACGCTGAGCGCGCCCTTAAAGTCCTTCGTCTGAATCGACATGGAGACATTATAGATCAGCTTTTCATCCGCAAAATCCTCAGGAACTTCGATATCGAGATCCTCGGAATCTTTCTCAATTAGCTTATATTCATCATCGGCATAGTCAGCTTCTGCACGCGAAGAGTATGACAGATAACTGTCAGATTTCTCATAAGCTATATCTGCTGAGTACTCTTTTTCTTCCGCCGGTGCTTGGATGCCGCCGCTTGCGCTGCAGGCTGCGAGACTTAATACCAGCAATGCCGAAATTGCTGCTGCGATAATCGCCTTAAACTGTTTCTTCATACTTTTCCTCCTTTAAGGGCTCAGCTTCCTCTCGTGCTGAGCAGCTAGCTGTTTGTCTGTGTTTCTGTCTGCTTGTAATCTTGTTTTTTTGGTTGTTTGGCTGTTTTTTGAATACCGTATCGCTGGCCTTTCTGCCTATACTGACGCAAAAGAGAAGAGAAGGTTACAAAAACTTTCTGAAAGTCAGAAAAAATCAGTGAAACTGTACTTGCTTCAGATTTTATACGGTTTTTGACGTGAATGCCACGAGAATCCTACCGTCTTCAATGCTCTCGGCCTTCGCAAAAACAGACCGCTCCGGGCTTAACTCGAGCATGATATCGTTAAAGACTTCTATCAGGGAGGTCGTTTCCAGAATCGCCGCGCGGTCCGATAACGCACAGATCCGGCACGGCTGCATATGGCCGTCGACTTCTTTTCCGTTTAAGATACAGAACGAAGATTGAAGAGGATCCGCGAGCGCTTTCGGCTGTTCGAACACGCGCTCCCGCTGGATGTTATGCGCGCCGCTTAATCCGATCACTTCATAGACTTTAATCTTTACGCCTTCTTCCGGATCAATGACGAAGTCGGAAAGATACCAGGCGGTCGCCGTTCCTTTCACGCTTCGAAGCGTTGCGGAGGAAACCAGCACCTGCCCGCCGAGCGAGCAGCTTTCGATATCAAATGCGCGGTCGACAGTCTGGCCGACAGCGGAATATTTTGCATGTTTCTCATTGCCGAGGCTTCCCATGACGACCGCGCCGGAATGGATACCGACACCGGTATAGATTTCAGGATAGCCGTGCTCTTTATTCCAGCGGTTGATTCCGTCCGCCGCCTCCTGGATCAGAAGACCTGCCGCAATCGCCGCATCTGCATGGGTTTCCGACGCATTGGGCGCACCGAAAACGCACATGATGCCGTCGCCTAAAAACTCCGCCACAACGCCGCCGCAGGAGTTGATGATATCCGAGAGGACGCCGTAATAATGGTTCAGCATTTCAATGAGCTTCTCTGCCGGCATCGATTCTGTCAGCGCGGTAAAGCCGCGGATATCGCTGACGAGGACGGTCGCATTGTAGCGGCGCCCCTCGATCAGATGTGAACCCGGATGGTTGATGATTCTCTGAACGATGTCGTTCGATATATATTTTTCAAAGTTTCCGATGATTTTATCCTTATCTTCGTTGAGTTCCTTCGAGAATGCGCTGTAGATCATGACGATTGCGATCAGGACGCTCGCGAACATAAGCGAAAGGCCGTAGATAAAGATCGAAATCAGCGTCGCTGCGAGCGGAAGGATCGAGAACGCGAGAATAGCATTCCGCTGTTCCTTTCGGACCTTTGAGCGCGCCAGAATGATGAGAACGAGGATTCCGATAAAGATCGTATAGAAGAAAGCCAGGAACTGTAACGATCCGCGCGAGTAGATGCCATCCTCCGAGACGGTGAAAAGATAACCGGTGAAGATATTGACGATCCGCAGCACAATCGCGATGCCAAGTCCGATAAAGATGATCAGATAAAAGGTTTTCTGCTTCGATTTCTCGACGATGAGCCCGACAATGAAATATGCGAAAGCTGCCGTGAGCAGGATATTCGCGATATAGAGAGAGGTATTGACCGCCATGAGAAGCCCCTGCCCGACCCTTCCGTCCATCATCCAGGAGCAGAAATCCAAAAAGAGCGAGGAGAAGCAGGCATGACAGATCATCAGAAAGCGTGTGTAACGCCGGTCAATCTTCGTCGCGCCGAGGAGAACGCCCATCACGAGGAACAGGTTGATGAACATGCAGATCAAGTCCGCGGAGACGTTAAAGAGCCAGGATAACGGAAGCCCCTCGAAGCCGCGGTAGAACGCATAGCCGATAGAAAATGCGGCTAAGCCCCACTCGATGGTCGGAAGCACGAACCGGACGATATTAATCGATTGGTTTTTTACTCTTTTCATTTCTCACCTGTCACGCTGTAAATACGGATCGGCTTGCTAAGCCCCTTCGGAATAAACATGCCGGCCGATTCCACCTCGAGGTGTTCGCGGTCTGCATCCAATGTGTTCTCAGTCAGGACGATCATCCCTTCTTTTGCGGAGGAAGCGGCGCGGGACGCGAGATTCACCGTCCGCCCGATGCAGGAATAACGCATATGGGTGCCGTTTCCGATATTGCCGACGATGACCTCGCCGGTGCTGATGCCGATTCCCGGACGGAACGCCGGATAATGGTCTTCAGCATTGAAGCGGTTGATAGCTTCCGTGGAAGCCATAATCTCCTGCGCAGCATTGACGGCATCCGTCACATGGGAAGGGCCGGAGAAGATACAGAAAAGAGAATTGCCCGGATACTCGAGAAGCTTACCGTTATGCTTTTCGATGAGGGACGCGGTTTCATTGTAAAAACGGTTCAGCATGATGACAGCGTCTTCCGGCTCCATGCTTTCCATATCGGTCGGGAAGCCGTGAAGGATACAGAAAAGGATCGTAGCGACGTGCGATTTCCCGCAGGCCGTCGCCTCCTGCTCTTCCTCCGAAAGGTCCAATGCGAGATAGGTCCGGACCGAACTGCTTAAGTCCGCATTTTCGCGGTTGGTATCGGCGAAAAGGAGGCAGTAGATCAGAATGACGGATAAAGACAACGTTGTGAGCGAGTTTGCGTATCCGACATTCACGAAGGCGAGTCCGACCATAAAAAGAGACGAAAGAGGATACGAAAGAAATGCGGCGAGACGGCCCGGCTTCAGCCCGGCTCCGGCCGCAATGCCGCAGACGAAAAGCGATATGATCGGAATAAAGAAATAGGAGAGGGTGGAAATCGCTGTCATTTCATAGATGCTGTTTTCATTGATCGTGAAATAAACACCGGAGCATACCAGCGCGATCCGCGCGATCAGTGCGAGCAGCATGATGATTTCCAGAAACCGGCGGAGCTTTCCAAGCCCCTCGGTTTTCGGTTCGATATTCTCTATCACATACCGGCAGAACAGCATGCCGTGGACCACCTCTAAAATGAGGACGCCGCCGTTCGACACGCAGTTCAGCCAGACAAAATCCTTTGAGCCGTCAACGAGCCAGGAGATGACGTCGAGGAAAAGACAGAAGTAAAGAAGAACGCATAAAGCGTTGAAAAGGCGGTCGCTGGAGCTGTCCGGCTTCACCTGATTCAAGTGAAGACGGTAAAACACCAGTAAAACAGCCATACAGACGAGCTCAACGGAGACATGGAAAATCCGGGCAGGTTCGAGCCAGTACGCCCGAAAGAGATAGAGCATCAGGAACTCGAAAAAGATCATCACGACCATTACGATCCCAATCGCTTTTCCCCTCGATCTTTTAGAAAGTTTTTCGTACATCGCCCGCATCACATTCCGCCTTCTTAAAGTAGTTTCATATCACAGATTTCCAGATATTTCGGCCCCTGATAAGCGCCGAGCACCGTTTCGTCGCTCGAATAGATCATGGTGCTGCGGGACTGCTTCATATCGCCTGAAATCGAGAAGCCGGTGACCGGAATCTCTTTTTCACCGTCGAAATAGAAGCCGAGTCTGACTTCGCCGCCGAAATATCCCGAGAATGCCTGAACCTGAATGCCGGAGAAGACCGCGCAACGGAGATAAGGAGCTTTCGCCATCTCACTGAACGGCTTCGTGCCAGGCATAACTTTTAATATGGGAAGCAGTCCTGACGGTTCGGTTTCGCCTAAATAACGGCCGAAGCGGTAGCTTCCGAAGAGCGAAACTGCCACACCGTCTTTGATGATCGGCGTTTCTTTTAAGATTACGCCGTCCGCATCGAAGAAGGACGACTGGAAGGCGCCTTTACAATACGGCACCATCGTCGCATTGAGAACGGTTCCCTTTACCTCGTCGCCCTGGACAGGATCGCCGATTTCATAGAGGTTCTGCTGATGGTATTTCGCCTCATAGGTAAGCGCTTCCGCAAAATAAGAGAGGACTTCCTTCGTTTCCTCATCCTGCAGGATCACGCGCACCGGCGTCGCGAGATCAATGACCTCGCCAAGCGGCTTCGCTTCGAACCGCGCTGCCGCAATCTTTAACTGCTCGTCGACCTTCGCTGTGATTTCCGAAGCGTCGATCGATTCAAACTTTAACATATGGTAGATTTCGACTTCCTCGCCATCCTTTTCCCAGGACGGGATCAGTTCGACCGAGCCGAGCCAGGTGACGGCCTGCAAGTCGACACCGCGGGAGTTTAAAATCCGCTGGTCATAGCGGTCGAGGAAGATTTCTGTCGCGGAGAGTAAACCGCCGTCATAACGGTCTGCCGCAAAAACGGCATCAGAAACGATTTCCGCCGCATCTTTCAGCGTCATCTCGCGAAGGTTTGACCGGCTTTCCGGAAGAACCGCATCCTTCCCGGACGGAAGGTCATAATAAGGATTCATCGCGAAGGAGGCCGCAAAGACGTTCTCCTGAATCTTCTCCGAAAGCTCGGCATCCGTCATATACGGATAAACCGTGAAGGCGGATAAACCGCGTTCCTCGCCCTTATCGGTATAAACCGTGAGCGTATAAGAAATGACGTCTGCCGCACGGTTTGTTTCCAGCTTCTTTCCGACATAGAAAAGCTCGGAAGATTCTTTCTTTTCAATATTTAATTTCCAGTCCGAAACGGACGGGTTTTCCTGCAATAATTTTTTCAGTCTTTCGATCATAAATGCCACCGTCCCTTCTTAACCCAGCTTGCAGCGTGCCTTTAAGTACGGGCCGCCGTCAGAGACCGGCACCCATTCCTTATAGCCTTTGCCGCAATGCCCGCAGCCGGTGATATGCCATTCATCGGAAACCATCGAAATCGACATCAGAAGATCCGGCACATAGCCCGACATGATAACCGGCGTAACGATCTTTCCGGTAAACTTTCCGTCTCGGATTTCGCGGCCGTAGCACGCGACACACTGGATATTCCAGTTCTTCGGGTCTTCCATGCCGTTATCGGTATCGAAGAGCATGTAACCGTATTTGACGGAAGCAATCATATCTTCCAGCTTATCTTTTCCCGGCGCGAAATACGTATTCGTCATACGGGTATAAGCTTTCCGCGACGGATCCTGGCGCCGGCCGTTTCCGGTCGGTTCCGTATGGAGCTCGGAAGCGCTGACCGCATCCGAAATGCCGGAGACGAGGATGCCGTCCTTAATAATCTGCGTGTCGTGCGACAGAACGCCGTCATCGTCAAAGAAATAGCCGATGCAGGGCATGGTCGTCGAAGAATTGTCCTGATTTGCTTCTTCTTCCGTAATCGTCGAAAGAGAAGACGGAACATGGCAGGCTGCGCCGTCATGCATATTGACGAGCGGGGATGCGACCGGCTTTCCGACATAATGACGGGCGCGGGCGCGATGCTTGACGAACATATCCATCTCGACGCCGTGGCCGAACGCTTCATGTGCGATCAGACCGGTAATCGACGGCGCGGTGATGATGTCATAGACGCCCGGTTCAATGAGCCCGGCGGAGAGGAGCTCGACTGCAAGCTTCGCGGTCTCCACAAGCTTTCCGTCAAGCACCTTTAACGCGAGCCGTACACCGTTCTCGCCGACGGAAGCGATCGTATTGCGGATGACATCGCCGTCACGCGCGACTGCAAAGCAGTAAAGCGAGCACCAGGAATAGTGCTGGGAAAGATCACGGTTCTTCGAGATAAAGATCGACGAAGTCTCATAATCATTGACGATAAAGCGGGCCTGAATAATCTTTTCCGAAACGGCATGGACGCGGTCCTTCATCACAGAGAGCGTCGAAAGGATTTCCTGAACCGTCATCGGAGCGCCGCCCGACGGGCGTTCAAAGTCTTTTACGAGCGGTTCGTCCTTCAGGATCTCCGCATCGACATGCTGCGCCGAAAGCCTCGCTGACAGCGTAAGCTCCCGGACGATGTTTTCCTCAATCTCAGGAATCGTTTCTTTCGTGATATCCGAGAAGGAATACTCGGAATAATGGGAGCCGTCGTTCACGCGGACGACGAAACCGCATTGCTTCTCCGCGGTGTCAGCGACAGAGGTCGCCATCGTCGAGAGACGGATGCATTTACCGGTCACATGTTTCCCCAGAACAGAGACGTAAACATAGCGTTTTCCCAGCCGTTCGACGAGCTCTTTACAGCAGTCATGACGCGACTGAAGATAGGTTGAAATCATAATACCTCCTCCTTATCCCGCAAACCCTTGTATGATACGGGATAATCTGTTTCAATTTTAGCAAAACCGCTATCTTTTGTAAATTATCAAGGTCCTTGATTTCTATGAAATTACTGTGAATTCAGACGATTTTTCGAGTGCGAAAACTGATTGCATTTATAAAAAAATTCTGCAATAATGACTATAGTAAAAATGAAAATCAGGGAGGGTTATCCGATGGAACTGAAGGAAGTCTTATTAAATCGTAGAAGCATCCGTAAATTTACGGAAGAAAAGGTGTCAGAAGAGGCGGTTCAGGCGCTCCTGGAAGCAGCTATGAGCGGCCCGAGCGCCTGCAACTGCCGCACGTGGGAATTTTACGTAATTGAGAAGGGCGAAATCCTGGCAGAGCTTAAGGACGTATCCCCCTTTTCGAAGATAGAAGCCCCGCTGGCGATCGTCGTCTGCGGAAACCTTTCTCATGCACTTCCGCTTAAGCTTTCGGAGTTCTGGGTGCAGGACTGCAGCGCTGCGACGGAAAATATTCTGCTTCAGGCGACCGACCTCGGCTTAGGCGCGGTCTGGTGCGGCATCTATCCGGACAAGGCGCGTGCAAAGAAGCTTGCGAAGCTCTTGGAAATGCCGGGAAATCAGATTCCGCTGAACATTATTTATATCGGGCATCCGGCACAGGAGCAGCCGGCACGCACACAGTATGACGAGAAGTATGTCCATCGGGTGAGATAAGAACCAGAACAGACGAGAAGTATGTCCATCGGGTGAGATAAGAACCAGAACAGATGAGCGGCATGTCCGCCAGACGGGATAAGAACCAGAACAGATGAGAGGCATGTCCGCCGGGCGGGAAGATGACAGAACGGGAAAAAGCATGAAAAACGGTGTAATCGTCACACCCGTGAGGCCGAATGAGAGAATATGATTTATGACAATGACATCCGGGAGCCCTTATTCGAGTTTCTGGAGGACACCTACGGAAAAGTACGGATTTTAGAAGAGAAGGCGATGGGGAAAAGCCGCGCCGATGTAGTGATGGTGACGGAGGACGCATTGGTCGGCATCGAAATCAAAAGCGATGCGGACACCTATGAGCGGCTCTCGCGCCAGGTCAAAGATTACGACCGGTATTATGACCGGAATATGGTGGTCGTCGGGTCGAGTCATGCCGCGCATATCCGCGAGCATGTGCCGGCGTACTGGGGAGTGATCACGGTTGAGGAAGTCCCGGGAAGCCCGTCACTTGATTTTTATATCCTTCGGAAGCCGGAAAGCAATCCGAAGATGAAACTGAAAAAGAAGCTGGAAATCCTCTGGAGGCCGGAGCTTGCCGCCCTTCAGGAGGCGTTCGGAATGCCGAAATACCGCGAGAAGAGTAAGGCCTTCGTCGCCGGTAAGATTATCGAACGGCTGGAAAGCGGGAAGATTCCGAAAGAGGAATTTCAGCATAAAATGTGCGAATTACTGTTTGAACGCGACTATACGACGGTCGCAGAAGAGATTCAGGCCTATCGGGAGAGGCGGAGAGGTTAATGGGTTCGAAAGACGGAAAAACCGGACAAATGAATAAGAGGATCATCTTCGGCGCGTCTTTTATGCTTGCAGCGATTACAGTCGTGCTTATTTTTGTAGTCATCGTGTCGAGCGGAGATTTCGCGAAAACGGTCGAATCCCAGGTTTATGACCGCTATTATGTAATGATTGCCGACGGCGCCGACACCCCGTTACGCCGGTCGGTTTATGAAGCCTGCCGGGCGGCCGCGGAGAAGGAAAACGCCTGCGTAGAAATGCTGAGTGACACGCTGGCCCAGGACTATTCGGTGCCGGAGCTTATGAAAATCGCGATTGCGTCTTCGGTCGACGGCATCATTCTGGCGGCCGGCAGCAATGAAGAAACGGAAAAGATGATCGCGCTCGCGGCGGAGGAAAAGATTCCTGTAGTGACCGTGCTCTCCGACATGGCCGATTCAGAGCGGCTGAGCTTCGTCGGCATGAGCAACTATAACCTCGGAAAAGAATACGGAAATCTCGTTCTGAAGCTGGTCAGCCAGAAGAAGAGCACAGAGAAGGTTTCTGTAGCGGTCTTGATGGATGCGGGATCGGAGAATTCCGGCCAGAATGTCCTCTTTTCCGCACTGAAATCGACGGTTTCCGAAAACCTCGGGCTGCGTGACGCGCCGGTTGAAATCTCGATGGCTGCCGTCGACTCGACGAACAGCTTCTCTGTCGAGGAATCGGTCCGAAAGCTCTTTCTGGATACGTCGGTCTCCCTGCCGGATATCATTGTCTGCTTAAACGAAACCGATACGACGAGCGTCTATCAGACGGTCGTTGAGTTTAATATGGTCGGACGCATCAGCATTTTAGGCTTTTACGATTCGGAAGCGATCTTAAAAGGCATCAGCCGAGGCGTCATTTATGCGACTCTTTCCGCCGATTCCGAGAAGATCGGCGGCTTCTGCATCAATGCTCTGACCGAGTATTATGAGCTCGGAAACACGAGCCAGTATTTTACGACCGATATCTTCGTCATTACGGAGAGCAATCTCGAAACCTATCGCGGGGAGGCGCAGGATGAGCAGTAAATTCCGTTCTCTTCCCATTAAATTCAAGATGGCGGTCGCCTCGATGTTTGTCAATGCAGTCGTCTTCCTGATTAACATTATCCTCCTGATCGGCATCAATAACGTCTCCGACCGGATCAACTCGATTTACGAAGCGAACCTCGATTTAAACGAACTGTCCGCATCGGTCAGTTCGGTTCAGGAGAGCATGACCGAGTATCTGAAGACGAAGACCTCGGATTCGCTGGAAAACTATTACCGCGCGGCGCAGGATTATGCGGAGCGCATCGGCGCATTGCCGGAAACCGTCAGCGGAAGCGCCACCGCCCGGATGGAGCGGAACTTAAAGTCGGTTTCGGAGCGTTATCTCAATGAAACCGACCAGACGATTGAAGGAAAGCGTGGACGAAATGTCGAAAAATACCGTACGCATTACGAAGAGGCATCGACACTGTTCGGCTATATTAACACGTATATTTACAGCTTAAATAACAGCCGGTTCATTGAGAACGCGGAGGATTACAGTAAAACGGTAGAACTCTTCCAGATTATCGAGGCGGTAATCATCGCCATCATGGTCTTAGTCGTTATCACGAACGGCGTGCTCATTATGAGCCTGACCGCGTCGATCACGCAGCCATTGACCGAGCTTAAGGGAATGGCGGACGAGGTCACGGGCGGCAATTATGCGATAGAACCGATCAAAGTAGACGCGGACGATGAGATCGGCGTCGTGTCGAAAGCTTTTAACGGAATGGTGGTCAGCGTCCGTGAATCGATCGAAAAAATCCGGGAAAATGCGGAGGAGGAGCAGCGGCATAAGGAACGTGAAATGATGATGGAGTCGCATTTAAAGGATGCTCAGCTCCGTTACCTGCAGGCTCAGATCAACCCGCATTTCCTCTTTAACACGCTGAATGCGGGCGCGCAGCTCGCCATGATGGAAGACGCGGACCGGACCTACCGCTATATCCAGGTTATGTCGGATTTCTTCCGTTACAATGTAAAGAGCGACGCGCAGAACGTCACCGTCCGTGACGAGGTCGAGCTCATCGACAATTATATTTATATTCTGAACGTCCGTTTTTCCGGCGAAATCGGCTATGAGAAGGAGATTGACGAAACGCTCCTCGACACGCCGGTTCCGAATATGATTCTGCAGCCGCTCGTCGAGAACTGCATCAACCACGGAATCCGCGATATGGCGGGAAGCGGGCGGATCACGATACGCATTTGGAAGGAAGCAGACGACACTCCCTGCATTTCCGTGTCCGATAATGGGAAAGGCATGACGGAAGAGCAGATCCGGAAGATCCTTTCCGGCGAAAAGATTTCCGGCACGGCCGCCTCTTCAAACGGAATCGGAATGGACAATGTGATCGCACGGCTCCGGCTGTTTACAGGGGACGCGGACGCATTGGAAATCCGGAGCGCAGGCGAAGGAAAAGGAACGGAGTTTATCATCCGGCTGAGACAGAAGGAGGAAGCTGATGTTTAAGATAATGCTCGCCGACGACGAAGGCATCATGATTGATTCCTTAAAGTTTCTGATCACGAAGGAATTCGGCGATGAGGTCGAAATCGAATATGCGAAAACCGGACGGAATGTGATCGAGCTCGCTGAAGCGTTCCGCCCCGATATCGCGATCATGGATATCCAGATGCCCGGAATCAACGGCATCGAAGCGATGCGGGAAATCCGGAAGAATGATGAAAATGTAGTATTTATCGTACTTTCCGCTTACGATAAGTTTGATTATGCGGCACAGGCGATCGAACTCGGCGCGCTCGAATATCTGACGAAGCCGATGGAAAAGACGAAGATGGTCGCCGCACTCAAAAAAGCGATGGCGAAAGTGAACAGCGAAAAGAAACGCCGTTCAGACGATCTTTTAGTAAAAGAAAAGCTGGAGACCGTTATTCCGCTTCTCGAAAGCGGCTTCCTTTACCGGCTTCTTACGCGGGAATATGATGAGAATGATGTCCAGAACTACCGGACGCTTTTAGACTTTCCGAGTGAAAACGCCTTTATTCTGGTGCTATTTTCAGGCGATGAGCGGGAAGGAAACCGGCTGACGAACACGATCGGCACCGGCATCCGCCTTCAGCGGTATCATCGGGAAATCCGTGAGATTATCAAACTGTTTTTCAATCACGCGGTCGGGATGACGATCGGCAATGAAATCGTCGTTCTCGTGCCCTATAGCGACGAGCACTTCGATTATAACGGGCGCATTGACGCGATTACGAAGGCGCGCGAAATGGCGCGGAAGCTTCATGAACGGACGGATACCGTCTTCCGTGTCGGCATCGGCGGCGCCGGTCCTTTACGGCGGGCAGTGGAGTCGTATATGAGCGCGACGAAGGCGCTCCGCCTTACGACGAACACCGTTGCCCATGCTGATGATATTTCGGCGGAAAGCGTTCAGGAACGCGATTATCCTTCGGATGCGGAGGGGCGCTTCTATGATGAAGCGGAGCGCGGCCGGTATGATGCGGCTTCCGCCGCGGCGAAAGAGATTTTCGTCTGGATGACCGGGCTTGACCTGATGGATGCGCGGCTGAAAGCGGTGGAGATGGCATTGAAGGCCGATGAGTGCGTTTATCGCGCCGGCGGCGCCCGGGTTTCGCTTTCGGAGCAGCATGATTATCTTCCGTCGCTGATGAGAACGGACAGCCCGGAAGCTCTTTGGAACTGGCTTGACGCCCGGATTTTAGCGGCCTGCGCGAATGCGCAGAACCGCCGCGTGACGCATTCCGACGATGTTATCGACGAAGCGAAGGCCTATATCAATGCGAATTACACGAAGGGAATCACCCTCGAGGACGTCTCCCGGGAAGTGAACATCAGCCCGTATTATTTCAGCCGTATATTTAAGGAAGCGTCCGGAGAAAACTTTATCGACTATCTGACGAATCTTCGGATTGAACGCGCGAAGCTGCTTCTCAGCACGACGAACCATTCGATGAAGGTGATCTGCGCGATGGTCGGCTATTCGGATCCGAACTACTTCAGTAAGTCATTTAAGAAAAATGTCGGCGTGACACCGACCGAATATCGGGAGGGATAAGGATGAAAAGAGGTGCAGCAGTCCTTTTAGCAGCAGTCCTTCTGCTGATGGCGGTCGCGGCTTCCGGCTGTCGCCCTTCAGAGGACGGAAAAGAAACGAAGGGCGAAGAGGAAGCACCGAAAATCGAAATCGGAATGAGCTTTGACTCCTTCGTCATTGAGCGCTGGGAGCGTGACCGTGATATTTTCGTATCAGCCGCGAAGGAACTCGGCGCCGAAGTCAACGTCCAGAACGCGAACGGCGATATCGAACGCCAGAAGGAGCAGATCGCCTATTTTGTCAAAAAGGGAGTCGACGTGATCGTTATAGTGGCGATTGATTCAGAAGCGCTGACGGACGAAATCACGCGGGCGAAGAATGCGGGGATCAAGATTATCGCTTACGACCGCCTTCTTTTAAACGCGAACGCCGATCTCTATATCTCTTTTGACAATGAGAAGGTCGGCAGCCTGATGGCCGCTTCACTCGTCGCGAACCGGAAAGGCGACGGACCGGTGCTGATGCTCGGCGGCTCGCTCGCGGACCATAATGTCGAACTCGTCGAACAGGGCTTCCGCGAAGTCCTGGACAGGAACGGGGTGGAAGTCGGGGCTTCTATCCATTGTGAAGGGTGGCTCGCGGAGATCGCGGAAGAGTATATCTATCAGCACGGCGACATCGTCGCCGAAGCCTCCGGCATCATGTGCGGCAATGATAATATCGCAGGGCATGTCCTCCGCGCGCTTTCGGAAACGCGGCTTGCGGGG
>DCGM01000082.1:21657-22304 GCA_002315255.1 Lachnospiraceae bacterium UBA1778
GGCGAGATTCCGGTCGTCGGACAGGATGCGGACCTCGAGGCCTGCCAGCGGATCGTCGAAGGGACGCAGCTCATGACGGTCTACAAGCCGGTGGAGCAGCTTGCGGCGAAGGCGGCCGCCTGCGCGATCGCATTGGCGAAAGGGGAGAAGATCAGCGATGAAAAACTCTCCACGATTAACGACGGTACCTATGAGGTCCCGTATATCGGCATCGAACCGATCGCGGTGACAAAAGAGAATCTCGACGAGGTAATCATCGGGAGCGGATTTCATCTTCAGGAGGATGTCTATCTGAACCGGCCGGCCGAGCGGTAAAAAGTCTCTGTTCCAAAGAACGAATGGGGAATATTTTGCGAATATGTAAAGTTAAGAGCAAAACATTACAGATAACGACTGCTTTTTATGGATTTTGCAAAAAAATATATAGAAAAGTGTAAAGAATTTCCTTATCTTTTATGGTAAATTAACAATATCAAAATAATTACCCTATGAGGAGGGGACTATAATGAAGAAAAGATTTATGGCTCTTATGCTCGTAGTTGCTATGGTTGCATCTCTGTTCGCAGGCTGCACCACGAACAACTCGAAGAAGGTTGGCGTTGCAATGCCGACGAAGTCTCTTCAGAGATGGAATCAGGATGGCGCTA
>DCGM01000082.1:22386-22522 GCA_002315255.1 Lachnospiraceae bacterium UBA1778
GTTTCTCAGATTGAAAACATGATCAACGGCGGATGCAAGGTTCTCGTTATCGCTTCTATCGAAGGCGACTCACTCGGAACCGTCCTCGCTCAGGCGAAGGAAAAAGGCGTCAAGGTTATCGCTTATGACCGTCTTA
>DCGM01000082.1:22538-22724 GCA_002315255.1 Lachnospiraceae bacterium UBA1778
TCATGAACTCTGATGCTGTTTCCTATTATGCAACGTTCGACAACTACATGGTCGGTACGAAGCAGGGCGAATACATCGAAGCTCAGCTCGGTCTGGCAAATGGCGCTGGCCCGTTCAACATTGAGCTCATCACCGGCGACCCGGGCGACAACAACGCTCGTTTCTTCTTCGGCGGCGCTATGGATG
>DCGM01000026.1 GCA_002315255.1 Lachnospiraceae bacterium UBA1778
AGGAAACGAGCGTCTAGCGAAGGAGATGCATTATTTGATCAGTGACCGGTCTCACTTCGCACAGTAGAAGCCTTTTCACGGGCGGAAGCCCCTATAGAGGAGGTCCAGATGGCGGCTGATATGCCGGTCCACGCGCGCCTCGTATTCTTTCGCGTATTTCCGCCAGTCCGCATAAAGCCGGTCCTTAAACCGGAACGCCCCGTCCGCATTCTTTTCATTTAAGATGAGCCCGTAGGTGATGTGGATCAGCTGGCGCGAATCATTGTTCTGGAAAAGTGCTGGAAGTTCCGCGTCCGTCAGCGTATCAAGCGCCGGAATCTTCGAAAGGTCTGTCGTGACATGATAATACGCTGTCGCCTGCTCAAACGCGCCGTCCAATGCATACTGATGGACTTCGCGATAGAGCGCCGGATCATGCTCCGCGATTACCGCCATTGCTTCGAGCCAGTTCGTGCCGGCCGTCTTCAGATGGAAATTTCCGCCGGTATACTTTCCGACCGTTTCGAAGACCGAAAACTTATCGGAGCCTGAATGGACGCTGATCTTATAGCCGAAATGCCGCGCAATCTTCGCGTGCGCCTCAAACTCGCGCTTAAACTTACTAAGATCGCCGATATAATCGATTCCCTTCTGGAATTCGCCGACGAAGCGCGGTGCGATTGTGACGACCTTCACGCCGCGTGAAATCAGCTCGTTCGCGATATAATAATGCTGCGCCGGTGTCGTCGGCGTCTCCGTTTCGTCAATCGACATCTCGAAGTCGAGGTCATCGCGTCCGTCGAAGAACTGATGGTAGATTCCCACCGCAAAGTCGATCGCTTCGTTATAGATCAGGCAGTTCCGTTTAAAAGAAATCTCGTCAAAAGCGATTTCAACTCCGTCGACTGAAACGGTCTGATTCATGTATTTCTTTTCAAGCTCCGGATTTCCGACATAATTCGCGCGGATTTCGTCCTCGGTCATTTTCATCACTTCATTGTGAATATGCTCTGAGCAGTCCAATGTGATCATCGTATAGCCGCAATCCAACGCATACTGAAGCTCTTCCGCTTTCTTTAAATGGTCGCCGTCTGCGCCGAAGCCACGCGTGAAGTCTTCGCGGAAGACACTGAAGGAAGCGCTGTCGAGCACATCATGGAAAGTGCGGTTCGTCAGATTCAGTTCGCGGATCGACTGCTGCGCGAGGACCGGATAAGCGTCATATTTCTCGAACACGCGGATATGACCCGGCGTAGCGATTCCGAGGCGGTCGCCGACGCCGATCGAACGCTCTTTCCGAAGAACCGGCACCGGGGCCGTAAACGGGAAGAGCTTCCGAAGAACGACTGCATTGTCATGCGTGAGACGGCAGGCGATAAAAGCGCCCTCTTCTGACTGGAACTCTTCTCCTACGAAGCCAAACCCGGCTGTCGCAACCAGAAAATCCTCGTCTCCGCAGTCCACCATGAAGGCGGTGCAACCATTTTCAGAATGGATAGATTTTTCATACAGGCTTGACTTTTCACAGTAATTTTTCGCGATTTTTTCGAAATTCATCGTTTTCCTCCTAAAAACGGACCACGGCTGCCTTTTTCAGGCAGCCGGGGTGTGTTGGGTTGTAATGCTTTCTTTTCAGTAAGGCGGCTGCTTCGGCCGCGTTACAAGTAACCTTTCTTATCCGTTAAATTTCTCTTTATTGATCCAGAGTCCTAATGCCGGGTTCGGGATGAAGTAAATCTCTTCGCCGTCAACGGTGTTGTAACCGTAAGCGAGTTTCGTCGGATCATACTTCTGAATCATTTCATCGTAGTCCGCCGCCTCGAAGCCGACGCCTTCGATTTCTTCCTTCGTGATGTCCTTTACACAGTAAGTGATCGAGAACCGTCCGTCAGAAGAACCGTGAATCAGGTGAGCCGCTGCGCCCATATTGTCGCGAAGGTCCTGATTTTCCGGCTTCTTGAATTCTTCCAGCGTATGAAGCCGGCCGCGGTATCCGTATTTCCGGATCAGACCGTCGACACTCATATCCTCACCGAAGCGCTTCACGCCGGGTGCTAGAATGATCAGTTCGCCATTGTCCGCCATCGCCATACGCGTACGGTAAACAGCTTTATTGCCAAGCCAGGTGCTCTTAAACTCGGACGGGTCGAGATAAACGACGCATTTCTTTAAGCCGTGTTCGACAAAGTCAATGTTCTTCTCCTGCGCAAGCTTGACTGCCTGGGTCAGACACTCGCGTCCTTCGCCGATAAAGAGACCATGCGTGCGGATATTTCCGCCGGGGGCCGTCGTGACCGTCAATGCGAACAGGATCGGGCGCTCATTGAGATAATGCTCCATGCCGTAGTCGAAAATCTTGCGGACCGGGGTGTAATCCTTGCCCATCATCCGCTCCATGCCGTAAACAGCGCCGACCATATGGGATTTATTGATCATGTCGCTTCCGCCGACACCGACAAACAGGTTCTTCGCATGGTTGGACATGCCGATTACCTCGTGCGGGACGACCTGTCCCGGAGAGATGATCAGGTCATAGCTTTCATCCATGACTTTCCGGTTGACCTCGACAGAAACCGGATCGGTCCAGAGGCCTTCCGTAATCTCCGAAATATAGTCGCCCGGGACTTCGCCGAGTTTGACGACGTCGTGGCGCCAATCATGCTTGATCATCAGCTCGAACGGAATATCGCCGAACATCGCATCCCACTGCTCTTTCGAGACCGGATCATGCGTGCCTAACGCCGGGAGAATGTCCACCTCAGCGCCGAGGTCCTTCAGCATATGATAATAAATGTTCGTGATCAAGCCCGCATTTGAATGAAAACGGGTGAAATCCGGCGGTAAGATCAGCACACGGTGAAGTTCCCTTCCTTTAAGGCTTTCCGCCAATGCGGCGCGGATTTCGTCGTTTGTGAGCCCGTTTTCGCGGTCCGCTATCTTAAAAATATCCATATTCTCTCCCGATCGTCTTTATTCTTCCGGGGCGCCGCAGGCGCCCCGCAGGTTCGTGCTTTTTCGATAAATCTTATGCGGTATACGTAGAAGCAGAGGTGTTTCCGCCGTGGCCGGTCCAGTTCGTGTGGAAGAACTCGCCGCGCGGGCTGTCGAGACGCTCATAGGTATGTGCGCCGAAGTAGTCGCGCTGTGCCTGTAAAAGGTTGGCCGGAAGCTTCTCGGTCGTATAGCCGTCGAAGTAGCTCAGAGCTGAGGTCATGGCCGGAACCGGAACACCGGCTTCGATCGCTTTCGCGCAGACCTTCCGCCAAGCCGGAACGAGCTTCTGGATGGTCGCCTTGAAGTACGGGTCCAGAAGAAGGTTCGAAAGCTCCGGATTATTATCGTACGCTTCCTTGATCTTTCCTAAGAAAACGGAACGGATGATGCAGCCGCCGCGCCACATTAATGCGATGCCGCCGTAATTTAAGTTCCAGCCGTAGCTCTTCGCTGCGGTACGCATTAAGGTATAGCCCTGCGCGTAGGAGATGATCTTTGATGCATAAAGTGCCTGACGGATCGCTTCGACCATTTCAGCCTTGTCGCCGTCGAACGGTTTAATCGTGCGGCCATAAGCCTCAGACGCTTCGACACGGTCTTCCTTCATCGCGCTTAAGCAGCGGGAGAATACCGCTTCACCGATCAGCGTAAGCGGAACGCCCTCATCCAATGCTGCGATGCCGGTCCACTTTCCGGTGCCCTTCTGGCCAGCCGTATCCAGGATCGCGTCGACTACATACTCGCCCTTTTCATCCTTATATCCCAGGATGTCACGCGTGATTTCAATGAGATAGGAATCCAGCTCGGTCTTATTCCAATCGGTCAGGATATCATGCATCTCTTCATTGGAAAGGCCTAACAGGTCGCGCATCAGCTGGTATGCTTCGCAGATCAGCTGCATGTCGCCGTACTCGATTCCGTTGTGGACCATCTTTACGAAATGGCCTGCGCCGTTCTCACCAACCCAGTCACAGCACGGACTTCCGTCCGCCACATGTGCACAGATCGACTGGAAGATCGGCTTAACCGATTTCCAAGCTTCCGGTGAGCCGCCCGGCATAAGGGACGGTCCCTTTAAAGCGCCTTCTTCGCCGCCGGAAACACCGGTACCGATGTAAAGCTTGCCCTTGGATTCGACGTAAGCCGTGCGGCGCATCGTATCCGGGAAATGGGAGTTTCCGCCGTCAATGATGATATCGCCGTCCGACAGTAACGGAAGAAGCGTATCGATCATCTGGTCAACAGCATCGCCGGCCTTAACCATCATGAAAACTTTACGCGGAGACGCCAGATTGTCTGCCAGTTCCTCGAGGCTGTGGCATCCGATAAAATTCTTTCCTGCGCCGCGGCCTTCGACAAAGCTGTCAACCTTGCTCGTGGTACGGTTATAAACTGCTACGGTGAAGCCCTTCGACTCCATATTCATTGCGAGATTTTCGCCCATGACGGCGAGACCGATAATACCGATATCTGCTTTCTTCATTTCTTTTCTCCTTTTATCTTTGTACGCGTGACTTTATCTTTATACGCGCGGTTTTATCTCTGTACGCGCGGCTTTATCTCTGCACGCGCGGCTTTATCTCTGTACGCGCGCATTGCCTGCGTAAATGTCCCAAAGCTGCTTCTCGTCTGCCGGCTCGCCGTAATCGTTTAAGGACGATGCTGCGAGAACGCCGGAAGCCCAGCCGAACTGTAAGCACTTGCTGCTTTCCCAGCCGTTTAAGATGCCGTATAACAGGCCGCCGGTGAAGCCGTCACCGCCGCCGATACGGTCCATAACCTGAATCTCACGCGGTTCTTCGACATACCACTCGTCGCCGTAAAGGCCAATGCAGCCCCACAGATGCTCGTTTGCCGAAATAACCTGGCGGAGCGTCGTAGCGAATACCTGCGCATTCGAATATTTCTCCTTAACCTGAAGGATCATTGCCTTAAAGGAATCGATCTTCGCAGCCAAGTCCTTACCGCCTGCTTCCGGTCCTTTGAAGCCTAAGCAGAGCTGGAAGTCTTCTTCATTGCCGACTAAAATGTCTGCGCAGGAAGCAATCTCGGAGAACGCCTGCGAAAGTTCCGCTTCGCGGCCCTTCCAGAAGGTGGCGCGGTAGTTAAGGTCGAAGGAAACGAGCGTTCCGTACTTCTTCGCCGCTTTCGCAAGTTCGACACAGCACTTCGTCGTGTCTTCGCTCATGGCTGCGATCAGGCCGGAAAGGTGAAGGATGCCGACGCCTTCCTGTCCGAAGATACGGTCGATATCAAAATCATCTGCTGCCAGCGTGCGGCCGATTTCGCCGGCGCGGTCATTCCAGACACGCGGAGCGCGCATGCCGAAGCCGGAGTCCGCAATATTGAACTGATGGCGATAGCCCCACGGGCCGCCCTGCTCGACTTCTTTTCCTTCAAAAGCAATGTTCCGCGAACGGAGCTGGCTCTTAATAAATGCGGCGATCGGGCTGCCTTTGACAAACTTCGTCATAGCCAGGCACTCCTTACCAAGTGCGGATGTGACATTTAAAACGTTCGTTTCCGCGCTCGTGGCCTGCATATAAAACATATTGCTGTTCTGAACCGCCATACGGTCTACAGGCGTAATACGAACGCCCATACTGGTCACGCAGGCGACTGCATATTTATAGTTTTCCCGGATTTTCATAGATTCCTCCACTATGAGATTTTATTGTAATAATTGTATCATAGCGTTCAATTTCTTTCAATTCCAATATTGCTTAGGTACGTGGGCTGATTAGTCAAATATTGCTTTTCTGTCGGAGACTTTTCTGCGACAGTCCTTCCATGAAGCCGTCTTTTCTGGCAAGCTGTCTTTTTCGAAAGCCCTTTACAATGCCCCGCGGATTTGCTATACTGTCTATTGCGTTTCGGGGCGTGGCTCAGTTTGGTAGAGCGCCTGAATGGGGTTCAGGAGGCCGCAAGTTCGATTCTTGTCG
>DCGM01000075.1:0-1413 GCA_002315255.1 Lachnospiraceae bacterium UBA1778
GAGATATGGCTTCTTGACGTGCCCCACAAGGAGCGCGAAGTGGAGATTTATCTCCACGAGAGTACGGAATGTGGGAGGAGCGTGGGAGTGCGAAGCACGGAACGCTCCGGGTATCATGGTTATTCTTTCTTCTGATGATCTGCACGGTAGGTATACGGGGTAGTCTTTACAAAAGAAGAGAAGACGCGGTCAAACGACCGCCGGTCGCTGAAGCCGACGAGATCCGCGATGTCGTTGATACTGATGTCTGTCGTTTCCAAAAGTTCTTTCGCGCGTCCGATCCGAATGGTATGGATATATTTTAAGAGATTGCTTCCGACCGTCTGCTTAAATAATCTGGAAAGATAAGACGCCGAGATGTGAAACTCGTTGCAGATGGACGCTGCACAGATCTCCGGAGAGAAGGCATGCTTTTTCACATAATCGCGAATTTCATCACTTCTAGCGATTACGCTTCTCTGAAGATCGTTCTGGTGCAGTTCGATCAGTTCGCGGAAGAGAAGCTTCACATTGTTACGAAGCTCTAAAATGTTTTCAGATGCTAAGAGGAACTCAGGCGACGGGAGGGATTCCTTTTCAGGGAGCCCCGTGTCGGAGAAAGGCTCGTTTGCGCTCAGTCCGAGAGATGTGATCAGCACATAAATCATACCATACATACGGAGCTGGAGAAGCTGTAAAGAATAATCGGCGCTGTGCTTTAAGACATAGTCAAAGAAGGATTCCAGCATCTGGTAGGCCACGTCATATTCCTTCGCCACAATCTTATTCCCGATGCTGGTCTCAATCTCATAACTCTTATCGTGCTTGGGATCGGCCTGCAGCTCTCTGCTGGGGTAGATGACTCTGTTTTCGCAAGCGCCCAGAAAATGCTTTTTCCGAAGATATAGCTTCAGATCATTATACCGGTCATACAGTTCTTCTCTGGCTTCGGTCGGCTCGCTGATAATCGCGGAAAGGGCGATTCCGGCGCGGCTTCGCAGAATATCACAGCAATGTGTGACCTTATGCTCGAAAGCGGTCATAGCAGCGAGCTTTTCTTCTTCGGCTTCCGGAAGAAGGAGAACCAGGACGATATTTCCTTCGACCAGCGTCATCAGGATATCATCGGAATCGAGCAGCTCGGAGACAATATTATAGGTGGAATAATTGACCTGAGCTTTATTGTTTTCATTCATCCGGTTGTAATAGAAGATGGATTGGCCGGAGGAAGGCGCAGTGAAGGTCTTCTTCAGATCATTGAAAAAGCGGCGTTCTTCCAGCATTTCACCGGAAGACAGCAGGTTTTCTGACAGGAACTCGATGTCCAAAATGGCGACACGGTAATTCGGCTTCTGAAGGCGGAGCTTTTCCGCCAGATGGTCATTCGGCCAAGAGGACTGACAGAGAATCCGGTTTAGCGCGAGAGAGACGAGC
>DCGM01000075.1:1427-8628 GCA_002315255.1 Lachnospiraceae bacterium UBA1778
GAGTTTTCGTTCGGATTATTCCCGTGTTCATCTAAAACATTGTTTTCCCGAAGCCGTTGAAAGACTCCGCTCAGGAAATCAAATTCATCTTCGTTCTTTGAAGGCTGGTAGGCTTCGCCGGCATCCCCAATCAGCCGCATTACCGGAGAATAGACGATTCGGCTGATCTGGAAGATGATCAGAACGCCTAGCAGGACGGTGGCGGAGAAAATAAGAATCAAAACGAGCCGGAAGCCGTCAGTCGTGCGCTGATACTCCGTTTTTTCTAAAATCAGAATGTAATTCCAACTGCTTACAGAAGACTTCTTTGCGAAAGTGACATACCCTTTTCGGGAATCCGTTGGGCTTTGCGACAGCACTTCCTCTGAAAAGAGATATTCCATAAAGTCGGGGTCAGACTGGAAGCTGTTCTCTGATTTCGTATAGAAATCCGTGCTGCTTGAGCCGATGACAGCTTTTCCGCTGGAATAAGCTAGCGCATCGAGGAGGCTGTTGCTTTTCAGAACAATGATCACCGATAATGTTTTTGAGTTTTGGCCCAAGCCCGTTTGAACCAGAAAGGGAACCGGATTTCCTGCAGCGTTTTCACCGCTTGAAACATAAAAACCACGTCCTTTCGTTTTCTGAATGAACTGGAGGACCTCGTCATAAGTCATCCCCAGAACGGATTTACAGAGATTATCACGATCTTCATAGCGAAATGTCCTCTGGGTGGAGAGCATGACGCTGGATTGCGGGAAAGAGACAATGATATCTGCGATGTTCTGCTCGTTAACATTCAGCTCGGAAATGATGGAGGCCTGAAGCGGTTTTTTTAAGTATTCCATCTCAGAGTCTGTCAGCGGTGCCGTAATCTTGCTGCAGGAAATGGCGTTCTGGTCTGTCGCTATGGTGATGGCGCAGTTGCTGGCATTGCGAAGGATCTGATCGAGCGTGTCCGCAGAATAGGAAAGACGGTCCTCATAGTTTTCTTTGATCGCTTTTCCAGTCTCGTGATTGAGAATAAAGGTCATGACGATCCCGACGATTAACGGAAATACCATGACAATCATATAGGTGTAGATCAGGCGACGATAGTTTTTACCAAATGCAGACAATTTTTTATTGGTCATTCGGAAATCCTCTCTCTTTGAACAAAAAAATGAATAATTAATAAGAGCTCTAATGGTTGCTTGTCATCAAGGGGGGGACAATTTTTGCCCGACATCCCACAGCCAGGGCTAAAAAGCGTCTATTCCTATTCCCCATTTAAAAATTATCATAGATTATTTTAAAAAGGAATGACATTAATTTACAAAGGTTAGACAATAAATGCACTGGCACGTAAAACAGGACAGAAAAATGACATTTTTCGGCATTTTTGACCAAAACAACATAAATTGACCAATCATCTGTATAGAAATTGGCATTGTATTGTGAAAGATGACGGAATAGACTAACCTCATATCAAATGCGCCAGAAGGCGCACAAAATAGGAGGAAAAAATGAAAGGTTTAAAGAAAATCGCTTGCTTGCTTTTAGCAATGCTGATGATTCTCTCTATGGCTGCTTGCAACCCGACCAACCCGACCGAGAAGGAAACGGAAAAGCAGACTGAGAAGGCTACTGAAAAGACGGACGAGACCGAAGCTCCGACGGAGTATCAGTTCCCGGAGGGCGCTGAAATCTCTATCTGGATGGAAGGCATCAACTATGATCCGCAGGTTGGCATCTCAACCCGTAGCGAAATGCTTTGCTGGCAGACTATTGAAGAAATGTTCGGCGTCAAGCTTAACTTCATTGAGCCCGCATACGGCACCAAGGCTGATGCGTTATCAATCCTGTTAGCTTCGAACGAACTGCCGGATCTCTTCTATACGAAGAAGGCTGACTTTGATGCTCACGGCGGACTTGACAGCCTTATCGAGCAGGGCGCGATTCTTGATTTTGGCGAATACATTGATGAGTATATGCCGAATTACGCATCCTACCTGTATCAGGACGGCACATTCAAGAGCGACGATCTTCAGCGCGCTACCATGACCGCTACCGGAAAGATCGGCATGATCAGCCCGATCATGAAAACCGAGCAGGGTCCGTGGCTTGGCTATGTAGTCCGTCAGGACTGGCTGGATGAGCTTGGCTTAGAGCAGCCTGTCACCTATGATGATTGGCATGAAGTCCTTACCGCATTCAAGGAGCAGAAGGGTGCTACCGGTGCTCTTTGGCTGAATGCCCGTGGCTCTGACCAGGTCGGTATCTTCGGCGCTGGCTATGACATTACCGGTCTTGGCTCTACCGTTGCTAATGCATTCTTCCAGAAGGATGGAAAGGTTTACTATTCCTGCCTTGAAGAAGGTTATAAGAATTACATCGCTATGCTTGCACAGTGGTATTCTGAAGGTCTGATTGATCCGGACTTCTATACCTCTACGCTTATCAGATGCGAAAAGGATATGTCCCTTATCGCTTCCGGAAAGGTTGGCGCTTGCGCTTCTTCCATCAACTATTTCCCGAACTACGCTACCACCACCGGTGTTGAAGGCATGAACTTCCAGCCGGTCACCTATCCGGTTCTTGAAGAAGGACAGACGACTCATGTCCGTATCGTCAACACGATCATCTGCGATGAAGGCTGGGTTATCTCTGCTGATTGCGAGAATGTTGAAATGGTTTGCAGATGGATTGACGCTCTTTGGACGCAGGAAGCTATCGATGTCCTGAACTTTGGTAAAGAAGGCGTTACTTACGAAATCGTTAACGGCGAAGCTCAGTTCAATGACATGGTCATGAATAACCCGGACGGCCTTACAAAGTATCAGGCTCGTACGAAGTATGCTTCTACCGCTGGTATGGTCTATGACTGGATGAGAGACGGCTTCACTGAGGAAGTTCTCAACACCCAGAACCATCTCTGGCTGGACACCAATGACGGTGCTTACGTTATCGTTAATAAGTCTCTGACCTCTGAAGAGGGCGATGAATGGTCTTCTATTATGGCTGATGTTGATACGGCTGCTGTCGAGTGGACGGTTAAGTTCATCACGGGCCAGAAGAGCGTTGAGGATGACTGGGATGAGTTCATCTCCATCATCAAGTCCATGGGTATCGAGCGGGCTATCGAAATCTATCAGGCTGGCGTCGATCGTTACATGACCCTTCCGGTTAAGTAATCATATCCACGGCTTTTTAAAGCGGCCGTCAATCATTATGATTGGCGGCCTTTTTTTTCAAATAGTGATAAGGAACTGTTATGAAGCATACAAAAAAGAATGCTGTTGAGAAATTTAATCTGATCCGGGACATCAAGAAAAACAAGCTGTTATATCTTTTTATGATTCCGGTCATTGTCTATTTCATTATTTTCCATTATGTTCCGATGGCCGGAATCGTAGTGGCCTTCGAAAAATACTTTCCGAGAAAGGGTATCTTCGGGAGCCAGTGGGTCTGGTTTAAGAATTTTGAGAACTTTTTTAAGGGTGCATACGCCGGACGTGTCATTAAAAACACGATCATCATCAGCGTATTAGAGATCGTGTTCAGCTTTCCTGCCCCGATTATTTTCGCGCTTCTTCTGAACGAAGTAAAGAATGCGAAGTTTAAGAAAGTTGTTCAGACGGTCAGTTATATGCCGCACTTTATTTCCAGCGTCGTTTTTTGCGGTCTGGTAGCGGACTTCTGTTCGTCCAGAGGTTTTATCACGGATTTCATTGTTATGCTTGGTGGAACCCGTCAGAGTCTTATCGGAAATGCGGATTATTTCCGGACGATTTATACGATCAGCGGAATCTGGCAGACAGTAGGATACGGAAGCATTATCTATATGGCTGCGCTGTCAGGAGTTGATAAAGAGTTATACGAGGCTGCCATGCTTGACGGCGCGAACCGCCTTCAGCAGACCTGGCATGTTACGCTTCCGGGAATTGCGAACACGATCGTTATGCTGTTCATTTTAAGAATGGGCTCTTTCCTGACGGTCGGTTCAGAAAAACTTCTGCTTCTTTATGCACCGTCGACCTATGAGGTGGCGGATGTCATATCAACATATGTCTATCGAAAAGGTATTCTGGATGCGGACTTTGGATATTCCACAGCCGTAAACCTTTTTAACTCCGTGATTAACACGGCGCTATTAATTTTGACAAATAAGATCTCGAGAAAAGTCTCAGACATGAGCTTGTTCTGATAAGGAGAGATTATGGAATATATAAAAAAATCACCCAGCAGGGTTATCTTTGAGATTATCAATACGATTTTTCTGGTACTTGTGACGATCTGCTTCTTACTTCCGATGTGGCATGTTATCTGCTGCTCTTTTTCAGATCCGCAGAAGCTGAACATCAATTTTGGTGCGGTCCTTTGGCCGCTCGGCACCCCTACGCTGTCAGGATATGAGATGCTCGGAAACAATACCGCATTATGGAAAGCATACGGAAACACATTGCTTTATGTGGCAGCCGGAACGTCTTTCAGTATGATTTTGACGACGATCGGCGGCTATTGCCTGTCCAGAAAGTGCTTCGGACTCCGAAAAGCGCTGACGCTGTTTCTTTCATTCACGATGCTGTTCGACGGCGGCCTGATTCCGACTTATATGGTCGTGAAAGCCCTCGGCTTTGTCCAGACGAGATGGGCAGTCATTATTCCGGGCGGTGTTTCGGTAATGAACCTCATTATTATGCGCACATCGTTTGAGCAGGTTCCGAGCGCATTAGAGGAAGCTGCGAGAATTGACGGAGCGAATGATTTCCAGATTCTTTGGAGGATCTTCCTCCCGCTTACAAAGGCGACGACAGCCGTTATTGCGCTGTTCTATGCAGTCGCCAAGTGGAACTCCTGGTTCCATCCGAGCATTTACCTTTCCGGAAAGCGCGACCTCTATCCGCTTCAGCTGATTTTAAAAGAGGTTTTGATTAACAGCTCGATTACGGATATGGTCAGTTCGTCAGACGATTTTATGGTCTCGCAGGCCAAGATCCTGATAAAGTACGTGGTAATCGTGGTTGCTACGCTGCCGATCCTTTGTATTTACCCGTTCGTTCAGAAGTATTTTACGAAGGGCGTTATGATCGGCGCTGTAAAGGGCTGACGAAGGGGGATAGGCTATTATGCTGATACATAATCCGATTATTCCGGGATTCAATCCCGATCCTTCAATCGTTCGGGTAGGGGATGATTACTACATTGCGACATCCTCCTTCTCGTTTTTCCCCGGCATACCTATCTATCACAGCAGAGATCTGGTCCATTGGGAGCAGATCTCTTATGCGTTCACGAATCCGGACTGGCTTCCGCTGGAACCGACGAGAGTCTCCAGCGGCCTGTACGCGCCTACACTCCGGTATCATGAAGGATTGTTCTATGTGATCGTCTGTAATAATTCTGTAAGTAAGACTTACGTCGTTACAGCAGAAGATCCGAAGGGCCCCTGGAGCGAGCCGCATGTTTTACCGGCCACCTTTGACCCGGATCTCTTCTGGGACGAGGATGGGACCTGTTATCTGTCTGAAAACTTAACCCATAGTTTTCCGGGAAGAGATAAGGCTGATATCGGCGATATGAAAATAGGAATGGCCGTGTTGGATACCGAAAAATGGGAGCTTGGCGAGATTATACCGGTCTGGACCGGCGCTCTTTTCAATGCAATCAGCCCCGAAGCGCCCCACATCTATAAAAAAGACGGTTATTATTATCTTTTGATTTCGGAGGGCGGCACCGAGTATTATCATGCGGTGACGATTGCCCGAAGCCGGAATATTCTCGGTCCCTACGAGGGATATGACGGAAATCCGATCCTCACGATGAGACATCTTCGCCATAATTATCCGATCGTAGGAACCGGACACGCGGATATGGTAGAAACTCCGTCAGGAGAATGGTACATTGTTTTCCTGGGTTACCGGATTTACGGCGGATATCATAAGAATATGGGCCGCGAGACCTTCATTGCCCCGATGATCTGGGAAGAAGGATGGCCGGTGGTTTTCCCGGACACCGGGAAATGCGAGTGGACCTATAAGGCTCCGAAAGGGGTCGAACCCTGTCCGTTCGTTCCCGAACTGAAACGGGATGAATTTAATGCGCCCGACCTGGCTTTATGCTGGAATTCCCTGGGAACGCCAAACAATAACATTTATCGGCTGGCGGACAGCAGGCTGTATCTTCGTGCCGCGAAAACACCGGTGCGGCCTTTTGAAAATGAACGGAATTTCCCGAAGAGCAATGCCAGCATGACAGAAGTGGATTTCTATCCGCACGCCATGTCCTTCCTCGGACGGAGACAGAGCTATATCTCTTTCAGTGCCGCTGTAAAGATGGAGTTTTCTCCGAAAGAGAATGAGACGGCGGGCCTTGTGTATATTCAGAACAACCGCGCCGACCTTCGAATCGAACTCGCGCAGGAGAATGGAAACACCGTTCTTCGCGTGATGAAATTCTGGGTAGACCAGCATAATGAGAACTACAAGCTCCGGGCCGGCTTCCCCATTGACAGCGGCGAAGAATGCCTCAAAAAAGTGGCATGGACCGGGAACACTGCGTTTATGCGGATTGCTACGGACGGTCAGAGAGCATTTGTGATGGCCGGAAAGTCCGAGAATGAATATGAAATCCTTCTCGATAATGTCGATGTCAGTTATGTGGCGACAGAGACCTGCGGCGGATTTGTAGGCGCTTACCTCGGCATGTTCTGCTCGGGAAACGGAGTCGAAAGCGACAACGAGGCTGCTTTTGACTGGTTCGAGTATTCGGGAGATAATGTATACAGTCGGGAAGACGAACAATAAACAGAAAGAGAAGTCGAAATGAAGACGATACCACACCTCGAGGGACAGGGTAAAAACACAAAGCTGATTGTGGACGGGAAATCATTCCGTTTACGGTCCGGCGAAATCCATAATTCGAGCGCCTCCAGTTTAGAGTATATGGATAAGCGGGTCTGGCCGGCACTGCGGGATATGAACATGAACAGCGTGATCGCGCCTGTTTACTGGGAATGCGTTGAACCGGAAGAAGGAACATTTGATTTTGCGCTGGTTGACGGCTTGATTCAGCAGGCGGAGCGGGAGAAGATGAAGCTCGTTTTTCTTTGGTTCGGCTCCTGGAAGAACGGCGGCTCGACCTATGTTCCCGAATGGGTAAAACTCGATCAGAAGCGCTTTTTCTATTTAGACAATGCCGGAAAACGTGAGATGACGGGCGTTTATGCCGCTTGCGGCGGAAG
>DCGM01000075.1:8808-22561 GCA_002315255.1 Lachnospiraceae bacterium UBA1778
TGCGAACGGGATTTCAGTCCGCTGGCAGATAAGTTATACTTCGCAGATGTTCCGGATGAAGTCTGCGAGTATGCCGGAAAGGGCGGAACCTGGGAAGATGTTTTCGGTGCGGATGCGGCCGAGAACTTTATGGCTTACTATTATGCGAATGCGGTGGAGCAGATCGCCGCAGCCGGGAAGAGCCGCTATAACCTGCCGCTCTATGTGAATGCGTGGCTGGAGCAGTCGCCGTGGAAGCCGGGAAGCTATCCGTCGGGCGGACCGCAGTTTAAGATGCATAAGATCTGGAGACATTTTGCGAAGCATATCGATTTCTTCGCACCGGATATTTATGTTAAGAATTTCCGGAATGTGGCGGATGAATATGAAGCGGACGAGAACCCGCTTTTTATCCCGGAAGCGGCGTCTAATGCGGATGTAGTCGCGAATTACCTTTATTCGGTAGGAAAGCATAACACGCTCTGCTTCGCACCCTTTGCGGTAGAGGATATGCAGTTTGGTCCGTCGATGGACCTCTCGGTTTTAGCAGCCCTGAATATCGATGAAAGCATGCTCCGCACCGAAAGCAGCATTGCGAAGAAGCTGGCGAAGGCGTACGGGTATGTCAATGAATTGGACGATCTGATCGAGAAAGCACATGAGGAGAACAGAGCTTATGGCTTCCTTGATAACGGCGGCTTTGCAGAATATGTAAAGATGAGCCATATGGAGCTGGAAATCACGTATCGCGACAGAAAAGCAGCAGCCGGCGCGGCCGGCGGCGGATTTGTAATCGAACTTAATGATTATGAATTCCTGATCTGCGCGGTGAACTGCTCGTTTGTGATAAATCCCCGGGAAGGCGCGGAATCCGAGCTTATGCTGATCCGAAAGGAAGAAGGCGCGTACAAGGATGGCCGCTGGCAAAGAGGACGAATTCTGAATGGCGACGAAATGATGAAACACGCATTCTCTTCGGAACCTTCCATGATCCGATTTAAGATGATGCAAAGACCGGTATGATTTTTCTGGGCAATGCTGTATAATTACAGTGATTTAACTGATCCCCGCCTCAAATCGATTGCGGCGGGGATGATTTATCAGGACGTTCGTAACAGTTTCTGATTCGTAACAGGAGGAAAGCATGGATCGAAATCTTCAGGAGTGCCTTCAGGGCACAGAGAGCGGAAAATATATCCTGCCGTTTTTCTGGCAGCATGGCGAGCCTCAGGAGATCCTTCTCGAAGAGATTGAGGCGATGGAACGTGCCAACATCCGGGAGTTCTGTGTGGAATCGCGACCTTATGAGGCGTTCGGAAGAGAAAGCTGGTGGAATGACTTCGGTTTTATGCTCCGGGAAGCGGAGAAGCGCGGCATGCGGGTCTGGCTTCTGGATGACCAGCATTTTCCGTCAGGATATGCGAACGGGTACGTAAAGGATCATCCGGAGTGCCGGAAGACGCTGGCGCGGATGGAATACAGAGACTTCGTCGGTCCCCGGACCCATATGAAGCTGATTGTGCCGGAACTTGCGGAAGATGAAAGACTGATTACGGTAACTGCCTTCCGGCGGGAGCGTGACGGCCATGAGTTCGTAGGAGAACCGGTAGATTTACTGGATAAGGTCCATGAGGGAATGGTTCGCTGGGACATTCCGGAAGGCTACTGGCGGGTGTATTTTATCATCCGCACCCATCACCTGGACTTTTATAAGGACAATGTGGATCTGATCACGAAAGAAGGCTCCGATGCGATGCTGAAAGCGGTCTATGAGCCGCATTATGAGCATTTTTCAAAGTATTTCGGAAATACCTTTGTCGGCTTTTTCTCCGATGAGCCTGCCTTCGGCAATGGAAAACACTATGAGGTGAAGCTAGGAAATAACCAGTTCCCGATTCCTTGGAGAGATGATCTGCCGGAGCTTATGGCAGCGTGTGGAAAAGGGACTACGGAGGAGGGCGGCGAGGAGCTTACAGCGGAGAAGGTGCGCATTGCACTTCCGATGCTGTTTCACCAGGATCAGGAGGGACGGTATCATTCGCTTCGTCTCCATTATATGGATGTGATCACCCGACTCTATTCGGAGCTTTTCACGAAGCGGATCGGGAATTGGTGTCGTGATCATGGCGTCTTATACATCGGGCATATCATTGAGGATATGGAGAACCATCAGCGGATGGGCGCCGGAGCGGGGCATTTCTTCCGCGCGCTTCAGTATCAGGATATGGGCGGTATGGACGTGGTTCACCAGCAGATTTCTCCGGGAATGCTGGACATTGACCGCCGCGCGCATGGCTGGGGCGAGATTGCTATCCCGGACTTCTTTAACTATTACCTCGCGAAACTGCCTACATCATTAGCCCATCTGACGCCACGGATGAACCATCGCGCAATGTGCGAGATCTTCGGCGCTTACGGCTGGGCAGAGGGTGTGCCGATGCAGAAGATGCTGGCGGATCATATGCTGAGCAACGGAATCAATTATTTTGTTCCCCATGCATTTTCGCCTAAATATCCGGATCCGGACTGCCCGCCTCATTTCTATGCGCGGGGCATGAATCCCCAGATTGAGGCCTTTGGCTGTCTGATGAAGTATATGCGGCGAGGGGCGCATCTGATCAGTGACGGCATCCACCGGGCGCCGGTCGCACTTTTATATACGCCGGAAGCGGAATGGGCGGATGGGAAGCTTCTTTTCGGCCGCCGTGCCGGCAGAGAACTGACCCGCGCGCAGCTGGATTTTGACATTCTGTGGGAGGATATGCTTCCCTCGGTGGAGGTTCGGGAAACAGAAGGAAAGAAGTGTCTGTATGCCGATCCGGAGACTTACGGGGCATTGGTTATTCCTGAAAGTGAGTATCTGTCTCAAAAGATGATTCAGGAGCTCCAACGCTTTATTGACTCCGGAGTCACGGTCGTTGTGACCGGTGAAGGAGAAAAGATTCTCAGTCCCAGACCGGCGGAAAAGAAAGAAGGAGAGCCTCTTCGTGGCTGCAGCTTCGTGAAGCTTTCGGAACTCGCAGGATGGCTTCGGAGCAGGGGACTGTACGAAATTACGCTGAGCCCTGCAGTTCCTACGGTCCGCTATCATGAGCTGACGCGGGAAGGAAAGGATATCTATTTCTTCTATTCCGAAGATATCTTCCATGAGGCCCGGTTTACGGTGAAACTTAAGAAAGAAGCCGGCTACCGTCTCTATGATCCCTGGACGAACCAGCTGTATCAGCCGCGGCAGAACGGATCGGAAGTGGATCTGTATCTTCCGAAGGGAGGGGCGATCTTCCTTATAGAGGATGATTCCAATGCTCCGGCCTTCGACTATATGGAGACGCCGACTGAAGAATTCACGATAGAGAATCTGAAGGTGTCGGCCTGCCCGTCAAAGGGAGAGTTTCGTGAGATTGAAGCGAAGATCGGCGATGATGTGACAGATCTTCCGGGAATGGAACGTTTCTGCGGCACCATCCGTTATGAGTTTACTGCGGAGCTGACCGGGACAGAGAAGAAACTATTCCTGGGCTACGTGGGAGAAATCGCGAAGGTGAGCCTTAACGGAAAGCATCTGGGATATATGGCTTCAGAGCCTTACGCAGTGGAAATCGGAAACGCGGTATGCTCCGGAAAAAATGAATTTGTGATCGACATCGTGAACAATCTCGCGCATCGGGAAAGGGATCGCTACTCTACGCAGCTTCCCATTCCGCCCTCCGGGCTTTTAGGACCGGTGAAAATCAGATAGGTAAAATGCTTGAAAGGTTTTATACGTAATAATGAAAAGAAACGAATTAATCATTTTTGATAATTTTGGCGTGATATGTGGTGAACTTTTACCAAAATGGTTTAGAGAACATTTTTCTCCATGGGAAGCAAAAAAACTTAAAGATAAATACGCCGGCTTAGCCGACATTGGTGAAATAACCCGTGAAGAAATGTTCGAGATGATGGAAAAGGATCTGGGGTATTCGGCACAATCTATTGCTGAAGATTTTAAAGCATTGTACCAGATTAATCAGCCTTTGGTTGAGTATATCAGAGAATTGCACGAGGAATATTATGTGGCATTATTATCAAATGCTCCATTAGGAGTGATAGACGATCTGATGGATGTTTTCCAATATCGCGATATATTTGATGCAATATTTATTTCAAGTGAAATGCGGATCGCCAAGCCGGATATACGGGCTTATACAACCTGTATTAATTCGTTTAATCGGAATTTCGATGCTGTATATATGATAGACGACAACCCGGAAAATCTCGTACCAATTCAAAGTTTAGGAGGAAAGGGGATTGTTTTTACGGATAACGACGATGTATATAAGGCGTTTCCTTTTTAGTTTTATGCGGGTTCCAGCACCTCAGAAGGGCATAAAAAAAGCAGGCATCTGCCTGCTTTTTTATTTGTGCCCGAAGGGATTCGAACCCCCGACCCACGGCTTAGAAGGCCGTTGCTCTATCCAGCTGAGCTACGGACACATCACTCCCCGAGTAGGGCTCGAACCTACAACCCTCCGGTTAACAGCCGGATGCTCTGCCATTGAGCTATCGAGGATTACAACGCTTGATATAATACCGCTTTTTGGAGTCTTTTGTCAAGGTTTTCTCATAAAAAAGAAGAATCTCCGAGGATTGCGAAGAGGACTTGAAAGTGGCCTGAAAAAATAATATAATTGATAGTACCATAATAGGCTTATTTGGTGGAAGATTGTTCTTTTTTGAGGGCGAAAACAGATGGACGAATCCCTTTGGACATTTCTTATAGAATCATTCCCGAAGATTATTCTGCCGGGACTGAAGATTACGCTGCCGCTGACGGCGGCGGCTTTCACGTGGGCGTTCTGCATTGCGATCGTCAATGCGCTGATCCAGTTCGCGAACATCCCGGTGCTGAAGCAGGCGTCGCGCCTCTATGTCTGGATTATGCGCGGCACCCCGTTAATGATTCAGCTTTATATCGTATTCTTCGGACTTCCGAGCGTCGGCGTCGTGATCGACCCGATCCCGTCCGCATTGATCGTGTTTGCTATGAATGAAGGCGCATACTGCACGGAAACGATCCGGGGCTGCCTCGAATCGGTGCCGAAGGGACAGCTGGAGGCCGGCTACTGCGTCGGCATGTCATACCCGCAGACGATGCGCCGGGTGGTGCTTCCGCAGGCACTGAAGACGGCATTCCCGTCGCTTTCAAACTCTTTTATCTGCATGGTGAAGGATATGTCGCTCACAGCGAGCATTTCAGTAGCGGAGATGTTTTATGAGACGCAGCGGCTTCTCGGACGGACCTATAAGACGCTTGCACTCTATGCGGAGCTCGCAGTCGTCTATCTGATTTTCTGCACAGTCCTTACGCTGCTCCAGCGGCTGATCGAAAGGAAGCTCGGAATCGGGCAGCCGTCGAAAAAGCGTTGGCAGATTCTGGGGAGGTTAGCACATGTCCGTTCTTGAAATCCGCCATTTAAAGAAAAAATTTGAAGAGCTGGAAGTACTTCCGGACCTGTCGGTATCCATCGAAAAGGGCGACGTGGTGGCGGTGATCGGCCCCTCGGGCGCCGGAAAGACGACAATGCTCCGCTGCTGTAATTTCCTGGAAAAAGCGGACGGCGGAGAACTGACGTTTGACGGGATCGCACATGACCTTCGGAAGATGAAGACACGGGATATCGCGGCGATCCGGAAGCGGACCGCGTTCGTATTCCAGAATTATAACCTTTTTGCGAATAAGACCGCGCTCCAGAACGTGACGGAAGGACTTATCATCGGACGTCACATGAACCGGAAGAAGGCGGAGGAGATCGGCCGCGCAATGCTCGAAAAGGTCGGACTTTCCGGCCGTGAAGACGCGAAGCCGGACCAGCTTTCGGGCGGCCAGCAGCAGCGCGTCGCGATCGCCCGAGCGATGGCGACAGACCCGGAAATCATCTATTTCGACGAGCCGACTTCGGCATTGGATCCGGAGCTGATCGGCGAAGTCCTTTCTGTCATGCGGAAGCTCGCAGAGGAAGGGATGACGATGATCGTCGTCACGCATGAGATGTCATTCGCACGAAATGTCGCGAACCGGATTCTTTTCTTAGTCGACGGACAGATCGTGGAAGAGGGAGCGCCGGCGGACTTTTTCGGGAATCCGAAGACCGACCGCGCGAAAGAGTTTATCCGCGGGTTAGAAGACCGCGAAAATGCTGAGAATCCGCAGCGCCGGTGAAGCACACGGAATGCGCAAAGACATGAACTCACGGAATCCGTAGAGACATGAAACGATAGTAATGTAAGATGTTTCGTTATTTGGGAAGATACAGTTTTTTATAAGGGGGCAGGTTATGAAAAAACTTACAGCCGTTATTTTATCAGCCGTATTGGCATTCTCCGTCTTCGCCGTATCAGGCTGCAAAGAGAAGCCGGCGGAGACGAAAGACCAGCTGACGAAGATTAAAGAAGCCGGAAAGATCATCATCGCGATGGAGGGCGTCTGGGCGCCGTGGACCTATCATGATGATTCCGGAGAATTAGTCGGGTTTGATACGGAGGTCGCAAAAGCGATTGCCGCGAAGCTCGGTGTAGAAGCGGAGTTTGTAGAAGCCGGCTGGGACGCTTTGTTTGCAGGACTTGACAGCGGGCGCTATGACATTGTGGTAAACGGCGTCGAAAAGACGGAAGAGCGTGGAAAACAGTATAATTTTACCGAAGCCTACGCCTATATTAAGACAGCTTTGATCGTCCGTTCGGACAATGAAGATATTAAGACCTTCGAAGACCTGAACGGAAAGAAAACCTGCAATTCGCTGAACTCGACCTATATGCTTTTAGCGGAGGAGTACGGCGCGACCGTGCAGGGAGTCGACTCGTTAGAAGAAACCCTGAACATGGTCTTAAACGGCCGTGTCGATGCCACCCTGAACGCGGAAGTCTCCTTCTTCGATTATATGGCGGTCTATCCGGATGCGCCGCTGAAGGTAGTCGCATTGACGGAAGAAGCGTCGCATGTAGTGATCCCGGTCCGGAAGAACGAGAACACGGACACGCTTCGTGAAGCGATTTCGGAAGCGATCCGCGAGCTTCGCGAGGACGGCACGCTGGCTGCGATTTCGATCAAATATTTCGGAAAAGATATTACGAAGTAAAGGAAATTATGATTCTTTCTCCTGTGACAGTTTATGATCTTTCAGGCCGCTGGTCAGTTTCGACGAGCGAGCAGAAGGTCTTCCATATGACGCTCCCCGGGACGCTCGATGAGTACAACATCGGTCTCGGGGAACTCGACGTGGACGCGGGAGAGAAACGCGATATCCGGCTCGAAGCGGAGGTCAATCCGCTCGACCCGAACTTTGACATTATAGCGTCCGACTATGCGGATGCCGCGTTTGAACTGGACCGGAAGGAGCCGATCCGCACCCGGTTCACGCGCCGCCACGCCTACTGCGGCGAGGCGCGGATTTATCGGCTTTTTACCTTTGAAGAGCACCCGGGAAAGCGTCTCTTTTTAGAGATCGAACGTGCCCGGGATCTCCGGCTTTTCATCGACGGAGAAGAGATTCCGTATTATGAGGAACCGACGCTCGTAAGCCCGGCAGTCTTTGAAGTGACCGGGAAAATCGGCGGGAGCCATCTCCTGACCATCATCTCCTCGAACGATTATGTTGATGAGTTTAAAGAAGAATTCCTGGCCTCCAATATGGCCTCTGACGACACGCAGACGAACTGGAACGGCCTTTTAGGGTATGTCCGCCTCCGCGAGGAGAACGAGACGTTTCTTTCCGATATCCAGCTGACGATTAGCGAGAACCGGGAGATGACCGTCACGCTCGAAATCACCTCGACGAAGGAAGCTACGCATTCCTTGTCGATCAGCGCCAATGCATTGGAAAACGGGATCGACCGCGAAATCATGACGGCAGAGGGCGTGAAGACGCTTTCTATCACCGGGCTGAAACTGAAAGCGTCAGCGAAACGCTGGGACGAGAATGAGGGAAACCTTCATGAGCTCCGCGTCTTCCTCGATAAAAAGCTTCAGACGGTCGACTTCGGCATCCGTGATTTCTCCGTATCATCGGAGGGACTGCTCCAGTTAAACGGCCGTCGGATTTTCCTCCGCGGCGAGACGAATGAAGCGGTTTTCCCGGAGACCGGTTATCTCCCGACCGATATCGGCACATGGGAGAAGATTTTTAAATGCTATCGTTCGTATGGCGTGAATTTCGTCTATTTCCACGGCTGCTGTCCGACGGATGCCGCATTTACGGCAGCGGACGGGCTTGGAATGCTGCTTTGCCCGGAGATTTCGATTTCGCATTCCGTCAGCACATTGACCTCGAAAAATCTCCGCCTTTACTATAAAAACGAATGTGACGCGATCCTTCGGAACTACGGCTCGCATCCGTCTTTCGTCATGCTCGGGCTCGGGCAGGAGAAGAAGGAGCGGGAAGACTTTTCACAGGCTGTTTTAGACGCGTATCTTACGGTGCTTTCGAAGAAAGACCCGACGAAGCTCTATATTACGGCGGGCCGGATCTTTACGGGAAAAGGAGTCGGAGCGCGGATGGCGAAAATCCGCTTCTTTGCAGGACAGCACGAGTTTCCGCCGGATTTTCGGGAGATCGATCTTTTTTCCGGTTTCTGTCTTCCGGAGAACCTTTGTGTGATGAAAGAAACGGCAGAGCAGCAGAAGCTTCTGCCATACTGGGATAAATATGCGGCGGCAGGCGGCGGGCAGGCGCTTACGCTTTACCGGCGCGACGCGGAGAATGCCTACCGCGAGGACCGGTTTTCCGGAATCGTCCTTTCGGGACTTCAGGATATGCCGGGCTTCGGAACGCATCTCTACGGCATGCTGAACTCGCATCTCGTGCCGAAGCATTACGACTATTCGGACGCGCGTAAATTTGCCGCGTTCTTTGGGCCTGTGGTGCCGATGGCGGTTTTCTCTGCTCCGGTTTATGAGGCAGGGGAAACGATTACTGCGAGAGTAAGCCTTTCGAACTTCGGGAAATCTCCGGTGAAGGGGGCACTAAGCTATACCGTTACACTTTGCGAAAAGACGGTAGAGCAGGCCTTTGAAGCTTCAGAATATCCGGAAGGAAGCGTCTCGACGGTCGGCACATTGACCGTTCCTGGTGAGATTTTAAAAGCGCTTCCGGACGGAGAATGCGGACTTCTTTCCGTCACGCTCCGCTTCGGAATTCTGGAAAACCGCTATGATGTTCCGATAGTTCCGGCAGTTTCGCCGAAGAAGCCTGCCGGGATCACAGAATGCAGTTATCCCGATGAAAGCATCTTTTTAGCGCTCGGACAGGGCAATGACGTCCTCCTCATGCCGAAGACGCCCGCGAAAGCGGCGGACCTTCCGATGACCGGCGTGGACCTCCATCACCCGCTTCTTTCGAAGCTCCCGCTCCAGCCGGGAAACAGCCTCTTCTTTGAACGGCTTCTCACGCAGGAGCCCGCACCGCTCGACCGGAAGACGCGTATCCCGCTCTTCCGCGTCTCCTTCGAAGACGGCTCGAAGATCCACGGCTATTTCGCCGAGTTCCGCTGTCGGAACGGAAACGTCTTTTTATCGACGATTCCGCTTCGCGCGCATCAGGATAAGCCGGAGGGGCGCGCATTGCTCGCGGCGATCTACGATTACATGACTTCATTAGACTTTTCACCGTCCTGCGAAATCCGCCCGGACGATTTAAAGCAGACGATTATTTCCCTGGAGGAGAAAGCACTTGGCTGAGAGAATCCGACAAGTCCCGCCGAACCAGAAACGACGCGGGGCGGAACCGATAAACGGAATTCTTTCGGCGGCTGCATTGGTGGCCGCTGTCGTGGCCGCATGCCTTCTTTACTTCCATTATTACCAGTTTACAACCTATTCTGTCGATGCCGAAATCACGCTTTCCGGCCTCTCTCTTTCGGAGACGGAAACCTTTAAAAACGGCAATGTGATCATCGGCCGGGACTCGGTCTCGTATTTCGCCGACGACAAGGTCCTCTGGTCGATTCCGGTCACGGCGTCGAACCCTGCGTTTGTGACGCGCGGCGACTATTTTGCGCTGTTTGACCGCGGCGGCTATCAGATCCATATTTTTGACGAGAACGGTGCGCTCGGAACAGCGAAGGTTTCCCGTGAAATCTGCGGCGCGGACATCTCGGAAAGCGGCGTGGTCGCTGTCTTTACCGAATCCGGCGAATCCTCGTATATCTCCTATTTCGACCGCTACGGATCGCGAATCAGCATTGAAATCAAGACAGCGCTCCAGAAGAGCGGGTATCCTTTGGACATCGCGATTTCGCCCGACGGACAGAAGCTCGCGGTAGTCTATTATTCGACTGACAACGGCGTCGGCGAGAGCCGCCTCGTCTGCTATGATTTCGAGTTCGGCCGCTCGAACACTTCCTATATCACCGCTTCCTACTCGGACTATTATGAAGCGGGAACGATGCTTGTTTCCGTTCATTTCTTCAGTAATGAAGCGGCTGTCGCGGTCGGAACGGACTCGCTTTCCTTCCTGTCCTTCCAGGGCGAGGGCGCCTGCTCCCGCAATGTGATCCCGATGAAGGAGGAGGTCCGCTCGATCTTCTTCTACCGGAACAGCATGGGAATCGTCGCGGACGGTTCCGTCCGTCTGCTCGATTTTCTCGGGAATGTAAAAAGCACCTTTTCTATTGACGGAGATTATGATATGATTTTAGCGGACGACCGTCGGATTGTTTTCCGTGACGGCGCGCGCCTTTTTATCTATAACAGTACCGGAAAGCTCCGGTATGACGGAGAGCTTCCGAACAGCCCGGTATCACTTTCATTGTCCGGAAGAAACAGTATTCTAGTAAACGACGGGACCGCGGTCGAGCGGTTGACGTTTAAGTAAAGCAGAGGAGAATCATTATGAAGACGATTGATGAGATGTCAGTCAATGCGATCCGTGTTTTAGCAGCGGATTCTATCCAGAAAGCGAAATCCGGCCATCCGGGTCTTCCGCTTGGCTCAGCCGCGATGGCATATGAACTTTGGGGAAAACATATGAACCATAACCCGAAGAACCCGAAGTGGGAGAACAGAGACCGTTTCGTCCTTTCCGGCGGACATGGCTCGACGCTTCTTTATTCCCTCCTTCACCTTTATGGCTATGGCGATCTTTCGATTGAAGATATGCAGAATTTCCGTCAGTTCGGAAGTAAGACTCCGGGTCATCCGGAATACGGCGTGACCGCAGGCGTCGAAGCCTCCACCGGTCCGCTTGGCGCCGGCATGGGTATGGCTGTCGGTATGGCGATGGCAGAAGCGCACTTAGCGGCGACCTTTAACAAACCCGGCTATCCGGTAGTCGATCATTACACCTTCGCGCTCGGCGGAGACGGCTGCATGATGGAAGGCATCTCTTCCGAAGCATTCTCTCTCGCAGGCACGTTAGGATTAGGAAAGCTGATCATTCTCTACGATTCGAACCGCATCACGATTGAAGGCTCGACCGATCTCGCATTCACCGAGAACGTCCAGAAGCGTATGGAAGCATTCGGCTTCCAGCTCCTCGAAGTCGCTGACGGCAATGACCTCGCCGCCATCGGAAAAGCGATCGAAGAAGCGAAAGCGGACCTTACCCGCCCGTCCTTCATCACCGTTCATACGACGATCGGCTACGGCTGCCCGGCGAAGCAGGGTACTCCGTCCGCACACGGCGAGCCGCTCGGCGAAGAGAATATCGTGGCAATGAAGGAATTCTTAGAATGGCCGTCTACCGAGCCGTTCGTCGTTCCGGCAGAAGTCTATGCGCATTATCAGGAACTTGCAAAGTCCGGCGCAGCAGCAGAAGAGAAATGGAATAAGCTGTTTGCGGATTATTGTAAGGAATTCCCGGAAATGAAGGAAAAATGGGACTTCTATTATGACCGTAAAAATGTCGCGAAGGCGATTGACAATGACACCTTCTGGACCGGCGCTGACAAGCCGGAAGCGACGCGTAACCTTTCGGGCGTCGTGCTGAACCGTGTCAAGGATATGCTCCCGAACCTCTTCGGCGGCTCCGCAGACCTCGCTCCGTCGAACAAGACCGCATTAAAGGGCGAAGACAGCTTCTCGAAAGAGAATTATCTCGGCCGCAATATGCATTTCGGTATCCGTGAGATCGCGATGGCTGCGATGGAAAACGGTATGGCGCTTCATGGCGGCATGATCCCGTACTGCGCAACCTTCTTCGTTTTCTCTGATTACACGAAGCCGATGACCCGTCTCGCATCCATTATGGACCTGCCGACGATCTACGTCTTCTCGCATGACTCGATCGGTGTCGGCGAAGACGGCCCGACCCATGAGCCGATCGAGCAGGCCGCAATGTTCCGCGCAATGCCGAACTTCCACCTCTATCGTCCGGCAGATGCGATCGAAACGGATGCAGCATGGTTCTCCGCACTGACCTCTGAAAAGACCCCGACCGCGCTGGCGCTGACCCGTCAGAACCTGCCGCAGCTCGAAGGCTCTTCGAGAGAAGCATTGAAGGGTGCTTATATCCTTCAGGATTCGACGAAGGCTGTTCCGGATGCGATCATCATCGCTTCCGGCTCGGAAGTCGCATTGGCAGTCGAAGCGAAGAAAGTCCTTGCAGAAGAGAAGATCGACGTCCGCGTCGTCTCTATGCCGTGTATGGATGTCTTCGAAGAGCAGCCGGCAGAATATAAGGAAAAGGTCCTTCCGAAGAATGTCCGCGCGCGTGTCGCTGTCGAAGCGCTGAGCGCATTCGGATGGGAGAAATATACCGGCCTCGACGGAAAGATCATTGCAATGAACGGCTTCGGTGCATCCGGACCGTATGCGAAGCTCTTCCCGTTCTATGGCTTCACGGTAGAAAACGTCGTCGAGAAGGTCCGCGAAGTTGTGAAGTGACCGATTTCGACTTTGAAAGGTAATCGCTAAAGGAGTGCGAAGTGACCGATTTCGACTTTGTGATTATCTTGACAGACCGGTTAAAGATGATACAATATGTTGTAGAAAAATCATTCCATTAGGAGGTTCACCAATATGGCTCTTGTTACCAGTAAAGAGATGTTTGAAAAGGCTTATAACGGCGGTTACGCAGTAGGCGCTTTCAACGTCAATAACATGGAAATCGTTCAGGGTATCACCGAAGCGGCAGCGGAACTTCAGGCTCCGATCATCCTTCAGGCTTCTGCAGGTGCCCGCAAATATGCGAACTCCATCTACCTTGTAAAGTTAGTCGAAGCAGCTGTAGCGCTTCATCCGGAAATCCCGATCGTCCTTCACCTGGACCACGGCGCGGATTTTGAAGTCTGCAAAGACTGCATCGATTCCGGCTTCACTTCTGTCATGATCGACGCTTCCTCGAAGCCGTTCGAAGAGAACATTGCGATCACGAAGAAAGTCGTTGAATATGCTCATGACCACGGTGTCGTCGTCGAAGCAGAACTCGGTACCCTCGCAGGTGTCGAAGATGACGTTAAGGTCAGCGCTGCTGATTCTTCCTACACGAAACCGGAAGATGTCGAAGAATTCGTTAAGAGCACGGGCTGTGATTCCCTCGCAATTGCGATCGGCACGAGCCATGGCGCTTTCAAGTTCACCCCGGAACAGTGCACCCGCAACGAGAAGGGCATCCTTCTTCCGCCGCCGCTCCGTCTCGACATTTTAGCAGAAGTTTCGAAGAGACTTCCGGGCTTCCCGATCGTTCTTCACGGTTCTTCATCTGTTCCGCAGGAATTCGTTAAGATCGTCAATGAAAACGGCGGCAAGCTGAAAGATGCAGTCGGTATTCCGGAAGAGCAGCTTCGTGAAGCAGCAAAG
>DCGM01000081.1:0-2676 GCA_002315255.1 Lachnospiraceae bacterium UBA1778
CCAGGGCAGCTGTTTCTGCCCGCCGAGTCCCGAAGGGACCGAAGAAGACAAAGTAATAAGCCGTGGGCTTGACGATAGTCAATAGCCCACGGCTTTTAGTTTGGATTCGAGTTCGGGCAGAGCTGCCCATTAGGCCGCCTGCAGCGCGTAGGAAACGAGCGTTAAGCAAAGAAGATGCATGGTGAATCATGCCGGTCTCACAGAAACTCCCTGAAGAGCACATTCGACACATCTGTCCCGTACGGCGTAAGCCTGATTTTCCCATCCCCACAGTTTTCGAGCACGTGAAGTGCGCTATATTTCCGAATAATGTCGCCGTAGCGGTCGAAGAAGGATTCGCCGAAGCGGCGCATAAAATCCGCGTCGGAAATGCCGTCGGTCATGCGGAGTCCGAGCATCATAAACTCAGCTTCGAGGTCCTGCTTCGTCAGGCTCTCGGTCTCCTCAAACGGCCGGTCATACCAGTCAAGTGAGCAGGCGTTCCGGAAGCGCTTCGCCAGCACCCGGTCCGCCTCGTCCTTTCCTGCCGGATTCCTGTCTCCATCCGTCTTCTCTCCGTCTGAATCCATCCAAGCGACGTCTTCGCCCTCGTCGCAGTAAACAAACGATGCGGCGCCCGGTCCGAAGCCGAGATGCTGCTGCCCGGTCCAGTAGCCGATATTGTGCCGGCATTCGTACCCCGGCAATGCATAATTCGAAATCTCGTAATGATGATAGCCGGCATCGCCTAAAAGCTCATTCGTGATCGCGGTGATTTCGCGGTCAGTCTTCTCGTCCGGCATTTCCTCGCGCCGAAGCCCCGTCAGCGGGTTGTACAACGCGTAAAAAGGCGTGTTTTCGGCGATTATCAGGTCATAAACCGATAAATGTGTGGGGCGGAGCGAAATCACGCGTTTCAGGGCTTTTTCGTACTCCTCCGGCGTCTGTCCCGGAAGCCCCGCGATCAGGTCCACATTGATATTCCAGAACTGCATCTGGTGCGCGTTCTCGTACGTCTCGACGAACTGGTCGTACGTATGGATCCGGCCGAGTTTTTTAAGCATTCGGTCATCCGCCGACTGAAGGCCGATCGATAGGCGGTTGAAGCCCGCCCAGCGATAGTCCGCCAGTTTCTCCAATGTAACCGCGCCCGGATTGGCTTCGATCGTGATCTCCGCGTCCGGCATCACATCATAATTCTCGCGGAGCGCGTCCAGCATCTGAACCACTGATTTGGACGGGATGATAGACGGCGTGCCGCCGCCAAAAAAAATCGAAGAAGCCCTTTCACCCCGCCTGGCGAAAGGAACTTCTCCGATCCCGAAAATTGTGTTATGCACATACTCCAGATGCACACACTCCAGATAATCGACAGAATAGAAATCGCAATAAGCACATTTACGCGCACAAAAAGGAACATGGACATACAGGGAAATCGGTTCTTTTTCGTTCGCCATCACAGCTTATCGGTCCTTTATATGATTACTCATCGTCCAGCTTCAGAACGGCCATGAATGCGCTCTGCGGGATTTCGACCGTGCCGAACGTCCGCATCCGCTTCTTTCCTTCCTTCTGCTTTTCGAGCAGTTTCTTCTTTCTCGAAATATCGCCGCCATAGCACTTCGCGAGGACATCCTTCCGCATCGCGCTGACCGTTTCGCGGGCAATGATCTTCGCCCCGATCGCGGCCTGAATCGGAATCTCGAAGAGCTGCCGCGGCATCTCGCCCTTCAGTTTCTCGCACATCTTCCGGCCGCGCTCGTATGCGGAGCCTGCGAAGACAATGAATGAAAGCGCATCGATTTCCTCGTGATTGACGAGGATGTCAAGTTTGACAAGCTCGGAGCGGCGATAGCCCTTCAGCTCATAGTCGAAGGAAGCATATCCGCGGGAGCGGCTCTTCAGCGCATCATAAAAATCGTAGATAATCTCATTGAGCGGAAGCTCGTACTTCAGCACCGCGCGCGTCTTCTCGATATACTCGATCGACTGGTAGGTGCCGCGCCGTTCCTGGCAGAGATCCATGATCGCGCCGATATATTCGCTCGTCACGATAATCTCCGCGTCGACGATCGGCTCTTCCATGTAGTCAATTTCCATCGGGCTGGGCATGTTCGTCGGATTCGTCAGCTCGACCATTTCGCCATTCAGCTTATGTATATGGTATACCACAGAAGGTGCCGTTGTGACAAGGTCTAAATTGTATTCTCTTTCAAGTCTTTCTTGAACTACGTCCATATGAAGTAATCCTAAAAACCCAACACGGAATCCAAAGCCTAGAGCCTGTGATGTTTCTGGCTCATAAACTAAACTTGCATCATTAAGTTTTAGTTTATCTAAAGCATCTTTAAGATCGTTATAGTATTTTGAATCGACTGGGTATAATCCACAATACACCATTGGATGCATTTTNNCTAAGAAGCCGCAGCGGAAGCCGAAACCTAAAGCGACCGACGTTTCCGGCTCAAAGAAGAGCGAAGCGTCATTTAATTTGAGTTTTTCCAATGCGTCGCGGAGATCCCCGTAATGCGCGCCGTCCGCAGGGTACATGCCGCAGTAAACCATCGGCTGGACCTTCTTATAGCCCGGAAGCGGCTCTGCGCACGGACGCGATGCGATCGTGACCGTGTCGCCTACTGCCGTATCCTGAAGATTCTTAATCGAAGCGGTGATATAGCCGACGCCGCCTGCGGAAAG
>DCGM01000081.1:2687-2992 GCA_002315255.1 Lachnospiraceae bacterium UBA1778
CCGTTCGGATCCGGAATAAACCGGCCCGCGCCGAAATAGCCGACTTCCACTACGTCCGCTTCCGCGCCCGTCGCCATCATGCGGATCCGCTGGCCCGGACGGAGCTGGCCGTCCATTACACGGACGAAACAGATCACGCCTTTATAAGAATCATATAACGAGTCGAAAATCAGCGCTTTAAACGGCGCGTCCGGGTCGCCCTTCGGCGCCGGAAGCTTTTCGACGACTGCTTCTAACACATCCTCTACATTGAGACCGGTTTTTGCGGAAATCCGCGGCGCTTCCATCGCTTCGATGCCGATCAC
>DCGM01000030.1 GCA_002315255.1 Lachnospiraceae bacterium UBA1778
TCGAAACATGATCCGAAAACCGGAAAAATTCTTCCGGTTTTCGGATCATGTTTCGAAATAGCAGCAACCGTTTCAGCAATATCAGCATTCTGCGAATCGCCCACAACTTTCTGCGACTCCTCTAAAAGCGACAGCTTGAGTGCTTCCTTCGGTTCGTTCACTTTAAGCTTCATCACATAATAGAGCTCAGGCTTTTTCCGCGCATCGATACTGCGAAGAAGAATCTCTACTGATTTGATCTTTAGTTTCTTATCATTCGCTGCTTTCCGACATGCTTTTATAAGGTCCTCATCGGTATAGCGGATAGGGACTTTGACAGAATCGAGAATCATTTTTCAGCCTCCGAATCTGCGGCAGCGGTTTCTCCCGCGATGATTCCAGAGCCGAAAGCGAAATGAAGGTTATAGCCGCCGCAAATGCCATCGACATTTAAAAGTTCGCCTGTTACGAAGAGCCCGGGGATTTTTTTCACTTCAAACCGTTCATTGATTTCGGAAAGTTCTAATCCTCCGGCAGCAGCCTGAGCAGCTGACAGATCGCCAAATCCGTTCACCTCGTAGGGGAACGATTTTATCGTATTTACGAGCGTTTCAAGTTCTATGGGAGAAAGTTCGGTTAATAGCGTTTGCGCACTAAATCCGGCCTTTTTCAGCACAGAAAGGACCAGTTTCTTCGGGAGCATTCCTTTTAACGAATCTTCTACCGTATAACACTTTTTCTGTTCTTCCGCAAACGGTTTTTCACGCCATTCCGGGATCAGCTTTTTCAGCCATTCCAGCAAGCGGTCAGCCGGATAATCAGGCAGAAAATCGATAGTGACCGTCTGTTTCTTTTTGGTCTTTAAAAGCGTTTCAATGATTAAATGCGAGATCTGGAAAACCGGAATGCCTGAGATTCCTTTTTCCGTGAGTTGCAGTTCTCCTGTAAATGAAGCAGCTTTCATTTCTCCATCATCAGAAACATCATGATCTGTGGATGCATCCTGATCTATGGATGCATCAAGCTTATTTGATAAATAGTACACGGTTGCTTTCGTACGGACACCGGCCCAATAATTTTCATACCCCTCATCTCCGAAAAGCGAGGTCAGAACCGGAAAGACAGGCGCTGTATCCAGTCGGAAACCTTTTAAGATGTCATAAGCGGAAAACGAAAAACGATCTTTGACGGAAGCTTCCGAACCACACGCCAGAATAACAGCATCGGCTGAAAACTTTCCGATATTCGTTGTGACGAAAAAGCGGTCATCTTCTTTCCGGACCGCCGTCACATTGCAGTCGGAAATAATTTCTACAGGTAGACGTCTGCATTCAGCCAGCAGAACGGAAACGACAGTTGCAGCCTGATTCGAGGCAGGATATAAACCGTCATCACGCACGATAGAAAGCATCCCGACCGATTCAAAAAAGCGTACAAGCTCAGATGTCGGAAACCCCTTCAAAAAACGGGAAACAAAGCCGGAATCGCCATAATAAGCGTCTACAGAAAGATTCCGGTTTGAAAAATTACAGCGGCCGTTTCCGGTCATGGAAAGTTTCTTTCCGACCTGTTCTTTTTTCTCTAAGATACGGACAGAGGCGCCGTGACGGGCAGCTGAAATCGCAGCTGCAAGTCCTGATGCGCCTCCTCCGACGATGATAATCTCTTTCATCCTTCTACCTTTTTATCAGTTCAGTTATTCGCCCGAATCGGTGACTGACTGCTTTAATCTTTATAAAGTCTCAACTTCTCCGGTATTTTCGACAGTTTCTTTCCGTATGGCAGCTGTTTCATATCACGTCTCGTGATAATACCTGCCTTGAAAATAATCACAAAATAAAGTACGCAGCCAAACAGGAGTCCAAGCATCACTACAAACAAATGCATCCAGGTTCCGCTCAACGTGCGGCTCACGAGGAATGTAATCCCTAAGCATAGGATAACCATGGCCATCGAAGCGATGCACGGATACAGTACCATCTTAAACGGCGCAATGCTATATCCGGTCAGCCGGTAGATTTCAATTAGATTCATCACCATGATGACTGCATTGAAAATCATATACGAGATGATAACTGCGTAAATACCGATCTTAAAAACATATAAGAACAGCATGACAAATGCGAAATGCACAGCAAAGGCGATCAAAGAATGGATCACCGGCTTCTTCATTTCATCCAGCCCGTGAAGAATCGCATTGGAGACGGTCGCCATCGCGCTGAAGATGACGCATAGACCGCCGGCGACGAGATAATTCTGCGCGTCCGAAATGATGGACGAACCATATAAAAGCTTCGCGAGATTTCCGCCGATAGCCATCATGCCAAACGAAACCGGAATCGAAAGAATCATCGTAATGCGGACCGTCAGATCGATTTTATTGATAATCTGTTCTTTGTCCTGCTCGGCAAATGCTGCCGAAAGGGACGGAACCAGTGCGGCGCCTAACGCGGTCATTAAAGAGACCGGAAGTCTTACGAGCGTTAAGAACGCGCTGTCATAACTTCCCCAGATCTTTACATACTCCGCTTCTTCCATCAGGAAATGGCGCATTGCGCCGTTAAACAGCGCTTCGTCGACGATCACGACACAATCTAAAATCAAGGATGAGAAAATAATCGGAACTGCGGTGCCGACGAGCTGCGTAAAGAGCTTGCTATAGCGCTTCGTCCGCGTATGTTCATCTTCTTTTATATGACGGATAAAGGATTTCTCATATCCGTAAAAGGCCCAGATAAAGTAGAGAAGTGCGACAAGCGCGCCGATGCCGGTACCGATCGTGCCGCCTGCTGCGCCCCAAGCTGCCGGATAAGAAGTGATCCCGCTTAGGGTTTCCATATCTTTTCCATGATTGAAAAGAAGGAGCGCCATAACAACTGAGATGACTGCATTGACGATCTGCTCGAGAATCTGGGAAACAGCAGTCGGTTTCGTCGTCTGAAGGCCCTGGAAGAAGCCACGGAGTACGCCGAGCGCGCCCATTAAAAAGACAGTCGGCGCGAGATATTTCAATGCGATGGAAGCCATCGGCGCATTTAAGAGGACAGAACAGAAAAAGTCTGCGCCGAAATACGTGACACAGGCAAAAAAGAGACCTGAAACGACACCGAAAACAAGTCCGACGAGAAGAAGCTTCCGAGATTCTTTCCATCTGCCGACAGAAACACGCGCACTGACGAGTTTCGAAACCGCTAACGGCAGACTGTAGGAAGAAAGTAAGAGCATGATGCTGTAAACCTGAAACGCGGTCGAATAATAGCCGTTTCCTTCCGAGCCGATAATATGCTGCATCGGAATCCGGTATATGAGGCCAATGACACGCACTAATAAGGACGCAATCGCGAGGATTCCGCCCTGTACCAGGAAATCATTGTCTTTTTTTCTTACTGAGTTTGCCATGAACTGAAACTTCCTCACCGGATTTGATCTGAAAACAAAAAAGCCTGATTTTCGGAATATGAAGTCCGGGTCAGTCCCTTGTGATTCCTAAAGTCTGTAAAATCTCTTCCTGTTTCTTTTCCATTACAGCACGTTCTTCATCATTCATATGGTCGTAGCCCATCAGATGAAGCATACTGTGCGCAACTAAAAACGCAAGCTCGCGTTTCTCGGAA
>DCGM01000083.1:0-554 GCA_002315255.1 Lachnospiraceae bacterium UBA1778
TAAGACCGCTCAATGATTGCGGAGTTGAGTCTGAACAGTTAAAAAAACTTTTTTTAGACACGGTTGCATGCTATAATTCGCAACGATTGTTTTCTGAATCGGAAGCGCGGCTTCAGGATTTCTGGCTGAATGGCGGAATCGTCGACGTGACCGCGTCGAAAGACCCGCGCGCGGAGGAACTGGAGCGTCGGATTATCCTTTCCATGTATCTCACAGCGGTCCAGAGCCTCGGGAAAACGCCCCCGCAGGAGACCGGACTTACCTGCAACAGCTGGTACGGGAAATTCCATCTCGAAATGGTGCCGTATCACCTGGCGCACTTTATTTTAAGCGGCCGCGGGCATCTTTTGGAAGAAACGCTTTCCTGGTATCAGGAGATTCTGCCGAAAGCACGCGACAATGCAGCGCGGAACGGTTATCGCGGCGCGCGCTGGCCGAAGATGATCGGGCCGGAGGCGGTGGACTCCCCGTCCATCATTGCTCCGCTTCTCATCTGGCAGGAGACGCATATCCTTTACCTTCTGGAGCTCTTACGCGCGAGCCGGTACGGCGGG
>DCGM01000083.1:590-11871 GCA_002315255.1 Lachnospiraceae bacterium UBA1778
AGCAATGTGACCGAAAAAGAGTTTTTACAGAAATATCGTGATCTTGTATTCGAAACAGCAGAGTTTTTAGCGGATTTCCCGGTCTATGATCCGGAATCGGACCGCTATAACCTGGAACCGCCGCTGATTCCGGCGCAGGAGAATCATCCGCCCCGGGAAACGCGGAATCCGTCGTTTGAACTCGCGGAATGGCGGTTCGGACTTGAGACCGCGGAGCATTGGCTGAAGGCACTCGGCGAAGACCACCCGAAATATCGGGAAGTCGCGCAGAAGCTCGCGCCGGTCTTTATCGCGGACGGTCTGATCGAAGCCCGTGAAAACTGCACAGAAACGTATACAAAATATAATAAAGATCATCCGTCCATGCTCTTTTCCTATGGTATGTATTCGGAGCCGGTCGACCGGAAAATCCTTCTGGACTCGTTAAAAAAGTTCCGCGAAAACTGGGATTATCTCTCGATGTGGGGATGGGACTTCGCGATGCTCGCGATGGTCTATGCGAAGCTTGGCGATATGGATGAAGCTTATAATATGCTCCTGTGGGAGACGGAAAAGAACGCGTATGTCGAGAACGGAAATAACGCACAGCTGTCGAGAAACGACCTGCCGTTATACCTTCCGGGAAACGGCTCGCTCCTTATGGCAATGTCGCTCCTCGGAGACAGCAGCACCTTTACCGTCAAAAAAGAAGGGATACTTCCGTACCCCTTCTAAGTATGAAAACGATTCAGTTCTTCCCGTGATCGGTTTCCGTCTTAATGACCCGTTTGTGCCGCTGCTTCTTAACATCGTTCCGGTAGCGGAGCGGCGAGATTTCACGATAGGAACGGAAGACCTTTTCGAAATAGGTCGGGCTCTTGTAGCCGCATTGCTCGGCAACCTCCGAAATCGAAAGATCGCTGTCAGCGAGCAGACGGGAAGCGTTATTGATCCGCGTGACATTGATATATTCGTTTACCGTCAGGTTCGTGCTTTCTTTAAAGATGCGGCTCAGATAGCACTTGTTGATAAAGAAGATGTCCGAGACCGACGCGAGCGACAGGTCATCCGCATAGTTTGACAGGATATAATCCGTCACCTGATGGACCATCTGCTGCTTTCGGGAGGATGCTTCATTCGTTCCGGTCACCGGGTGCTCCATTCGGAAACGGAGCGCGTACACTAAGAGCATCGACAGAGAAATCATGACGGAAGTCCGGTAGCCGGCCTTCTTCTCGGTGATTTCGGTATTGATTTTACTCAAGCAGGCTTCCACATATTCCTGCGAGCGGCGGTCGAATTCAATGACCCCGCGGCATTCATTGAAAAGGTCAGGCAGCGAAAGCTCGTTCATCGAAGAGAAGAAGCTCGAAAACGGCTCCTCCGAAACCTCAATCAGGATTCGGTCATGGTAGGCGACGCTGGAAGTTCCAGACATATGAATCTGGTTCTTCGGAACGATGACGAGGTTTCCCTTATGGACCGTGTAACTGTCCTGGTCGATAAAGTAGAAGCGTTCACCCTCCATCAGATAGTAGATTTCATACTCGTCGTGGAAATGCTTTTTCGGCATCGTGTAATCGTAGTCACGGACAATGCGGCTGATGCTGATGCCGTCAGTCGAGTTTTCATAGATTGTGCGACGCATTCGATTCCTCCAATTGGTCAATATATTTTTATTTTTTTGGCAAAACAGAGTTGTCTATAGATATATAATACTATATTGATATCGTTAAATCAAGGATAATCAATAATATATTTACTGAATTTGAAGATAATTTATTTAAAAATACGACTATATTTACAGAAATCTGTAAGATTTTTTTGGAAATACTGAAAAACAGCGGTTTCTAATAATACTGAGAGATTATGCGGCGCGATTCTCAGCCTAAAGCGGAGGATTTCTGCCGATTTCGGTACAAATCAAAAAATGCAAGGAGAAGCATCATGTATTACTGCGATGGAAAAATGAAGGATGTAAAGATTGCGTATATCGGAGGCGGCTCGCGCGGCTGGGCATGGACGTTTATGACGGACCTCGCGATGGAAGAGAAGATGCAGGGCGAAATCCGCCTGTATGATCTCGACCGGAAGGCTGCTGAGAATAATGAGATTATCGGAAACCATCTTTCAGCGCGTGACGAAGTCGTCGGAAAATGGACCTATCATACGTATGACAGTTTACAGGATGTTCTCACCGGAACCGATTTTGTAGTCATCTCGACCCTCCCGGGAACTTTTGATGAAATGGCGATCGATGTGCATGCACCTGAGAAGCTCGGCATCTATCAGTCGGTCGGCGATACGGCCGGTCCCGGCGGCATTATCCGCGCGCTCCGCACGATTCCGATGTATGTCGAAATCGCAGAGGCGATCCGCGACTATTCGCCGAACGCGTGGGTAATCAACTATACGAATCCGATGTCGCTCTGCGTGAAGACCTTATATCATGTGTTCCCGGAGATTAAAGCATTCGGCTGCTGCCACGAAGTGTTCGGCACACAGAAAGTTCTGGCCGGAATCCTTCAGCAGGAAGGGCTCGTTTCGGAAGAGCCGGACCGTTCCGACATTTTAGTCAATGTCCTCGGCATTAACCATTTTACCTGGTTTAATTACGCCTCGTATAAAGGAATCGATCTCTTCCCGGTTTACCGGTCCTATGTCGATAAGCACATGGCGGACGGCTATGATTCTTCAAGCAGCGAGAACTGGCTTAACCGCTGCTTCGTCTGTAAGCACCGCGTCAAATTTGATCTGTTTAACCGCTTCGGTCTGATCGCGGCAGCGGGCGACCGCCATCTCGCGGAGTTTATGCCGGGCAATGATTATCTGAAAGATCCGGAGACCGTCGAGTCCTGGGATTTCGCATTGACGTCAGTCGAATGGCGGAAAGAAGACCTGGAGGAACGCTTAAACCGCGCAAGCCGTCTCGGAGCATTTGAAGAGGAAGTGGAGCTGAAGCCGACCGGCGAGGAAGGAATACGCCTTATTAAGGCGCTTTGCGGACTGGAACGTGTCGTGAGTAACGTAAATATTCCGAACAGCTGCGGACAGATCGGAAATCTTCCGAAGGACGCTGTCGTAGAAACCAATGCGGTCTTCGAACGCGATGCGATCCGCCCGCTGTATGCAGGCGTGATTCCGGAAAATGTGCTGGAACTGATTAAGCCGCATATCGAGAATCATGAGCGCACACTGAAAGCAGCACTCACCTGTGACCGGGAACTCGTGAAGGAAGCATTCGCAAACGACCCGCTCGTAAAGGGCCGGGCGTCGAAGGAAGAAATCGACAAGCTTGTGGATGAGATGATCGACGGAACGAGCAAGTATCTCCCGAAGGGATGGAAATAAACAGAACAGGGTTTAGAAGAAAACATACTTTAGAAGAAAAATAGGGTTTTAAACCGGCATCTGCCAAACGGCAGATGCCGGTTTTTTATGTTTAATGGTAGTGAATCCTTAGAGAAAATATACCCCAGATTCATTTGCATACTGAACAGGATTAACTTTCCTGCGATTTTTCCGGTGTGTCATCCGGTAAATATGATGAAGATAAAACGCGAAACCAATTCGCATTTATCGTGGCGCCAGAATGAAGAATCCGTGAATAGTAAATAATAATCGAAAACAGCAATAATTAACGCATTTTTGACATAAAAACATATCTATATTGACTATTAAGATGGTGAATATTATCATAAAAATACCAACAAGAGGGCGCTTTGTGCACTGGTTTTTAGGCATTATTTACAAGCATATCGACAGGAAAACTCAATCACATGAGAAGTCGAATCCTTGATCGGCAGGAAAACGCCCCGAAAAAAGAAAAGGAGAGAGTATGAAGAAGACTTGGAGAAAACTTCTGATGACTGTCGTCGCTACGATGCTGGTAGCTTCGATGCTTGTCACGAGTGCAAGTGCTTTTGAAACCCCGGGCGGGTATCAGGGCAGCAACATCATCGAGTATGTCGGCGATTATGACGAGGATACCTATCCGCGCCAGAACATTAATGCTTCCTTCGTCTCCGGCGGCATTGTAGTCGACGGTGTTCTGGACGAAGCGTATGCGGACGTTCAGGCGAAGGATATCTCGAACTATTTTAACAAAGTCACCTCCGGCGATCCGGATGCGACGCAGACCACCGGTAAACTGAGAACCATCTGGGACGGAAACACCCTGTATGTCGCGGTTACCGTTCTCGATGACGATGTAGTTATCGGTGATGAAACAAATCCGGGCCCGGGCGCGAATCCCGCTATGGCCGGTAAGAAGGTAGTAACCTATCCGTATGGACCGGGCTGGCCGGTTGAAGGAATCCAGGAGAATACCGACAGCGTTTCTATCGGACTTGACCTTTTCAATGACAAGTTTGTTTTCGAAACAGATACCTGCGGCGTCATCACGATCGGCGCTGACGGCGGTCTCTACTATTTCCGGAATTCGAACATCCCGTCGCTTAGCAGCGCACTCGGCGATCCGGAACATCCGGAATACATGAACGTGATCCAGGGTTACGCAGTTGCTCCGGTTTTTGACGAGGTCCAAACGACGGTTCAGATCGGTTATACGGTCGAGGTCGCGTTCTATATCGGCGAGATGGATCCGGCGAACCAGAAGACGATCGGCTTAGACATCTCCATCAACGATGTCAACATGGTCGAAACGGTTCCCACGAAGCAGGCTACAGTCTTCTGGAGCCACAAGCAGGCAGACCTTTACAAGGATTTCGATAACGAGAGACCGAATGCGGTTGACTGGGGCAATGTAAAGCTCACCGGCCATACGACCGAAGAAATCCCGGCCAGCAAATGGGCGATCAAGCAGATCTTAGACTATGTCGATTCCGCATCCTTCGCGAAGGGCGTCTATACCGTGGAATCCACCGGCGTCTTCGAAATCGCGAAGGCGACCGCGAAGACGGTTTATGACAATCCGAAAGCGACGAACAAGCAGATTGCAGACGCTACAAAGAAGCTCGAGGAAGCATTCGCAGGCCTCCGCTGGGCAGACACCACCTATCCGGATCCGGCAGACCTTCCGTCGCTCGCGACGCTTCCGAACCCGTATAAGTTCTTCAATTCTGACCGAGTAGTTGAGAGCATTGAAGACTGGACCGAGAGAAAGGAAGAGATCCTCGACCTCGCGCAGTTCTATGAGTACGGCTATAAGCCGGAATATGATAAGCTGACAGTTGATGATCTTTCTATGGTTCATGTACACCATGATGCCGGCTGGGATTATTCCACCTGGATCTATTATCCGGTAGCAGTTGATTATGACGTCCTCCATCTTACGTTCACCGTAACGGTCGGCGATAATTCCGAAACCTTTAAGATTCAGATCAATGCGCCTGATGAAGCGAAGGTCACAGAGGCGGCAGCTGCAGGACGCGAACTTCCGATCATGCTCGGTGAAGCAGGCGATCCGAGCTCGATCTATAATGCAAATGGTTTCTACACGATTTCTGTTCCGGCTTGCGTTTCCGATACCCGTACGAATGCGTACGCATGGGGAACCCGTACCGGCCAGTTCTATAACCTCTATCCGTACAGCCGTAACGGTGAGGATGCTCTGAAGGAAGTTTCGAATGAGATGGCTATGGCATGGATGACCTCCGCGGTTATCGACGCATTGGAAGCTGCGAAGTTCGGAACGAACGATAGCTATAAGACCAAATTAAAAGGTATCGATGTCACGAAGCTCGGCGTCACCGGCTTCTCCATCAACGGAAAATATGCGTTCGTCGCAGGCGTTTTCGATGAGCGTATCGACGTAGTCATTCCGGGCGCTTCCGGCGCATCCGGCACATCTCCGTGGCGTTATGTCTACAGAGGCCAGGAATATGACTTCTCAGGAACCGCTTTCGCCGGCTCCACGAACGGAACGACGAAGTTTATCGCATTCGGCACTGAAGTTATCGCGAACTCTGTCCGCCACAACCGTGTCCGTGAAACGGAACTTTTCCGCCACTTCATGACCGCTGGCAGATTCTACGAATATGAAGAGGACGCTTACGGTTACGGCACGAGACTCCCGTTCGATCAGAGTGACCTCGCAGCGACGCTGGCTCCGCGTGTCCTTATCATCAATAACACGCCGAACGATTTCAATGACGGCTCTGTCGCGGACGCATTGACCGCGGAAGTCGCAATCTCCGTTTATAACGCGCTCGGCTATGACGGCGAGAACCTCGTTCTCTTCAACTACCGCGCAGCAGTCGACAGCGGTGCAGATCCGCACGGCTCGGACGATGCTCAGACGCTTCGCCAGTGTGAATATATGAACCATTACTTCTTCGGCGATGAGCTTTCGGAAGAGACTGAAACCCGCCTGAAGACAGACCCGTTCAACCTGAAGGTCTGTAACAAGCGTACGATGAGCGCTTACACCTACTACTGGGGCGGCTTTAACACGATTACCGGCGGCACCGGCGTGGAAGGCGAGAACGGCTGGTATTACTACACCTTCGACAATGACGATGTCGTAGTCAGAGACGGAACCACCCTGTACTATGAGAACGGTTCTGACAACCGTAACATCTTCCGCTTCGAAGAAGACCTGTCCGAACTTGTCAAGGTGAAGATTGACGGCGTCGAAGTGACTCCGAAGGACTCCTGGGCTGGCAGCACCTTCGTCGAAATCAGCAATACGGATCTCGACAAGCTGACGAACGGCTCGCACACCATTACTGCGGTATTCAAGAATCGTGAAATCACTTCTTCCATCGTCGTTGTGGGCGCACCTGCAACCGGCGACAGCACGATCTTATTCGTCATCGGCGGCATCGTTCTTCTGATGGCGGCAGCGGCAGTCCTTCTGCTGATCCGTAAGAAAGCATAACAAAATAACAACGCTACTACCGAGCGTTGAATAATCTTCTTTTTCATTAAGAATCCCCCGGGGAAACCCGGGGGATTCGGCTTTATAGTTGATATAGGGGGCTGGGTTAAAGGTTCAAAGTTTCCCCGGCCGGAATAACGATTTTCTCACCGTCGATTTTTGCATATACATCAAGCGAAGACGGGTTCGTGATCGAACTTCCTGTAATTCTCACCGCGCGGACCGCGTCTTCGTAATCGAAGACCTCATGCACCGTCGAATACCAGAAATCCTGCGGGCGGTTTCCGTAACGCGCTGCGAACGTTTCGAGGACATCCCAGTTGTGCGCATTTTCAAAATCATGCGAATGGACGCCGAAGCAGAAGAACTTCAAACCGCCGTCATCCGGATAAGAATCGAAGAGCTCTGCCACTTCATTCAGGCACATATTGTCGGCATTATAGGTCCAGCACATCCGATCCTCCGGAATCGCGAAATTTGTGCTGTTTTTCGAGCAGCGGACACCGCGGACGGACTGGAAGCCGTAGTCAATGAGCCGCCGGAAAACCGCCGGATTTCGCTGCTGTCCGCAGGGCCAGATATAGCCGTGAACATGCTCTTTTCCGAAAACCGATTCGAGTTCCTTTTGGCAATCGTCGACGAGCTCCATATATTTGTCGTCACCTGCGAGATAAGTCCAGGCGTACGTGTAAATCCGGTAAAGGTCCGGCTCCTCTGTGCGATAGCCGAACGCTTTATCCGCTGTTTCATTGCCGGGGAAAAGCTCGTCTTTCAGGATAACTTCGCGATCCTCAGTGAACGGATACGCGTGATACCGGCAATGATTTCCGATATCATAGCCTTCGTAGAATTTCCGGTAGTCGTCCGCAGTATCGAAAAAACCAAGCGGCGTGCAGAGGTTAAAGGTGCCGCGGATGCCCGCAGGCTTCGTGATGGCGATAAATTTTTGGTCGAGCGGGACATTGCCGTCATCAATCGTAAAGGTGATGGTTTTCCGGACAAAGCCCGGGAAGCGGAAGAGGATCTTTTGCATAGAGCGCCTCCTGTGTGGATTATTCTGAAGACGATTATAGCATAAGTGCGGGGAAAATGCATCGCGTTATGCATTCCGCACTCCCGCGGTGCTTCGCACCGCTCCGCGCTCCATGCGCGGGCGTACCATGAATCAAAAACGCCGCTTTTGTGCGAGCACAAGCGGCGCCTTTGATTATGGTACTGATAAAACGGCAAACGGCACGGGGGGGGCCGTGCCGTTCGTCTTTGGGTTTTCTTTAAAGGGGGGGTATTGTTGAGCAGCTGTTTTGGGGTTAAACAACTTCATCACGATTTTGGGTAAGCGTTTTTTCGCTTACAGGGACTAATATAATGGATAATTGTCACCAAAATGTGAACAAAAGCAGTATATTTTGTGTTTTTTATAAAAATTATCAGGTTTTTACACAAAATGTAGTTACAGCATCAACATTATAGCTTCTGCACCACTAAATAGCCTGTATCCCCGGGAACTGCCATGTTGTGAAGAATCCGTACCCCAAATTCCCCTTTTTCGCAAACTCCGGGATCAACGTTGCCACGGGGCGCCATAATCCAGATTATTCAGGAGCTCGTAAATCTTATCCACATCATCGAAATCGAGCATATAGAAGATGTAATACGTTCCGTCGTCGTAGTTTTTGTCCGGGTTCACTTCGTTCCCTGTACGGATGGCGATCGCCCAGACGTTGTCCTGCTTTTCTCCGTCCCACATCTCGCAGAAGCGTCCCTGTTCGAAGCAGAATCCGTTTTCATCATTTCTTCCGATAGTGTAATAATCTTTGATCTTATAATCACCCCACTTGCCGGCGGAGCCTTTCTCCCAGACGTTCTCAAAAAGCTGCGCGAGGAAAGCGTTATCCTCTTCCGCCTCTACCGTATAAGCATCATAGTAATATTCCATAAGGACAAATGCGCCATTGCAATTCTCATACAGGACAGCGTCGTGGAACTTATCTGCGAGATCCTCACGGACAAAAAAGGAACCGTTGCAGAGGAGCAGGGTTTTTGTGATGTTTATGCTGGCAGAATAAGAGGAAAACATATCTGCGACCAGAATAGGGACGTCCTCCTCGATGGTCTCAATCGATGTCGTGAAAACACCATCTTCCGTAATCAGATTGAGCGTGCCGTCATCATGCGATCCGGTATAAACATAATTCGTATCATTCCAGCGGATCACGGTGGCTTCGTCATTGATCACGCCATATCTTAACCGAAGCTCGTCGAGCCAGTTACAGGACGCGAGCGTCATGAAAAGGAATGCGGAGATTAAAACGATCGCCAACGGTTTTTTTGCTGAATGTAATAAACGGATAAACTTTTTCATAATATTCTCCTTATTCGAGGTTCAGCTTCCGCTTCATGATAAGCCGTGTGAAGATATAGTACAGCGCGCCGATGACAGCCTGTCCGACGATGGCGGCGATCAGGACGACGTGGATTAATTCGGCGGGCTCCTTAAAGAAGAACTCCACCAGAAGCTCCTCCAGCTCTCTCATGCTTTCCGAAAGGATGAAGACCGTCGAGAAAATCGTCCAGCAGAATGAGAACAATGCGTTCACGCCGAGATAGACGCCGACCGCGAGCGCGATCCGATGCCGCTTCGCGAGCTGTCCGACCGTCAGGCAGAAATAGTAGAAGAGGATACCGGAGATCAACGTGAAGAGGATCGCGAAGAAGGCTTCGATAAAGAAGAAGACTACATTCGCCGTGCCGACCGCTTCGGCGACCGCGGAAACGAAATAATTGAACGCCTTAACGATTTCCGCGAGCATATCGCCTGAGAACACGATGGTGAACGACAGGAAGATGCAGACGAGATTGATCAGGACAAAGCAGACCGCGGTGACCGTCTTTACGATCAGGTGCTGGTCTACGGTGACCGGCAGCGTGAAGGTCAGATAACCCTCGTTCGAATAAAGGTTTTTATAAAAACGGACGACGATCAGCACTTCGACGATTACCGAGACCGCAGCCATGGCGAGAAAGAGCGCCACACAGGAAATCGCGAAAGGAACATTGTAAAGGAAAGACTCCTTCGCGGGCTCCGCGATCTGAATGATCCGGTTCAATGCGGCTGCGACGAGCATTCCAAGTTCACAAGGGATTAACGTCTTCGCCAATGCGGCGAACTCATATTTGAATAATTTCTTTACCATTTGAACACCTCCCGGAAGAGCTCGTCGACGCTCTTCCCGTTCTCGGAACGGATTTCGTCGACGGATTTCTGAAGAAGGATGCGCCCGTTCTGGATAAAGACCGCCTCATCCAATATCGACTCAATATCGGAAATCAGATGGGTAGAAATCAGCACGGAGGCCTCCGGACTATAGTTATGGATGATCGTCGAGACGATATAATCCCGCGTGGCCGGGTCTACGCCGGCAATCGGCTCGTCTAAGACGTATAAAAGGGCCTTCCGGCTCATCGTAAGGATCAGCGCGACTTTCTCCTTATTGCCTTTTGAAAGCGTTTTAAGGGGCTGTTTTGCGTTGATTTTGAGGCGCTCCAGCATCGCATACGCGAGATCGGTCCGGAAATCCGCGAAAAAGTCCGCAAAATAAGCGACAATCTTTTCAACCGTCATATAGGCATTCAAAAAGTGGTTTTCCGGAAGATACGCGACGATCTTCTTTGTTTCCGGGCCCGGCGCCATTCCATTGATCAGAATGCGGCCAGAGGACGGCTGAAGAAGACCGTTGATCAGTTTGATCATCGTCGTCTTTCCAGAGCCGTTCGGGCCGAGAAGACCGATGATTTTTCCGCTTTCCAGCGACAGATTCACCCCGTCCAGCGCGGTGAGCTGCCCATAATTTTTTGTCAGGTTTTCACAACGCAGTAATTCACTCATAATGACACTCCTTTACCATTTCAGCGACCGCATCCTTCGGATATCCCAATGCGGCGAGGTCCCGGACAAGTCCGGCCACCTTTTCCTCCACGACAGTTTTTAATTTTTCTTTCGCCAGGTCCGATGCATTGCTGACATACCAGCCTGACCCCCGAATCGAATAGATCAATGATTCCTGCTCCAGCATTTCAAATGCTTTCTGCACGGTGTTCGGATTCACGCCCGCCTGTACGGCGACATCCCGGACCGACATCAGCCGGTCGTGCGGCTCAAAGCCCCCGGTCGCAATCGCGGCACAGATCTTCTCACAGAGCTGCGGACAGATCGGGCGTTCCTTATCTAATGACCACTCCATGCGTACCTCCTTTTCCGGTCGGACGTGCCGGCCGATTTTCGGTTCGATAGAACACAAACCGTATTACTATATTAGTACAATAGTACAGTTTGGACGGGTTGTCAAGGGGGATTATTTCCCTAAATAAAAAAACTGCCTTTCCGGCAGTTTCGCATATTTATATAAAGAAAAGAGCAGGATACGGGAGTCGGACCCGCCTTCCTAGCTTGGGAAGCTAGTG
>DCGM01000079.1:0-2102 GCA_002315255.1 Lachnospiraceae bacterium UBA1778
GCATATTTGAACGTTTGCCGGTCTCACAGATACGGCAGAGCGCCTTTTCACAGGCGCTGGTCTCGGGACTCGGCGGGCAGAGACAGCTGCTCGGAGATAAAGCCTGCAGCGAGTAGCGGAAGCCTCGCTAAATGCCTAATTATCCTTGCTATCATGACGATCATTAATGTTTTCTTACGATTTCACACTTTTTTTATCTTTTCTTCACGGAATGTCCTACTTGACCCGATATGATTAAAACAAAAATCTGGAATAATCTGTTTCATAATGCACAGAATATGGAACAAACCCGAAAAGTCAGGAGGAATTACATGGCTGAAAAGAAATTTGCCCCGGATGAAGGGATGCTTTTTTATCTGTCCGGAGACAAGGACGCGATCGCGGATTACGCATTGGGAGAGAAGAACCCGACGTTCTATGAGAATGTCGAGATTATTTCCGGCGGGGTAGACGGCGGAAAGGCATTCCGTTGCGACGACGTTCATCAGATGGCCTACCGGGCTCCCGGCAATATCTATGCGGAGCGCGGCACATTGTCCTTCTTCTGGCGTTCGCGTTACGAAGCAAAGGAGACACCGTTCCCGATTTTCAGAGTCGCATTCGCAGATCATTCGAGCTGGGATTCTGTTTTCCTGCGCATTGACTATAACGGAAAGCAGGGGATTGAAGCCTTCGTGACGGATATTAACCTGTCGCGGATTCGCGCGTCAGCGGTGCTCCGTCCGTTCCCGAAGCCGAATGAGTGGATGCATATCGCATTCTCATGGGATGAGAATGTCGGCGTCCGCCTTTATATCAATGGAATTCTGATGGCGGAAAAGATGGACCGCCGGATTCTCTTCGCAGGGCTGGATCAGTTCGGCCCGCATTCCGGCATCCTGTCCTCGGCAACCGTCCTCGGGCCGGTGCGTTATCTTCGCGGCGGCGATGTCGATGAAATTAAGATTTATGACCGGATGCTTTCGGAGGAAAACATCGGGCAGCTCTATAAAAACAAACCGTTAAAGGATGTTCCGGATGTGGAGCGTCTCCTTTCTGAACCGGTTTACCGCGCGGAATGGGAACGCCGCTACGGCTGGAATCTCGAAGCGAACCAGCCGAAATATTACGAAGGAAATATAGTGGTCCGTAAAGTCGGAATCACGGAAGCCTATGACAAAAAGCGCTGGACCTATAAATCGCTTGACGGCATCCGTGAAACGACCTGGCCGAACGTTTACAGCGTTTCCCGGATTCAGGGGCGCAATGATTACTTCCCGAATCCGTGCGGCGACTGCTATGACGGCTCCGGAAAAACGATCACGTATACGATTCCGGACGAAGAGCAGTGGAACCACATTGAGATTTCCGGCTCTGCTTTCGGAAAGATTACAATGCTTGACGGAAAGCGTGAGACGCCGATCGATACGCGCGTCCGTTTCCAGGAGCGCTCGGTCCATACGATTGACCGCGCTTACAAGGGAAAGAAGCTTGAGTTCGAGAACACCCTGATCGAAGAGCCGATCGGCGATTTCTCCCTGTTCTATGTCCATAAGGGAACAGCGCCGCGCGATTCGAGACGTGTGGAAACCTTCTATGTCGACGCAAACCAGTCGGCGTTTAAAAAGATTGCAAAAAGCACGCAGAATGTTATTTCATTTGTCGAGGAGCGTTTCCTCCCGGATGAGCGGAATCTCTGCTACGGCGTAAAGAAAGCGCCTGCGTTCAATGAAATCCCTGAAGGCCTCCCGATGGCGAATATAATCATTCCGTATGAAAACCTGAAGGGCGATGGTCTCGATGGTGTGGCGATGGTGATTCCGGCATTGGACACCGCGTACGCGACGGACGGATATATCAAGGTGAACGTTCAGATCAAGGATCCGCTCTGGCTCTATCGGAACCTCTTAAACTTCTCGTTTAAGGTGCGTGTCGGCGAAGAAAAGAAGATTTTCTTCGACCTCCGGGACCGCATTATTCCGGCAGACCGCGCAATGCTCATCACGGTCGCTGTTTCCTCAGAAGACCTGACCAGCTCGTCGCAACAGGGAATGCAGATTGACCTTCACTATAAGCTGCAGAAGACGGCGCTCGTCGAGCATATCGAGGACCGGATGGCGGGG
>DCGM01000079.1:2132-29693 GCA_002315255.1 Lachnospiraceae bacterium UBA1778
ACGCGACAATTACGGAAACCTTCTAAAGAACCGCCCGATGCGCCCGCAGTTTAACCGGTTCAACCGTTTTATTCAGGATCTGATCGATGTCTTAAAGTATGACCCGAAGAATGAAATTGCAAAGCAGTATATGTGGGACTGCCGTGAAACCTGCGGCAGCTTCAAAGGAAACGACGGATCACCGGATGTGCTCGAAGCGGTGAAGAAGAGCACGCTTCGGGGCTTCCCGATCATGAAGCCGGAGTTTAAAGCGCCGAAAGTCCTTTCCGGAATTGAAGAATGGGCGCTTTATCAGAACGAAATGGTGCGTCGCATCAAGTCGGTTATGGACTGGTGGCTTTCGAACCGCCTCGACGAAAACGGCGAGATGGGAGCCGGCCTTCCGGACGGCGGAAACCTCCTCCAGGCATTGACTGCATTACAGAATATCGGCTTCTCGAAAGAAAAATATGCGATTCCTGAGCTTTCGCACTCCTATGAGGATTCCAATGAGCGCCTCGTGCAGGAGCTGCTGAACGCGCCCTGGAACCCGCAGTATTTCGAGCGTGCGCTGGAAAAGACCCGTGCGCTTTCGAATATTACGGCACGAAACCCGAAGGGTGAGCGCCTCTTCATGTCGTCCATCTTAAGCGGCACGACAGTCGGACGCGAAGAGCCCTGGAATGTCAGCACAGCAGAATCGTATCTGTTCTGCGGGCCGACGCTTCTTCTCGCACTCTACAGCCGGAATCCGCGTGCGTTGAAGCTGATTCTCGAGCTCGCAGACGCATTGTGCGCGCACTTCTATGACGGAAAGAACCATACGCATATCTGCTTCGACACCGGCGTAGACCGTGAAGAAGACCCGAGAGCGGTGGCCAATCTTCTGAATGCCGCCTATCTTCTGACGAAGGACGAAAAGTATCTTACGCCGCTTCGCGGGGAGAACTGGGAAACGCTGTTTGCGGATACAAAGCTTCCGAATGCGGAAGCGTTTGACCGCCTGAAGGTAGTAAATACGAATGCGGAAGCGAATGAAAAGATGGCGCTTCGCGAATATATCAACACGGAAGGATTTACCTGGGCTGACTGCGTGTCGCTTGACATCCGTGATGCGGAAGTCCAGCGTCTCGGCGGCCTCATGGCGGATTACGGCCATCAGCTTCCGATGAACCCCGTCACCTGGTCCTTCGAAGATGACAATGAAGTCTTAAATGTCGGCATCGTCCTCCCGAAGAGCTCTGAAACCGGCTTTAAGGCGGTCTTATTCAATGTTTCCGGTCACCCGGTAAAGGCCGACATCGTCGGAAACCGCGTAAAAGCGGGCGTCTGGCGCTTAAAGCAGGGCATTGACGCAAACGGCGGCCAGAAGATGACAGATATTACCCGCAATGATACCGTCTATTTTGAAAATTACGAAAAAGTCCGTGTGGTGATTCCTCCGAAGCAGGACGTGATCATCGAAATGAATCTCGAGAAGCCGAGCCTTCCGTACGATATGCGCCCGGACCTCGCGATTTCGAAGGAGGATATTAAGGTATCCGGCGGTGAAGTCCGCGTGACGGTCCACTCGATCGGCGCAGTCGCTTCTCCGGAAACCGATATCGTGCTGATCAATCCGGAAGGAAAAGAAGTAAAACGCGAACGGATTCCGGCGCTTTCCGCACCGGATGACCTCTATCCGAAGACCGCTGAAATCGTCTTTAAATCGGCCGGTCAGAAGACCGGATGGAAGGTGGTCATTGATCCGGACAACACGCTGTTTGAAATCACACGGGTGAACAATACGGTCGAACTGTAAGGAGGCCTGATGAAGAAAAATCGAACCGGTCCTGTAGAAGGCCTGTTATTCTATCTGTCCGAGGATGCCGCGGGGATTACCCCTGCGGCAGACTTTGCTATGGGCGAACAGGAGCCGCGCGGCCGGTTTTATAAAGCGCCCGGAAACGTATATGCTGAGCGCGGGACCTTTTCCTTCTTCTTCCGAACCGGGGAAGACGCGGAAAATCATATTTTCCCGCTGATTACCGTCTCTTTCGCGGACGGAACCGCGTGGGACCGTGCGTTTTTACGGATCGATTTTAACGGGAAGAGCCGGAGCATTGACGCGTTCGTGACGGACAATCATCAGAAACGTCTGTCTGTCCGCTCGACACTGCATCCGTTCCCGACGGCCGACGAATGGGTTTCGGTCGCTTTTTCCTGGGATGAAAACATCGGAATCCGCCTCTATGTGAACGGAATCCTTTATGGCGAAGAGCGGGCGGCAATGCTCCTCTCCGCAAACCTCGGTCTTCTCGGAACGCACGCCTTCCGTTTTTGCAGCGTGACGGATGAGCGCGTAAAACCGTATGAATTTACAGGAGAAATCCGTGATATCCGCATCTTTGACCGGATGCTTTCAGATGCTAATATGGCGGAACTGTCCCGCGGAGCTTCTCCGGCATCCGTTCCGACAAACTCTCGTTCTCTTTATGATCCGTCGGCCCGCGCCGAATGGGATGCGCGGATGGGCTGGGATACCAGGATTAACCCGCCGCAGATTTATGCAGGCGATCTTTCGGTCCGAAAAGTAAACGTAAAGGACGCCTTTGATAAAGAACGTCCGGTTCCTTCCGTCCTTTCAGGAATCCCTGAGTTTTCCTGGCCGGAGGGCGGAGAAACGGAGATGCTCCTGCCGCATCTTCCGGACGGCCCTGTGCTTCCCGGACGGAAGCTTAGCGATCCGGAAGGCAGAAGCCTCATGCTTTCGATGCCGGACGAGCCGTGGAATCATTTTGAAATCACCGGCGCAGCATTTGGAACGCTCACGCTCATTGACGGAAAAAGCGAGACCGTTTTCGATACCAAGCAGCGTTATCAGGAGCATTCCGTCTATGAACTGAAGACTCCGTTAAAAGGAAAGAAAATCCGGTTTGATAATCAGCTCCCGGATGAAAATATAATTGATTTCTCAGCCTGCCTCGTAAAGAGCGGGAGCGCGCCGAAGGATGTAAAGCGGATCGACACGTTTTATATCGATGCGAATACGATTGAGCCCGAGCGGCTTTCGGACGCGGCGCTCTATGTCGCGCGCTATGTAAACTGGCGGTATCTCGGCGACGAGCGGAATATCTGTATCGGCCTGAAGAAACCGGTCCGCTATAACAGCATCCCTGCAGGACTCCCGATCGCGAACATCCTGATTCCGTATGCGAATAAGAGTAAAGACGGCCTCGACGGCATTGAAATGACGATCCCGGCAATGCGTCTCATGGACACGGTCGGCGGCTGCTTTAACGTCAATATCCGCATTCATGATCCTTTGTGGCAGTCGCGTGAGATGATGAATTTTACATTCCGTATGCGTGCGGGCGAGCCGAAGAAAATCTGGTTTGACCTTCGCGACCGGATCCTTCCGGACAACCGGATTCTCTATATCACGTTTACTGCGAGCGCGGCCGACTTTAAGTCGGACCTTCTTCAGAATATGCTTGTGAAGCTTTATTTTAAGCCGCTGAAGGAGGCGCTTGTCGAGCATATTGAGGACCGGACGCGCGAAGTATTAAATGAACTTTCGCTGATCCTTACGGAAAGGCATCCGGATCCCTCCGAGCTTACCTTCCGCCGGCTTTTCTTAAGCAGCGCGGACGTACTTCGTTATGATCCTGGCAATGCAGCCGTGAAAGAGGCGCTCTTTACCGCACTTTCGCTTTCCGAAAGGCATCCGTCCTTGCAGGATCTTTCGATTTTAAGGGAATATCACACGCAGGGAACAGTTTACGGCGTGACGGTTGAGAAACCGGAGCCGAAAGTTTTAAAAGTCCCGGATTGGGCGGAAGAATGGGCTGTCTATCAGGCGGATGACGTTCGGGAAAAAGGAACCGCAGGCTTCAAAGACCGCTTTGTGCTTTCCTCCGGAGAAGACGGGCTTACAGCAGAAGAGCAGGAGATTCTTAAACAGGAGACCGGCAGTGCTTCAGGTATAGCGGACTGGTCATTTGAGGAAAATGAGAGAATAAACTTTCTTCCAGAAGAAGTATATCGCTCTTGTGAGGCGAACCGTATTAATTCGAGAGAAATCTTACCAGCCGCTCGTATACGCTTCGAGTCGGAGGACGATGCGAAAACGCTCCCGTTCGAGATGATGGCTCAAGAAGACGAAATCCGCCTATATGCGTTTAATGTGAGCGGAAAGACGGTGCGCGCCTCCCTTCGCGGGCTGAAGCTTCTTCCGGGAACCTGGCGCGTGCGGACCGGTGTCTGCGAAAACCACGACCGTAAAATCAGCGGAAAAGAGAAGATCAATGACGTTTATTTCGAGAACTTCCGTGAGATTCCGGTCGAGTTCCCCGGAAAATCCGCTTTTCTTCTCGAGATGCACCGGATCACGGCAGCGATTCCTTATAAGATGCGGCCGGAACTGGAGATTTCACGTGAAGGGCTGAAAGTGACCGGAAAGGCCGCCGAGGTAGTGGTCCGAAACTGCGGCGCATTCGATACGCCGGAGACGGAGATCGCACTTTTCGGGCCGGACGGAAAGGAGATTGCACGGAAAAAAGTGCCGGCGCTCGCCGGAAGTCGCCTCTCGGACGATGGTGATTGCTTCTCAAACGAGATAAACCGCCTCTCGAAAGACGATGATATCCTTCCGAAAGACGCAAAAATCCGCTTTGCTGTGCCGAATATCGGAAAAGGCTGCCGGTTTATTCTCGATCCCGATGAAAAAATATTTGAAATTACGAAAAAAAATAATATAATCGGATTATGATCCGAGACAGGGGCCCTCGGGCCCCTTTTATTTTTTAGGAGGCCAATATGAATTATGTTTTGACGAACATGGTGATCTTGAACGGTCATCAGGACATGAAACCGGAAACCGGAAAGCAGATTTTCGTCCGTGACGGAAAGATTGAGAAGATTGCGGAGAATGCGGAAATTCCGAAGGAGTACCGTGTCATTGACCTCGGCGGCGCTTATCTGATGCCGGGCTTTATCAATATGCATATGCATATCCCGACGACCGGAAAGCCGCGTAAGAAACCGATGAACTATGAGAAGACGGCGAAGCTTCTTTCGCTCGGCCTGGTCGGTGCGATTTATCATAAGATCTGCGAAGCTAACGTGAAGCAGGACCTTCTCGCCGGCATGACGACGATCCGTGCGGTCGGCGGTCTTCCGGGCTATGACACCCAGGTCCGCGACCGGATCAATGCGGGAAAGATTGCCGGTCCTCGCATTCTGACCTCTGATTATGCGATTTCAGTTCCGGGCGGGCATATGACGGGCTCTGTCGCGCTTCCGGCGAACAGCGTCGAAGAAGCGATTCAGATGGTCGATGATCTTCATAAGAATTATCATCCGGACCTGATTAAGGTGATGATCACGGGCGGCGTCCTCGACTGCACCGTTCCGGGCGAACCGGGTATTTTAAAGATGCCGCAGGAATATGTAGACGCAGTCTGCAAACGCGCGCATGAGCTCGGCTATAAGGTGGCCGCGCATGTCGAGAGCAATGTCGGCATGGAAGTCGCGCTTCACGGCGGCGTCGATACGATTGAGCATGGCGGAAAACCGGATGACGAGATTATCCGGCAGATGAAAGAGAAGGGGACCGCGCTCATTGCGACACTGTCACCGGCGATTCCGTTCCAGGGAATTTCGGAGGAGTTCATCGGCATCAGCGAGATGGGCCTGATCAACGGAAAGGCGCTGTTCGACAATATGGTCGCCTGCATCAGCCGTTGCCGCGCGGAAGGCATTCCGGTCGGTCTCGGCACGGATACCGGCTGCCCGTATACGACGCAGTATGATTTCTGGCGTGAGATGTGGTATTACCAGAATATCATTGGCGCGACTCCGGAAGAGACGCTTTATGCTGCGACGCTGCTCAATGCGAAGATTGCCGGCATCGACGGTGAAACCGGTTCGGTCGACGAAGGAAAATGCGCTGATTTCGTCATCAGCGCGAAGAATCCGCTCGAGGATCTCGAAACGCTCCGAAATCCGGTAAAGGTGATCGCACGCGGCGAGATCTTCCATAACCCGAAGCCGAAGAAGATTGCAGACGTCGAAAAGGTTTTAGATTCGGTTATGCCGTATTATAAGGATTATTATAAAAAAGAGGCTTAACAGAGCCGGTTAAAAACAAAAAAGAGCAGGAAAGAATCTTTCCTGCTCTTTTTGTGACCGTCAATCGTTTCGAATAACATTGCAGCATACTCTTCTTCAGGAACAGGCTTGTTCTGGAGTATGTGGCATCCTGTAGCCTCTTTTTACTTTTTTATTACAAGCAAAAATATGCCTATTAAACGGAATTTCAAACAATAATAAGAAATATATTGCATTTTAATATAAACCGTGTTAGAATCAGGGCGGAGGTGGAGATGAAGATTACATACTATTCCTCGACAACTGAAATTCTGACAGAGTTCGGAAACCGCGTAAAGACGCTGCGGCTTTCGGAAAACATGACGCAGAAGGAGCTCGCAGAGCGCGCAGGGCTTTCCGTACGGACGCTTGTGAATATGGAAAGCGGGAAGGAAACGTCGTTCTCGACGGTTATTGCGGTCCTGCAGGTGTTAAACCGTGTGGAAAGCATAGACCTTCTGATTCCGGAGCAGGAAACGCGTCCGAATGCATATTTAGTCCGTGAGAAGGCGCCGGAGCGCGCACGGAAAAAGAAAGAGACGAAACCAAAGACCGGTTGGAAATGGGGCGATGAATCATGACAGCAGCAGAAGTATGGCTTTGGGGCACGCGCATTGGCGCGGTCGTTTTTAACGACCGGACCGGCATCGGCTCCTTTGAATATGATAAGGACTTTAGGCATTCGGGAATCGAGCTTTCGCCGATCTGCATGCCGTTATCGGACCGCGTCTATTCGTTCCCGGAGCTTCCGCGTTCGAGCTTTCACGGGCTTCCCGGGCTCCTTTCCGACTGTCTTCCCGATAAATTCGGCAATGCAGTCATCGATGCCTGGCTCCGGAGCGAAGGCCGCGCCCCGGAATCCTTTGATCCGGTCGAACGGCTCTGCTACACCGGAAAGCGGGCGATGGGCGCATTGGAGTTCGTACCGGCCGAAGGCCCGGAGCATACGGCGCAGAATGAGCTTAGGCTCGAGCATCTCGTAGCGTTTGCGAGCGATATCCTCGCGCAGCGGGAGAGCGTCCGGTTCGATTTTAAAAAGGACGATATGAGCGACATCATCCGCGTATCCTCATCCGCAGGCGGCGCACGTGCGAAGGCGCTGATCGCGTGGAATCCCGATACCGGAAGCATCCGCTCCGGCCAGATCGATGCCGGCGCAGGGTATGAATACTGGCTTTTAAAGTTTGACGGCGTCGAAGGAAACGGCGACAAGGAAGGCGCGGACCGCCCGCAGCACACCCGGATCGAATACGCGTGTTATCTGATGGCGAAGGCCTGCGGCATTGATATGAACGAATCGCGGCTCTTAACAGAGAACGGCCGCGCGCACTTTATGACGAAGCGTTTCGACCGGAATCCGGAGACCGGCGCGAAGATCCATATGCAGACGCTTGGAGGCATTGCGCATCTCGATTTTAACAGCCCCGGAGCCGCTTCCTACGAGCAGACGGCGGAAGTGATGCGGCGTCTTAAAATGACGCGGAGCGAGATCCTCCGTCTCTATCGGCGCACCGTTTTCAATGTGATGGCGCGGAATCAGGATGACCATGTGAAAAACATCTCATTTCTCATGGACCGGAGCGGCCGTTGGACGCTGTCACCGGCGTATGACATGACTTATGCGTATAATCCGGACGGCATGTGGACCGGTGCGCATCAGATGACCGTAAACGGAAAGACGAAAGATATCACGCAGGATGACCTTCGGAAATGCGCCCATGTGATGGGCCTTCGTGACAATGAAACGGAGACCATCCTTCAGGAAGTGGAGGCCGGTGTCTGCCGGTTTAAAGCGTTCTGCGAGGAAGCCGGCGTGCCGGAAGAAGCCGCGGACGCGATGTTCCGCAATTTTGTTTGCTTTTAAGCGCTGCGCGTGATAAAATAACAGATTGATTTATCAGAACAGTTCGGGTTCTGATCCGAGTTCGGATTTGATTCAGCATCCTGCTTAGGTTCTGATGAATGTTTTTATCAAATAATAAATTGGTTTTCAGGAAGAAGGCGGCTTATTTATGTCAAGACCCAAATACCCCGAGATTTTAAAAGATTATCGCAGGATTTTAACGGTACAGGACATTTCGTGTGTCGGACAGTGCTCCCTTACGGTAGCGCTTCCGATTTTATCAGCGTGCGGGCTTGAAACCTGCATTCTGCCGTCAGCGGTGTTATCGACCCATACGGCGGGCTTCACGGGCTATACGTTCCGCGATCTCTCGGAAGATATTCCGAAGATTGAAGAGCATTGGTGCCGCGAAGGGATTAAGTTTGATGCGGTTTATACCGGCTATCTCGGCTCCACCGGGCAGATTGATATGGTAAAATCGATCATCCATTCCTGCATGAAAGAGGGCGGCGTCGCGATTATCGACCCCGCGATGGCGGACAATGGAAAGCTCTACCCGGCATTTGACCTCGCCTATGTCGAAGCAATGCGTTCGCTTGTCGCGGAAGCGGACATCCTTCTGCCGAATCTGACGGAAGCCTGCTTTTTAGTGGACGAACCGACTCCTGAAACGTATTCGGAAGAGGATATCGACCGGATCCTGGAAAAATTAGCCGCTCTGGGCGCGAAAAAGACGGTTTTAACGGGCATCAGCTATCGCAAGGGTAAAACGGGCGTCGTGATCTATGACGACGGAAAAACGGATTATTACGAGCATAAGAAGATTGCGAACGGCTGCCACGGCACGGGCGACGTCTATGCCGCTGCGTTTACCGGCTGCTTTATGCGCGGCATGAGCCTCTATAACTCGGCGATGGTCGCGGCTGATTATGTAGTGAAGTGCATTGAATATACGCAGCGTGACCCCTCGCATTTCTACGGGGTCAAGTTTGAACCGCTGCTTCCGGCGCTGATGTCGGAGCTTGAGCCTTAACGGAGGATGTTACGCCGAGATGAAAGAACAGTTTCAGCGGGAAGCGCTTCTCTTTTCGGAAGAGGGCGTTCAAAAACTGAATAAGAGCCATGTGGCGGTTTTCGGACTCGGCGGTGTCGGCGGCGCGCTTACTGAAGCGCTGGCGCGGGCCGGTGTCGGAGAACTGACGGTGATCGACAGCGACGAAGTCGACGAAACGAATATCAACCGGCAGATCATTGCGACGCACGAAACGGTCGGACGGCCGAAGACAGAAGTGATGGCGGAGCGGATCCGGACGCTGTTTCCGGAATGCGCCGTGCATGAGAAGAAGCTCTTTTTCCTGCCGGAGAATGCGCATGAAATCGATTTTCCGTCCTTCGATTATGTGGCCGATGCGGTCGATACCGTGAGCGCGAAGCTTTCAGTGATCGAAGAGGCGAAGAAATACGGAATTCCCGTCATTTCCGCGATGGGCGCAGGAAATAAGCTCGACCCGACATTATTTACCGTTTCGGATATTTCGAAAACGACGGTCTGCCCGCTGGCGAAGGTGATGCGGCGGGAACTGAAGGCGCGTGGGATTTCGGACGTGAAATGCGTTTATTCGACAGAAGAACCGAAATTTGCCGGTGAAACGGTCGGCTCTGTGTCTTTTGTCCCGCCGGTGATGGGAATGATTATGGCGGGCGAAATCATAAAAGACCTGATCAATAAAGGAGAAAAAGAATGATGCGGATCGGAACAGGATATGACGTCCATCGGCTGGTGGAGGGGAGGAAGCTCATCCTCGGCGGTGTCACCGTCCCTTATGAAAAAGGGCTTTTAGGCCATTCAGACGCGGATGTCCTGCTGCATGCGCTGATGGATGCGCTTTTAGGCGCCGCAGCGCTTGGCGATATCGGAAAGCATTTTCCGGACAATGACCCGCAGTACGAGGGCTGTTCGAGCTTAAACCTCCTCTGTCAGGTGGCAGAGCTTCTCAAAACGCACGGCTGCCGCGTCGGAAATGTCGACTGTACCGTCATCTGTCAAAAGCCGAGGCTTGCTCCGTTTATCCGGGAAATGCGCGAAAATATCGCGAAGGGATTAGGCATTGGACTGGAAGACGTCAGCGTGAAAGCGACGACGGAGGAAGGACTCGGCTTTACAGGGAGCGGCGAGGGGATTGCCGCACAGGCGGTCTGCCTGATCGAAAAGACCGAATAGGCAGGCGGAAGAATCAGTTTTTAAAACAGATCGAAAGAAACCGATCGAGAGAAACAGATCGAGAGAAACAGATTAAAAGAAACAGATCGAAAGAAAGTGGAGGAGATCCGATGAAGTTATATAATACCTTAACGAAGAAAGTAGAAGAGTTTAAAGAAAATGTGCCGGGTAAGGTTTCGATGTACACCTGCGGCCCGACCGTCTATCATTTTGCGCATATCGGCAATCTGCGCTCGTACATTGAAGAGGACGTCCTCGAAAAGACGCTCCGCTATGCGGGCTATGACGTGAAGCGCGTTATGAACATTACCGACGTCGGCCATCTGTCAAGCGATGCGGATACCGGCGAAGATAAGATGCTCGCCGGCGCGAAGCGCGAGCATAAGACGGTCATGGAAATCGCAGATTTCTATACGAAGGCGTTCTTCAGCGATATGGAGAAGCTGAACATTAAGATGCCGGATGTAGTTGAACCCGCGACGCATTGCATCGACGAGTTCATCCATATGATAGAAATACTGCTGGAAAAAGGCTATGCCTACCGGTCCGGCGAGAATATCTATTTCGATACGTCGAAGCTTCCCGAGTATTATGTTTTCGGCAATCAGAGCGAAGAAGAGCTGATGGTCGGCGTCCGCGATGACGTTACGGAAGACACGAACAAGCGGAACAAGAACGACTTTGTCCTCTGGTTTACAAAGTCGAAGTTTGAGGACCAGGCGTTAAAGTGGGATTCTCCGTGGGGAGTCGGCTATCCGGGCTGGCATATCGAGTGCTCGTGCATTTCGATGAAGCATCTCGGGGAGCAGCTCGACATCCATTGCGGCGGCGTCGACAATATCTTCCCGCATCATACGAACGAAATCGCGCAGTCGGAATCGTATCTCGGACATAAATGGTGCAATTACTGGTTCCATGTCCATCATCTGAACGACCGCGCAGGAAAGATGTCGAAATCGAAGGGAAACATTCTTACCGTCACCGTCCTTCAGGAAAAGGGCTATGATCCGCTGGCTTATCGTTTCTTCTGCCTGCAGTCGCATTACCGGAAGCCGCTCGAGTTCTCGTTTGACGCGCTCGATAATGCAGCTGCCGCTTATACGAAGCTCTTAAAGCGGACGCTTTCGATCGTGAAGCAGGCCGGCAATGACCCGATAAATCAGGAAGTTTTCGACACATATAAAGCAAAATTCCTGGATGCTGTCAGCAATGACGTGAACACCTCCTCCGCATTGACCGTCGTTTATGACGTGTTAAAGGCGGATATCGATAATGCAACGAAAGCGGCATTGATCCGCTCGTTCGACGAAGTCCTGTCATTAAATCTCGCAGCTGAGACGGAAGAAAAGGCTGTGGAAGAGAACGGCGAGAAGGACGAGCTCACGCTTTATGTCGAAGAGATGATTGCGAAGCGCGTCGCTGCGAAGAAAGAAAAGAACTTTGCAGAAGCGGACCGGATCCGGAACGAGCTTTTAGAGAAGGGAATCGTCTTAAAGGATACGCGCGAAGGCACCTTATGGGAGAAGGCATGACGGAAAACCTTATAGGAGAAGGCATGACGGAAGAGAATCTTACAGCCGTTTTAAAGGAGACGTTTTCGCTGAAACCGGTGGACGCGTCGCAATATTCGCCGCTCGCGCTCGCCTATATGGGCGATAACGTGTATGAGCTTGTGAACCGGACGCTCGCGCTCTATCGGGCGAACCGTTCCTCGGAAAAGCTCCATGCGGAATGCTCACGCCGCGCGAAAGCAGGTACGCAGGCCGCTTTGGCTGTGCTTCTGGAACCGGATTTTACGGAGGAAGAACTCGCCGTTTACCGCCGCGGTCGCAATGCAGCCGTCAATACGAAAGCGAAAAACGCGTCGATGGCGGAATACCATGAAGCGACCGGTCTGGAGGCCTTGATCGGGTATCTGTATCTTAAGGGCAGTTTCAGCCGGATCGCGGAACTTCTTAAAAAAGGATTCACTGCGCTTGATCTTTTATAAGACGGGCGAAGCGGAAAGAGAATGAGGAAAATCAATGAATAACGGAAATTTTGGCGGAGGCCGTAAAGCCGGCTTCGGAAGCGGAAAACCGGCTGGAAACAGCCGTTCCTTCAGCGGCGGGAAGCGTTACGGCGCAGGCGCAGGAAAAGGGAAAGGAATCGGCGACCGGAATATTAACGGCATCGGAAAAGGAAACAAAAGCGGACAGCCGTATAAGCCGATTAAAAAGAGCGAAGTAACGCCGGAAAGCAATGAACGCAATGAAGAAGACGACCTTCTGATTGAAGGCCGTAACAGCGTTTTAGAAGCGCTCCGCGCCGGACAGCCGGCAGACCGTCTTCATATCCTGGAGGGGATTACCGACCCGCTGATTGCCGCCATTGTGGAAGAAGCGAAGAAGCAGAATATCTATATCCGCTTTGAAAAGAAAGAAAAGATGGATGCGCTTTCCCGCACCGGACACGCGCAGGGAGTCATTTTAAAGATTGCGGCGTATCCGTATTATGAGGTTGAGGATCTTTTAGCCGATGCGGAAGCGAAAGGCGAAAAGCCGTTCCTTATTTTATTGGACGGGATCGAGGATCCGCATAATTTAGGCGCTATTATCCGAACCGCCCATCAGGCAGGCGCACATGGCGTCATCATCCGCGAAAACCGCGCGGTCGGGCTGACGGCGATCGTCGCGAAGACTTCGGCCGGCGCATTGAATTATATTAAAGTCGCCCGCGTAAAAAATATCGCGAAGACGATCGACGACCTGAAAGAAAAAGGAATGTGGTTCGCCTGCGCTGATATGGACGGCACGATGATGTATGACTGCGACTTGACCGGCGCGCTCGGCATCATCGTCGGCAATGAAGGCGACGGCGTTTCGCGCCTCGTCAAAGAGAAGTGCGATTTTGTCGCGACCGTGCCGATGAAAGGGCAGATCGACTCACTGAATGCCTCTGTCGCGGCAGGCGTTCTGATGTATGAAGCGGTCCGCCAGCGTCTGGGAAAATAAAGGGCTTTCGGGAGATTTCACTTATTCCGCTTTTTTTAGTATTGACAAAAGCGTTGAAGTTCGATAACCTATCACACCGAGAGGGTATAGCTCATGAAAAATACTGAAAAAGACAATTCCATGAAGGAAATTTTCACGATTCCGAACATCCTTACCACGGTCCGGATATCGATGATTCCGTTCATCATGTATTTCTATCTGGGACTTAATAACCGGATTCTGACAGCTGTTTTTCTCGTGCTGTCATTCCTGACCGATGTCGCGGACGGCTATATTGCGCGTCATTATAATCAGGTCAGCGCGCTCGGAAAAGCATTGGATCCGTTCGCGGACAAGCTGACGCAGGGCGCCTTTATGCTCTGTCTCATGGCGAAGTTTCCGCCGATGCTTTATATGCTGATTCTGATTATCGTGAAGGAGGTCTCCAGCTGCGCGTTAGGTGTTATCATCGCGCGGAAGTCAGGCGTCCTGAAGGGCGCGGATTGGCATGGAAAGCTGACCACCGGTGTTATGCTTCTCGTCTTTTTCGTCCATTTCATCTGGGAGGAAATCCCGGAAAACGTTTCAAATATTATGATTCTGGTCTCCTGCATCTTGATGGTGATCTCCTTTATCCTTTATCTGTTCCGCTATGCGCGGACGATAAAAGAGATCAAGCAGGGACAGAAGCGGCCGGAGGAAATGAATGCCGAATAAACTGATTATCGTTGAGTCCCCGACAAAGGTCCACACCATACAGAAGTTTTTAGGAAGCGGTTATGAAGTGATCGCTTCTCAGGGCCATATCCGCGATCTGCCGAAGAGTAAGATCGGTGTCGATATTGAGCACGACTTTGAACCGCAGTATATCACGATCCGCGGCAAAGGCGATCTGATGGCTGAACTGAAGAAGGCGATTAAAAAAGCAGACATCATCTATCTCGCAACCGACCCAGACCGTGAGGGAGAAGCGATTTCCTGGCATCTCTGCCAGGCATTGAAAATGGACGGAAAGACGGTTTACCGGATTACGTTCAATGAAATCACGAAAGAAGCTGTAAAAACGGCCTTAAAGAATCCGAAAGAGCTCGACATGAACCTCGTCAATGCGCAGCAGGCGCGCCGCGTATTAGACAGGGTTGTCGGCTATGAGATTTCGCCGCTCCTTTGGAAAAAAGTACGCGGAAAGCTCTCGGCCGGCCGCGTTCAGTCTGCAGTCCTGTCGCTTGTGGCAGACCGCGAAAACGAAATCAATGCCTTCATTCCGGAAGAGTATTGGAGCCTTCAGGCGTCGCTTTCAAAGAACGGTTCTCCGGTTCTTACGGCTGATTTTTACGGAAAAGTCGGAAAGAAGATCACGCTTTCGAATGAAGCGGAGACGCTTGAAGTCGAGAATGCTGTAAAGAACGGCGCATTTACCGTCGCTGAAGTGAAACAGTCCGAACGCACGAAAATGCCGCCGCTCCCGTTTACGACCTCCACATTACAGCAGGAGGCGTCGAACCGCTTAAACTTATCGACCTCAAAAACGATGCGCCTCGCGCAGTCGCTCTATGAAGGCGTGAAGGTGACCGGTCATGGAACCGTCGGTCTGATCACGTATCTCCGTACCGATTCCACCCGTGTCGCGGAAGAAGCGGATAAAGCCTGCAAAGCCTTTATTTCATCAGCATATGGCGCAGAGCTTGTCGGAAGCGGAACCGTCAAAAATTCCGGCTCGGCACAGGACGCGCACGAAGCGATCCGCCCCGCCAATGTGAATATTACCCCGGAAGACGTGAAGAACGATCTCCAGCGCGACGAGTACCGGCTCTATCAGCTGATCTGGAAGCGCTTCGTTTCTTCCCGTATGAAGCCGGCGGTGTTTGATACGGCTGCCGCACGTTTTGAGTGCGGAGGCTGCCAGTTTACGGCCAGCTGCTCGAAGCTTGCATTCCAGGGCTACATGCAGGTTTATGGCAATGAAGAAGAGAAGAATTCCGGTGAAACCGGCATCCTCAAGCTTTCCGAAGGCGACACGCTGAAGCTTGACCGGTGCGCGAAGGAACAGCATTTTACGAAGCCTTCTCCGCATTACACGGAAGCAACGCTCGTCCGCGCGATGGAAGAGCTTGGGCTCGGACGTCCGTCCACCTATGCGCCGACGATCACGAATATCTTAGGCCGCCATTACATTGCGAAAGAGGGACGGAACCTCTTTATGACAGAGCTTGGAGAAGCGGTCAACGCGCTCCTTTCGAAGTCCTTCCCCGATATCGTCGATACCGGCTTTACCGCCGGCATGGAGAAAGCGCTCGATGAAGTCGCTGAGGGGCAGAAGAATTGGCATGAAGTGATGCGCGATTTCTATCCGGCCTTCCACGAAGAAGTGAAGAAGGGCGAAAAGGAACTCGAACGCGTAAAAGTCGCGGATGAAGTCTCCAATGAGCCCTGCGAACTCTGCGGACGGATGATGGTCATCAAATACGGTCCGCACGGGCGGTTCTTAGCTTGCCCGGGATTCCCGGAGTGCCGGAATACGAAGCCGCTTTTAGAAAAGGCGGGAGTCGCATGTCCGAAGTGCGGAAAAGAGCTCGTCATCCGCAGAACCCGGAAGGGCCGCAAGTTCTATGCGTGCAGCGCTTCCCCTGAATGTGACTTTATGTCATGGGCGAAACCGAAGGCGTGAGCAGACGGGAGCTTGAAAGACTGAAAACGTAAGTTAACGAAAGATTAAGGATACAAAAACATAAGAAATACGGCAGGTGTCAAGAAAAAATGCTTGACACCTGCCTCTTTTTATATTAGAATGCACAAGGTGGGTGAATTCTATGGAGAATATCGTTGAAAAAACTTTACTCTATGATTTCTACGGCGAGCTTTTGACAGAGCGCCGTCAGGAAATCTATGAGAGCGTCGTTTTTAATGATATGTCCTTATCGGAAGCCGCAGAAGAGTTTGGTATTTCCCGTCAGGGAATCTCCGATATGATCCACCGTTGCGATGAAGCGCTGAAGGAGTATGAGTCGAAGCTCCATATGGTGGCCTCGGCTGAGCGGGTCCGAAAACTCGCCGCAGAGATCCTGAATGAAGCGGAGAACGGCAATGACCCCGCGCGCGTCAGCGCATTGGCGAAGGAAATCATGACCGAAACCGAATGAATATCTGCCTCGGATGAAAATCCGAAGGCATAAACGTAATGGAGTGATCAGATGGCTTTTGAAAGTCTTTCGGAAAAATTTCAGAACATCTTCCGGAATCTGAAGAGCCACGGAAGGCTGACCGAGGATGACGTAAAAGCGGCGATGCGCGAAGTAAAACTTGCGCTTCTCGAAGCTGATGTCAACTTCAAGGTCGTAAAACAGTTCGTCGCTTCCGTTCAGGAGCGTGCCGTCGGTGAAGACGTCATGAACGGACTGAATCCCGGCCAGATGGTCATTAAGATCGTCAATGAAGAGATGATCCGCCTCTTAGGCGAACCGGCCGAGATCAACCTCCGCCCCGCGAATGAAATCACCGTCATTTTAATGTGCGGTCTTCAGGGCGCCGGTAAAACGACGATGGCGGCGAAGCTGGCAGGCCTGATGAAAAAGAATGGCCGTACGCCGCTTCTGGCAGCCTGTGACGTTTACCGTCCTGCCGCTGTAAAGCAGCTCGAAATCAACGGTGAAAAGCTCGGAATCCCCGTCTTCTCGATGGGCGACCGGCAGGATCCTGTCGATATCGCGAAAGCGGCCTACGCTCACGCGAAACAGAATAAAAACAATGTCCTGATTATCGATACCGCAGGCCGTCTTCATGTCGATGAAGAGATGATGGCGGAGCTTCAGCGGATTAAAGAAGAAGTGATTGTTCACGAGAGTCTTCTCGTAGTCGATGCGATGACCGGTCAGGATGCAGTCAATGTAGCGCAGTCCTTTAAAGACACCATTGGCATTGACGGCGTCATTTTAACGAAGCTCGACGGCGATACGCGAGGCGGCGCGGCCTTATCGATCCGTGCAGTCACCGAAAAGCCGATCAAATATGCCGGCGTCGGCGAAAAGCTGACCGATGTCGAAAAGTTCCATCCGGACCGTATGGCGTCCCGCATCCTCGGAATGGGCGATGTCCTGACATTTATCGAAAAAGCGTCGGAAGAAGCGGACCTCGAGAATGCGAAGGCGATGGAGCATCGTCTGAGGAAAGGTAAATTCGATTTTGAAGATTACCTGACTTCGATCCGCCAGATGGAAAAGATGGGCGGAATCGGCGCTATCCTCGGAGCACTTCCGGGCGGCGGACTCGGACTCGGAAACCTCGGAAAGCTGAAGGGAAATCTTCCCGATGAGGAGACGACGAAGAAGCAGATCAAACGCACCGAAGCGATTATCCTGTCGATGACGAAATACGAGCGGACGCACCCGGAGAAGCTGAACCCGCAGCGGAAAATCCGCATTGCGAAGGGCGCGGGCGTCGAGATCGCAGAAGTCAACCGGACGGTGAAGCAGTTTGAAGAGATGCAGAAGGCGATGAAGCAGATGGGCGGAATGCTCGGCGGAAAACACAACCGTTTCCGGCTGCCGTTCTAAGGTTCTTCATCCGCTTCAAAAGGAGACTTTCGTTCCCACGATAGTCTTCCGCACTAAAGTTTGGGTATAAGCGGGCTTTCCCGTTTACCATATATTATTTTTTAATTCTTGGAGGAATTAAGTTATGGCTGTTAAGATGAGATTAAAGAGAATGGGCAAGAAGAAGGTTCCGTTCTATCGTGTCGTTGTCGCTGATTCCCGTTATCCGCGTGATGGCAGAAACATTGACGAAATCGGTATCTATGATCCGAATCAGGAGCCGGCTTTTGTTAAGATCGATGCAGATGCTGCGAAGAAGTGGCTTGCAAACGGCGCTCAGCCGACCGAAACGGTTGCAAAACTTTTAAAGAATGCAGGCATTGAGAAGTAACTTCGCTTTTTGTTCAGGAGGTTCGCAATGAAAGAATTAGTTGAGGCAATTGCGAAGGCGCTGGTTGATGAGCCGGATCAGGTTTTTGTGACCGAGCAGTCCAATGATAAGGGCGTGCTCGTAACCCTGAAGGTTGCTCAGGCGGATATCGGAAAGGTTATCGGCAAGCAGGGAAAGGTGGCGAATGCTATCCGTTCCGTTGTGAAGGCAGCCGGCATCCGTAAAGGCGTTCACGTAATGGTGGATATCGAGTAATGAGAAAAAAGATAAGGGAATAGACGAGGCCCTTCGCCTTGTTTATTCCCTTTAACCATTTTTCTAAACAGGCATTTTATCAGGAACAGGATATGACAGAGTATTTGAGAATTGGTACGGTGACTTCTCCCCATGGCGTTCACGGGGAGTTTTCCGTATACCCGACAACCGACGACCTGAAGCGTTTTCAGCAGGTGAAGCATGTAGTCATCACGACGAAGACGACGCGCGAGGAGATGGAAATCCAGTCGGTCAAATACTTTAAGGGGCTGGCTATTTTGAAGCTTTCCGGCGTTAAAACGCGCGATGACGCGGAGAAATACCGGGCAGCTGAAATCTGGATTCACCGGTCGCAGACACCGAAGGAAGAAGGAAAGCATCTGATCTGTGACCTTCTGGAGATGGAAGTAGTCAATGAAGCCGGCGAAAAGATTGGCGATCTCGTCGACGTTCTTCAGACCGGCGCCAATGATGTTTTTGTCGTCAAAAAGACGGACGGAACCGAGCTCCTTCTGCCGAATATTCCTTCCTGCATCCTGAATGTAGATGAAGAAGCGAAAAAAATCACGGTATACGTTTTGCCGGGATTGGAGGACTGATGCATTTTTATGTGATGACCCTCTTCCCGGAGCTTATTGATTCGGTCGCGCATTCCAGCATTTTAGGGCGGGCGATCGAAAAGGAAGTCATCTCCGTCGAAGCGGTCAATATCCGTGATTATTCCAAAGAAAAGCACCGTCATGTAGATGATTATCCGTATGGCGGCGGCGCCGGCATGCTGATGCAGGCGATGCCGGTAGTCGACTGTTACCGCGCGTTAGAAGCGAAAATCGGCCATCCGTCCCGCGTGATTTATCTTTCACCGCAGGGGAAAACATTGGACCAGGCGCTCGCGTGCGAGCTTGCGAAGGAAGAGGATTTAGTCCTTCTTTGCGGGCATTATGAAGGGATTGACGAGCGTGCGCTCGAGATCCTGAATGTCGAAGAAGTCTCCATCGGCGATTATGTGCTGACCGGCGGTGAAATGCCGTCAATGATCATCATTGATGCTGTTTCGCGCCAGGTGCCGGGAGTCCTTTCGGAAGGTTCTGCAGAAGAAGAATCGTTTTCCGACGGGCTTTTAGAGTATCCGCAATACACGCGGCCGGAGGAGTACGAAGGACGGCGCGTACCGCCGGTTTTACTCTCGGGCGACCATAAGAAGGTGAGTTTGTGGCGGCGGGAGAAGAGCATTGAGCGGACGGTCGAGCGTCGGCCGGACCTTCTCGAAACGGCGGAGCTTTCGAAAAAAGAGCGCGCTTATGCCGAGAAGTTTATGGAAGAACTGAAAGAGAAAACAGCGGCTGCGAAGGCAGCCTTTACGGAGAATGCCGATGCACCGAAATCGGCTGATATAAAGGACGAAGACATGATGAGAACGGACAGTAACGGAAGAATCAGCGGGCTCTTTTTAGTAGACCGCGTGCTCGGATGCGGAAAAGTATTTCCGGATCCGGCTGCGCTTGTCTTTAAAGACGGCCATCATGAGCTTCACGGCGTGTCGTTCTCGGAGGATTTAAAAGAAGACCGCGGGCTCGTCTCGCACTTAAAAGAGATTACGAAGGACCTGATCTGCCTTTTCTATGAAGCAGAGAAAGAGGAAACGCTTCTGTCGGGCAATGAAACCGGCATGACCTTCCTTTCAGGATTTTTTAGCGGAAAGCTCCGCGCGCAGATCCGTGAAGAGGAAAATACCGATTTCTTTACGGTTTCAGCGACGGTTTCGATGATTTCCGAATATCCGGACGCCGCGAAAAAACTCTATGCGTTAGCGGAAGTCATCTGCCGCTTCGGCCGCCCGGAAGGTCGCGATTATCAGATTTCGGTCGTCTTTTCGGACCAGAAGCCGGAGGCTTTTACAGATGACGGGATTCAGGAAGAGCGTATGAAGACCACGAACGTCGGGAATGCCACGGCGTGTGATCAAAAGGCAGATCATGGTAATAGGACTGCAGGTGAAGAGGCGACTCAGGAAAGAACGGAAGAGACGCCGGCTGAAACCACTGCCGACAAAAATGACCGGACGAATTTTATCGAGACCTGTGCGCAGAATCATCATGGATTTGAAATGACTTATGCTGAGGACGAGCTTCCGGCGGGCGGCGGCTTACGGTCGTCGGATATTCAGTTAAATATGGGAATCAAGGAAGATGACGCATTTGTTTCCTTCTACGGATTCCTCGAAAACGAAAAGGAGGCCGCGCCGGCATTGCACCCGGAGGTAGTCTCCACATTGACCGAGCTTTCGAACCTGATGGACGACATCGGGCGGAAAGCTGAAAAGGCGCAGAACACCTGGGACGGAATGGAAGTCAGCTTTAACGAGGGACAGATTTTCCCGATAAACGGCTACCAGATTCCGGTTCCGGACGGATTCCGGGCGGGCAATGGAAGCGACGGCGTCGACGCAGTCCTCTGGCGGCCGAATCCGGAGGATCCCGAAGGGTGGGAAGCTTCGCCGGTTTTATTCTATATTTTTGCAAAACAAGGTCTGCCGGATGTCTCTGTGCATCTTTCAGGCCATCAGCGGACGAAACGCGAGCAGGAAAAGCGGTTACGCGAGGAACTCGTGTCCCGGATCCGAAAATATTAAAAGGAGCATCTCATGAGCGCAGGATATGAACAGGTTGTATCAGTAGAGCGGTTGGCACGCCGGATGAATTTAGAGAATCTGACGGCAAATCTCGATCTGTCGGAGCATATGATCACGATTCCAGACATTAACCGTCCGTCCTTACAGCTGACGGGGTATTGGGACTTTTTTGACACGGCGCGTGTCCAGATTATGGGAAAAGTCGAGTTTTCCTATCTCGAGAAAATGACGCCGATGGAGCGCCTGTCGATTTACGATGATTTCTTCAGCCGGAAGGTGCCTTGCGTCATCTACGCGCGGAACGAGCGCCCGGACGACGAGGTTATCAAGCTTGCGGAGAAACAGGGAGTGCCGCTTCTTATGACGGACATTTCGACCTCCATCATTACGGCTGAGGTTATCCGCTGGCTCCATGTGCAGCTCGCGCCAATGATCTCGATCCACGGCGTTTTAGTCGACGTATACGGCGAAGGCGTACTGATCACCGGCGAATCCGGCATCGGTAAATCAGAAGCCGCCATCGAGCTTATCAAACGCGGCCACCGTCTCGTTTCGGATGACGTTGTCGAAATCCGCCGTGTATCGGACGAGTCGCTTGTCGGCTCTGCGCCGGAGCTTACGCGGCATTTTATCGAGCTTCGGGGCATTGGCATCATCAATGTAAAGACGCTGTTCGGCGTTGAAGCGGTTAAGAACACCCAGACGATCGACCTCGTCATCCAGCTTGAAGACTGGCGGAAAGAAGCGGAATACGACCGTATGGGGACAGAAGACCAGTATGTCGAGTACCTCGGAAACAAGGTAGTCTGTCATCATCTCCCGGTCCGTCCCGGCCGGAACCTCGCGGTTATCGTTGAGGCGGCTGCCGTTAACCACCGTCAGAAGAAGATGGGCTACAATGCGGCGAAGGAGCTTTCGCGCCGCGTGCAGGAGAAGCTTCTAGGCGGGCGCGACGACCATGGAGAAGACGGAATCTTCTTCGATTAAACAGTCAATCGGAAGACACTGTTTTCTTCGACTGATTTGTGAAAGGTAACTGAATGATTTCTTTGGAAGATTTATCCCGCGTGGTTTCACCGGACCATATCCGTGAAAACGTGTCGGCCGCGACGCTTACCACCTTCCGCACCGGCGGACCGGTGCGCTTCGTCGTAAGCCCCTACGACACGGCGGAACTTGTGCGCCTCATTGCCTTCTTAAAGGAGACGGAGACGCCGTATTTCCTCGTTGGACGCGGCAGTAATCTTTTAATCAGCGACCGGGGGTATAACGGCGTTCTGATCTCACTTAGGCGATTTTTCTCCGACGTCGAGGTGCGCGGAAATGAGATTTATGCGGAGGCTGGCGCTATGCTTTCGGACGTCGCGCGGGAAGCTCTATCGCATAACCTGACCGGGTTTGAGTTTGCCGGCGGGATTCCGGGAACGATCGGCGGCGCGCTTTATATGGATGCGGGTGCATACGGAAGTGAAATGAAAAATGTAGTGAAGGAAGCGGAAATCCTTCTGCCGGACGGAACGGTCAGAATCTTCTCAAATGAAGAACTGGATCTTTCTTACCGGAAGAGCTGCCTCTCCGAGAACGAAGGGCTCGCGCTTTCTGTCATCTTGTCGCTGAAACCGGGAAATCATGATGAAATCCGCGCGTCTATGAATGATTTGAACGAAAGAAGACGCGAAAAACAGCCGCTGGAGTTCGGCTCTGCGGGCAGCACCTTCAAGCGCCCGGAAGGGTATTTTGCAGGAAAACTGATCGAAGATGCCGGTTTGAAAGGATACCGCGTCGGAAACGCCTGTGTTTCCGAAAAGCATGCAGGTTTTGTCATTAACCTCGGCAATGCGACCTCGGAAGAAATCCTTTCCGTCGTCCGCCACGTGCAGGAAACCGTATGGAACCGGTTCCAGGTAGAACTTGAGCCGGAAATCCGGTTTTTAGGGGAGTTTGAGTAACAGGAGAGCACATGTCATTTTCGGATGAAGTGAAAAAAGAAGCTGCAGCTATCCTCCCTGAGGAAGAGCATTGCAAAAATGCGCTTTTAACGGGCCTTTTAGCGGCGAGTGACGAATCCCTGTATAAACAGGCGGAGTTATCAAAAAAGTGCTGTAAAAAGGCGTTTTTACGCGGAATTTTCCTATGGGCAGGGTCGGTTACGGCTCCGGAGAAGATGTATCATCTCGAGATGAAGTTCCAAACGGAAAAGCTGGCTGATTTTATGATAAAAATCCTCGATTCGTTCGAGGTGAAAGCGAAAAAAAGTATACGGAAAGACCGCTTTGTGGTATACTTAAAAGAAGGCGATGAGATCGTTTCGGTATTAGCATTGGCGGGCGCGACGAAAGCGCTTTTAGCGTTTGAGAATGTGCGTGTCGTCAAGGAAGTCCGGAATACGGTGAACCGCCAGGTGAACTGCGAAGCCGCGAACCTTAAGAAGGCGGCAACGGCCGGTGTCGCGCAGGGGCGGGACATCGAATGGATTGCAGAGCATATCGGATTCGACCGGTTGCCGGAGCAGCTTCGTGAGATCGCGCAAGTACGATTAAGTCACCCGGAAGCCTCATTGGCAGAATTAGGGGCGCTTCTCGACCCTCCGGTCGGGAAATCGGGTGTCAATCATAGACTGAGACGTTTAAGAAAGATTGCGGAGGAGGAACAGTTATGTTGAAGCAGGAAGTAGTGATCACTAATCCAGGCGGTTTAGACGGCCGCGAAGTGGCCATGTGCGTACAGACAGCAGGACGGTTTTTGGCAGAAATCCATCTGACGGACGGCGTGCGGCGGATGAATGCGAAGAGCATTATGGGAATGATGGCATTGGGCCTCGCCTACGGGGACACCGTTACGGTTGAAACCGAAGGAAGGGACGAGGAGGACGCGCTCCGCGCCATGACGAATTTCTTTGAGGGTAAATAATGGATCTGTTTGATTTCATGCAGGAGACTTCTTCAAAAAAGGAGTCTCCTCTTGCGTCCAGATTAAGACCGAAAACGCTGGACGCAATCGTGGGACAAACGCATATTTTAGGGAAAAACAGCCTCCTTTACCGGGCAATCCGTGCAGACCAGCTGAGCTCCGTCATCTTTTTCGGCCCTCCGGGCACCGGAAAAACGACGATCGCGAAGGTGATCGCGCATACGACGAAAGCGGATTTTATCCAGCTCAATGCGACGATGGCCGGGAAAAAGGATATGGAGGAAGCGGTCGAAAAGGCGAAGAATAACCGCCGGATGTTCCAGAAGGATACAATCCTTTTTATCGACGAAATCCACCGCTTTAATAAGGCCCAGCAGGATTTTCTGCTTCCGTTCGTCGAGGACGGCACGATCGTCCTGATCGGCGCGACGACGGAAAATCCGTATTTTGAAGTGAACCGCGCGCTTTTGTCGCGTTCACGGATTTTCGAGCTGAAGCCGCTCTCGAATCAGGATATCGAGACGCTCATTGACCGGGCGGTCAATGATGTCGAGGAGGGCCTCGGTGCCTATAAGGCGGTCATTACGGACGAAGCGCGCGCTTTTATCGCGGATTATGCGGAAGGCGATGCGCGGGCTGCATTGAATGCGGTCGAGCTCGGCGTCCTGACGACGGAACGCTCTGCGGACGGGCTGATTCATTTCGATATCGGAGTCGCGCAGGAATGTATCCAAAAGCGCGTTCTGAAATATGACAAAGACGGCGACCAGCATTATGACACGATTTCCGCGTTTATCAAGTCGATGCGCGGCTCGGACCCGGATGCAGCTGTCTATTATCTCGCCCGGATGCTGTATGCCGGCGAGGATATAAAGTTTATCGCCCGTCGGATCATGATCTGCGCATCAGAGGACGTAGGCAATGCGGACCCGATGGCCTTAGTCGTCGCGACAAACGCCTGCCTCGCCATTGAACGCATCGGAATGCCGGAGGCACAGATCATCTTAGCCCATGCAGCTTCCTATGTCGCCTGTGCGCCGAAGTCGAATTCGGTCGTCGAAGCGATCGGAAAAGCGATGGATACCGTTCAGCAGGTAAAGGTTGAAACGATTCCTCCTCATCTTCAGGATGCCCATTATCAAGGGCATGAAGCGATCGGCCGTGGGATCGGCTACAAATACGCCCACCTGTTTCCGAACCATTATGTCGACCAGCAGTATCTGCCGGACGAAGTGAAAAATGAACGTTTTTATATCCCGTCGGAAAACGGGAAAGAAAAAGAGATACGGGCATGGTTTGATATCATCCGCCCGGGATTCTTCAAAAGTGAAGGAGAAAAATGATGAATACGGAACGGCTTGAAGCGCTTCGGGCGCTGATGAAGGAAAGAAAGATTGACATCTATGTAGTTCCGACCGCAGACTTTCATGAGTCCGAATATGTAGGCGAGCATTTTAAGGCACGGAAATTCCTGACCGGCTTTACCGGCTCCGCCGGCGTCGCCGTCATCACGAAGGATGATGCAGGCCTCTGGACGGACGGCCGTTATTTTATTCAGGCAGAAAAGCAGATTCAGGGCTCCGGCTTCCGCCTTTTCAAGATGGGCGAAAAAGGCGTTCCGACCTGGAATGAATTTATCCGCGCCGAGCTTCCGGAAAAAGGCTGCATCGGCTTCGACGGACGCGTGATCAATGCGCGCTGGGGCGCTCAGCTGGAAGCGATTGCGAACGAAAAGAAGGGCTCCACATTTGTTTCCGAAGACCTCGTCGGAAAGATCTGGAAGGACCGCCCGGCGCTTTCGTCAACGCTTATGTGGGTGTTAGACGATCAGTTCGCTGGTGAAACCGCGAAATCGAAAATCGAGCGGATCCGTGAAAAGATGGAAGAATTCGGCGCAGACGTCCATATCCTTACATCGCTTGATGATATCGCGTGGGTGCTGAACCTCCGCGGCAATGACATTGAACATTTCCCGGTATTCCTTTCTTATCTCGTCATCACGAGAAAGAGCGATATGGCCCGGAACGGCGCAATCCTTTATGTGCAGGAGAGCGAACTCAGTAAGAAGGTCATCCAGCACTTAAAGCGGGCCGACGTTTCGACCGCAGGATATGAAGGTATCTATGAGATGGCCGATGAGCTTGGAAAACATAAGGTCGGAAAAATCTTACTCGACCGCAGCAAAGTGAACTACCGGATTGTAAAAGCACTTCTTTCCCAGGCTGAAATAACGAAAAATGAAATTATCGACAAACCGAATCCGTCGATGAAGATGAAATCCTTAAAGAACCCGGTCGAGCAGGAGAATATCCGGAAAGCGCATATTAAAGACGGCGTCGCCATGACGAAATGGCTCTGCTGGCTCGACGGCGCAATCGGAAAAGAAGAACTGACCGAAATCTCTGTTGCGGACAAGCTGGAAGAATACCGCCGGAAACAGGAGAACTTCGTCGACCTGTCGTTTGAAACGATTGCAGCGTATGAAGCAAATGCGGCAATGATGCATTACTCCGCAACTCCGGAAAATTATGCGGTGATTGAACCGAAGGGCTTCCTGCTCGTCGATTCCGGCGCACACTTCTTAGAAGGGTCGACCGATATCACGCGTACGATTGCGATGGGACCGATCACAGATGAAGAAAGGCGCTTCTTTACAATCGTCTTAAAGGCGAATCTGAATCTCGCGGCAGCGCATTTCCCGCAGGGAGTAAATGGGCAGAACCTCGATGTTCTCGCACGCGGACCGTTCTGGGATTTAGGTCTGGACTACCGCTGCGGCACCGGCCACGGAATCGGTTATCTTCTGAACGTACACGAAGGACCGAACGGCTTCCGCTGGCGCATTGTCCCGGAGCGACAGGATTCCGCACCGTTTGAGCCGGGTATGGTGACGACGGACGAGCCGGGCATCTATATCGAAAACGGCTTCGGCATCCGGACAGAAAACGAACTTTTATGCGTGCCGTGCGAGGAGACCGAATACGGCACCTTCTATCAGTTCGAAACGGTCACGTATTGCCCGATCGATCTTAAGGCGATTGACACGGACGAGCTTACGAAGCGCGAGAAGAAGCTTCTCAATGATTATCATCAGATGGTCTATGAAAAGCTTAGTCCGTATCTGAATAAAAAAGAACAGAATTGGCTGAAAAAAGCGACAAAGGAGATTTGACATGGAAAAGAAGAACGCATGGCTGTCCTATAACGGCAAAGAAGCAAAACAGCTCGAAGACCTGAATGATTCTTACAAGGCTTTTCTCACGGAAAGCAAGACCGAGCGTCTGGCAGTAAAGAACACCTTGCTGCTCGCGGAAGCGGCCGGCTATAAGAACCTCGAGGATCTCGTGAAGACCGGCGCAAAGGTAAAGCCCGGCGATAAGATTTATGCGGTCGGCATGAAGAAGACGGTCGCGCTGTTCCATATCGGCGAGAAGCCGTTAGAGGAAGGCATGAATATTTTAGGCGCACACATTGACTCTCCGCGCATGGATATTAAGCAGAATCCGCTTTACGAAGACAATGAATTCGCTTATCTTGATACGCATTACTACGGCGGCATTAAGAAATACCAGTGGGTCGCGCTTCCGCTCGCCCTTTACGGCGTCGTCGTGAAGAAGGACGGAACGGTGCTCGATATCGCAATCGGTGATCATGAGGACGATCCGGTTCTCGGAATCACGGACCTTCTTATCCATCTGTC
>DCGM01000079.1:29797-30178 GCA_002315255.1 Lachnospiraceae bacterium UBA1778
GGATGCGGTGAAGGCGCAGATTCTGAAGTTCTTTAAAGAGCGTTATGACATTGAAGAGGATGACTTTATCTCGGCGGAACTGGAAGTTGTTCCGGCTGGAAAGGCACGTGATTTCGGTCTCGACCGCAGCATGGTCGTAGGTTACGGTCAGGATGACCGCGTCTGCGCATACACCTCGCTCATCGCTATTTTAGAAGAAGAGAAGATCGAGAAGACGGCAGTCTGTCTTCTCACCGATAAGGAAGAGATCGGCTCTGTCGGCGCAACCGGCGCACAGTCGATGTTCTTTGAGAATGCTGTCGCGGAAATCCTGTATCTCATGGGCGACACGAGCAATATCGCTGTCCGCCGCGCATTGAAGAACTCCCGCATGCTTTCTTC
>DCGM01000070.1 GCA_002315255.1 Lachnospiraceae bacterium UBA1778
CCGGCACCGCATAGACTATGCTGTCACTGTCCGCGCTTAAAATCACATTCTTCATTCGCTCGTCCTCTTTTTCATATCGACCATTACCGTTCTTTTCTTCATCGCTTCGCACCCTGACAGCTTCGCTTCCTGACAGCCCCGGCTGCGGTTTCGCTTTTTTTCACTGTTCGCCTAAACCGATTGATTCCTTTAATCTTATCACCTATAATAAAATCAAACAAGAACCTCATAGTATAAATCCCTGCAGCAGGATAATTATTCTTCAATAAACCTGAAAAGGAGCCTTCATGAGCACTTCTACCGCTGAATCCATTATCAATGAAGTTAAAAAGCATGTGGTCGGAAAGGACCGTGTTTTACGCCTGATTCTCGCCGCGTTCCTCGCGGACGGGCATGTACTGATCGACGATATTCCGGGCGTCGGAAAGACGACGATGGCCGTTTCGTTCGTTCAGGCGATGGGCCTCAATTTCCGCCGCACCCAGTTTACGCCGGATGTTCTTCCATCGGATATTCTCGGCTTCAGCCTTTATGATAAGCAGAAAAATGCGATGGTTTTTAACCGTGGCGCCGTTTTCTGCAATGTTTTCCTCGCCGATGAAATCAACCGCACGAGCCCGAAGACCCAGTCCGCTCTCCTCGAAGCGATGGAGGAGCGCCAGGTTTCAGTCGACGGCCATACGTATCCTCTGGACCAGCCGTTCTTCGTCCTCGCGACGCAGAACCCGACCGGCTCCGCCGGCACAGAAAAGCTTCCGGAATCTGAAACCGACCGGTTTATGATCTGTGTTTCAATGGGTTATCCGACGCTGGAGGAGGAATGTGAAATCTTAAAACGGAAGCACGCAGAAGCGGTTCCGACGACGCAGGTCGCGGACCGCGAGTCTGTCGCGAAAATGCGTGCGGAGGTAAAAGAAGTCTTCGTCCATGATGCAATCTATAATTATCTTTCACGCCTGATTCAGGCGACGCGTGAGAACGAGTACATTGACCTCGGCGGAAGCCCGCGCGCGACGATTTCTCTCATGCATATGAGCATGGCGATCGCTTATTTAAACGGCCGGAATTACGTGATTCCGGAGGATGTCGCGGAGGTATTCGTTCCGGTGATGAACCATCGGATCATCCGAAGCCGCAAGGCGCTCGCGGAAAAAGTCAGTGAAGAAAAGATTCTCGAAGGGATTCTCTCGAAGGAACGGAAACCGACACAAAAGAAGGGATAAGCCGTGCTGCTTTTAGTCTATCTGCTGGTATGCGTTTTAACCATCCATAGCGCATTGCTTCTGGGAGCGAAGGAGCTTTTAATCCTCGCGCTCTTTATGGGGCTTCTTTTGCTTGCGTCTTTCGCGATCGCATGCGTCCAGCATTTTCTGACCTCCTGCACGATTTCTGTCAATGCTCCGGAGGTCGTTCTGACCTTTAACAAACGCGGTTTTCTGCCGGTTCCGGGCGCCCGGATGACGCTCTCCTTCTCTTATGACCAGACCGGTGAAGGCGGCGAAAGCCGGACTACTTTTTCGATTCCGGCCGGCGAAACGACGATTTCTTTCCATACCGATCTCGAATATAAAGGCTCCGGCACCTATGCGATAAAAAAATGCACACTATCCGATTTCTTCGGGTTCTTCCGTTTTCCGATCAAGGATTCAAAAAAGATTCAGGGAAGCTGCGATCTCCTGCCGGTTCCGGAGGACGTCGCGCTTTTTGTGCCTGCAAACAAGCTGACCGGAAAAATTTCCGACCATTCGATCACGGTTAAGCTTCCGGGCGACGATTCGTCCGAGACGCTTGATATCCGCGCCTACCGGCCGGGCGACCGGATTTCGCGGATGCATTGGAAGCTGAGCGCGAAAAAGGATGACCTCATGATCCGCGAGTTCGCCCGCGAAAGCGATTCGCAGTACCTTTTCGTCCTCGCATTTAAGGAACGGTCGCAGCGCTCCTTCTCGACAATCGTCTCGAATTACGCGTCCATCGCGGAGAGCCTCTTAAAAAAAGATATGAACAATGACGTCCTCTGGTGCGATGCGGAAGGCGTCTCCTGGCTGGAGCACGTCAATACGCCGGACGACCTCGAAAGCGTCCTCTCGCTCGTTTTCCATACTTTTAACTATAAAGATTACCCGGATGTAAAACGCGGCGAAATACCGCTTTTTACGCCGTTTTCCGGTGAACTCGTGCTCGAAGATTTCCGCGAGAAATCATCGAACACGTCTTTCGTAAAGGAGTTTATGATTACCGATGAGCCGTTAGACGTGCTGATGGAAAGGTGGTCCGCTGATGAAACGTAACCGCCTCCCTGTTTTCAATGAGCCCGCCGGCATCCGGAGCACCTCGAAGGTGAACCGCTTCTTAGCGCAGTTCGGCGACACGCTCGACTATTTCTTCCAGACGGTCCTATCCGTGGCGGCAGGCTGGGCGTTCGTCCACCTGATCACGATGTCATTGTCGTTAGAGGTGAATGAGCTTATCCTGATGGCCGCGCTTCTCTTCCTGTCAGTTACTTTCCTTCTGATGCGCCGTCTGAAGGTGAATTTTGTCGGCTATATCATCTTCGCCGCCGTGATTGGCGGAGTGATTATCTTTACGATCGACGAGATTATCGCGGAAGCCGAAGGAATCATCATCCGGATGATGGAATGCTTCAATGAATACTACGACTATCAGGGGCTTCCCGCCTTCACGGTCGAGCCGGAATATGACGTGACGCTGATCATGTCCGTCATCTCCTTTTTCGCGGTCTGGGTCACCGCTTACTCGTACGGCGAGCGCGTTTCGCCGACCGTACTTGCGGTCTTTTTCTTCCTGCCGCTGATCGGCGCAGTCCTATTAGGCGTCCACCCGCCGGTGATCGTCATTGCGCTCGCAGCCTGCGTCCTCGTAACGCTCTTTTTCACCTGCCGGACTGAATGCAATATCGCCGATCACTCGATGCCGGAGGAGATGCGTTATTCGATCCGGTTCCCGCTGATGCTCGTCGCAATGCTGTTAAGCATTGCGCTTATGTTCTGCTCGAACAGCGTCATCTATCCGAAAATCGAAAGCTGGTTCCAGCGCGTTTCAGAAAACTATGATTACGATTTTCTCCGAAGGGAGCTCTCAAAAATCCCCGGAAATCCGCTCAATGCATCGGATGACGGCCTGACGCACGGCGATTTATCGCGCGCCGGAGTCATCCGCTATAACCATGAGCCGGAATTGCTCGTATCTGTATCGGAAAACAATTACACGGGCCCGCTTTATCTTCGTGACTTTGCGGCAGACCTTTATACCGGCGACCACTGGGTGGAGTCGGTTTCCGACCTCGAGGAAAAGACGATGCCGGTAAGCATTTACTACTCAAACATCCTCGCCGGCGAGTTCTCCTCGACCGAATCGTTTTATCGGAATCCGTTCATCTATTACGACGCGCTTCAGGCGACTTCGCTCCTCCATACGTCGATTGAATATAATACGGTCCATGTCCGGAAGCTTTATGTCAGCAGCCGTACGCTCTATATGCCGTATCACCTCCGCGGCGCGATTTCCGGCACGACGGACATGTTTTTTGAGCGCGATCTTATGACGAAGGGCAGCGAATCCGCCGGGACTTCGTTCCCGGTTTTCCAGTACCAGACGCTTCATCGGGTCATTGAAAAGCTGAAAGCGCAGGGCAATGCGACCGGCGAAAAGAATCCGGACGACACGCAGGTCTATCTCTACGTCGATGAAACGGAGCTTCTCGATCTTGCGGCGAACACCTATCATGTCGAACTCTCGGAAGAGACTGTAAGGAATAATCCGCACAGCACCTTCGTTTTAAAGAATAACGGCCTGATCGGCTATTACCGCTTAAAAGACTCCGCCGCGGAGAATTATGAGGAATATGTTCTTTCCACCGCGGTTCATTCTTCGGATCTTTCGGAAATTCAGGCGGCTGCCGAAGAGATTTTACGCCGCACCTGTGTGAGCCGCGACGACCTTGTGGACGGCTTCTATCCGATCGAAACAGCCGAGATGCTGATCAATGCGACCCGCTCCTATTTAAAAGAAAACTTTACCTACAATGAGCGCCCGGGCACGATTCATGACGGCGATGATTTCCTCACGGTCTTCTATCTCCGGAAATCCGGTTATCATGTCCATTTTGCGACAGCCGGGGCTGTCATCCTTCAGGAGCTCGGCATTCCGGCGCGTTATGTCGAAGGCTTCCGCCTGACGGGCCTTCAGAAGCTTCACGACGCTGAAGCTGCCGATGACGATACGTATGCCTGGTGCGAGGTTTTCCTCCAGGGCTTCGGCTGGCAGCCGGTCGATATGCTGAACAATGATTTCGACGAGCCCGAGAATCCGTTTGATAAAGCGGAGGAACCGAGCATTGCACCGTCTGCCGATCCGAATGAATCGATGTCGGAAGCGCCGACCGAAGATCCTACTGAAATGACGACAGAAGAAGCGCCGTTAGAGCCCGCCACCGCGCCCTCCATGGAAGATGTGGAAACGCGCGCACCGGAAGAAATCCCGGAGGATCCTGAGAATCACTTCGGCCTATGGCTGATCATCCTTCTCGCAGTCCTTTTAACCTTCGGAATCGTCTTCTTCCTCGTCCTTCTCCGCCGCATCCGTCCGCTCTCCTATTTCGAGACGACGCACGGCCGCCGACCGGTGAAGCGCACGAAAAATAAAGAATTCTTAGCGATTTACCAGGCGCTCCGCTTCCAGGCGGTACTCCTCGGCCGCTACTATATCATTGACGATTCGCCGGAAACCGTCGCGTCGTTCTTCCTCCCTGAGGACCGCGAAAATGTTCAGAAGATGCAATGTGCCGCGAAGGCCGCGTACTACGGGACTGACCCGGTCGATTCCGCTGAAATCGACAATGTGTATGCATTGTATGCCGGAAGACGGATCGAAGCCAGCGTGATGAAGGAAGGGATATTTAAGAAAGATTAAACCGCTGCAGCCCTTATTTTATAAGGGTTACAGCGGTTTTTACCAACACGTTTTGTCCTATATCTCTATTCTTCCGACGCCATTAACATAAAAACGCAAACATTCGTCGAATCAATATTATCGAATAATACTTTTTACTTCAAAAACACCTTTTCAATTAAAAAACTTACAGTATTCCCTCATACTCACATGCTAAATACATAAAATTCTCTAATCTTCTATGAATATACTCGGACTTCGTGTCGACTCCCTGCTCGCCGTAAACGAGCGTGAGTTTCTTCTCGGGATCCATCACCACAAAGGTGCCCCACGCGCCGCTCCAGCCGAAGATGCCCGGGGATGCGACCGTGCCCGCGGCGGCCTTGTCATAAAGCGTCCGGACGGCCAAGCCCCAGCCGAAGCCCCAGCGCTTGTGGAACGGGGAGGACCGGTAGAGATCATGAAGCTGAACCGCGTCCAATGTGTTCGTCCGCATCAGGTCCACCGTGGACGGCGCTAAAATCCGCGCGCCGGTCTCCTTCGAAAAACCCTTATTCGTGAGCGCGCATGCGAATCGCGCATAATCGTCGACCGTCATCGAGGAGCCCGCGCCGCCGGAATCCATGTTCGGGCTCAGCTGGTACGGATTCGTCTGGTCACCGCGCTTTAAAAGGCCGTTTTCCGGGTCTTTATAGTAGCGGATGCAATAATTCATCTCCTGCCCCTTCGTCGGGTGGAAGGACGCAGATTTCATGTTTAACGGCGTGAAGATCCGTTCCTGCACATAGTCCGCATAACGGACGCCGCTCACGCGCTCCACCAGCGCCGCGAGGACATCATGGCAGAGGCTGTATTCCCAATGCGAATCCGGCTCGAAAGCGAGCGGCTCCTTCGCCAATGCTTCCATAAATTCGCGCGTCGTAAACTGATTTCCCGTGCGGCTGTAAAGCGCCGTAAGAGACGGTGAATTCAGATTATAATCGAAACCCGCGGTCATCTTAAAAAGATCCGAAACGCGCATGATTTCTGCTGCCGGGCGGATCACTTCCTTCCCGTTTTCATCCGTCGCGCGTACGTTCACGTTCGCGAACTCCGGAAGATAATCAGCCACCGGGTCCGACAGAAGGAACGCGCCCTCCTCGAAGAGCTGAAGCGCCGCCACCGCGGTGATCGGCTTCGTCATGGAAAACATCCGATAGTAGGTGCCCGGATTCACCGGAATCTGCTCTTCAATGTTCTGAAAACCCGAAAAATAACGGTAAACCGGTCGCGAATCGAGATAAATCGCGAGGTCATTGCCACCGATTCCGATCTCCGAAAGCGAATCCTGAAATGCGCGAAGCTTATCAAAACTGACCATAATCAATCCTCATTTTTGTATTTTTCTCTGCCGAGAAGCTCACATGCTTCATTGATCACCTTCACCATCTCTTCGTCTGTGATGACGGTGACACGGCCGTTGTCGTACTCATTGTCGACCCAGACTTTCACGCGCGCAATGAGCTCGTCGTCCTTCGAAATCTTCCGATCTGCCGGCAGATGGAAATAATTATTCATCCAGACGGCGATTCCTGCGAGGCCGGAGGTGTTCGAAACAGCGACTAACGGCGGGCGTTTTAAGAACTTGTCCGTGTCGAAAACATTGTAAATCTCTTCATTTTTAATGAGTCCGTCCGCGTGGATGCCGGCGCGGGTCACATTGAAGTTCTTTCCGACGAACGGCGTGCGCGGCGGGATTTCATAGCCGATTTCCTTCTCATAATACTCGGCCAGCTCGGTGATGACGGTCGTATCCATTCCGCCTAAGTTTCCGCGAAGCTGCGCATATTCAAAGACCATCGCTTCGAGCGGCGTATTGCCGGTGCGCTCGCCGATACCGAAGAGCGAGCAGTTGACGCCGCTTGCGCCGTAGAGCCAGGCGGTAGTCGAGTTCACGACAGCTTTATAGAAATCATTGTGCCCATGGAACTCGAGCCATTCGGACGGCACGCCCGCATGGACACGAAGACCGTAGATGAGGCCCGGAATCGAACGCGGCATCACGGCGCCGGGGTAATTCACGCCATAGCCCATCGTGTCGCAGACACGGACTTTGACCGGCAGCTGATAGCGTGCGGAAAGCTTCATAAGCTCGGTGCAGAACGGAACGACAAAGCCGTAGAAATCAGCGCGCGTAACGTCTTCGAGATGGCAGCGCACTGCGATTCCGATCTCGAGGCACTCCTCGACGATATGAAGATAATGGCGCAATGCTTCGCCGCGGTTCATATGAAGCTTGTAGAAGATATGATAATCCGAGCAGCTGACGAGAATGCCGGTTTCTTTCATTCCGAGGTCTTTTACGAGCTCGAAGTCCTTCTTCGTCGCACGGATCCAGGAAGTGACCTCCGGGAACTGATAGCCGCGCTCCATACACTTCACGACCGCGTCGCGGTCCTTCTTCGAATACAGGAAAAACTCGCTGTTCCGGATTTTTCCGTTCGGGCCGCCTAAGCGGTGAAGATAATCATAGATCGTCACAATCTGCTCCGTCGTATACGGCGTGCGGGACTGCTGGCCGTCACGGAAGGTAGTGTCGGTAATCCAGATGTCATCCGGCATATGGTGCGGCACGACGCGGTCATTGAACGCAATCTTCGGAATCTCATCATATGGGAAGAGGCTCCGGAAAACCTGCGGGTCTTCTACCTCCACCATCTGATACATATGCTCTTCTAACTGTAACAGTTTCGTTGTCTCGTCAAAGTATACTTTCCGTTCTGCCATAGTGTCTCCCTCTTCCGGTTCGGATTAAGTGTATTATTTCGAATGATCGTGCGTATAAAATCTGTGTAGATCTAAGTTTAGTATTTGTGTTGCCCGCCCTACAGCACCGCGGTATTCGGGTTATACCCTTCATACGAAAGCGTCGCATCCGCGGCGGCGGAAGCCTCCTGTAAGATCGCGGCATCCGAATAGATGTCGCCGAGCCGGAACGAAATGTCGCCCGACTGTCGGAGCCCGAAGAAATCGCCCGGTCCGCGCATCTTTAAATCTTCGGAGGCGATAAAGAAACCGTCGTTGGACTGATTCAGCACATCCAGCCGTTTCCGGCTCTCCTCCGAGCAGGTCGTATCAACTAAAATGCAGTACGACTGGTCTTTTCCGCGGCCGACGCGCCCCCGAAGCTGATGAAGCTGTGCGAGTCCGAAGCGCTCCGCGTTTTCGATCAGGATCACGGTCGCATTGGCGACATCGATTCCGACCTCAATGACCGTCGTCGACACGAGCACCTGAATCTCGTTCCGCGAAAAAGCGGCCATAATCGCTTCTTTTTCGTCGTTTTTCATCTTTCCGTGCAGGTATTCGACCCGAATGTCGGGCGGCAATGCCTGCGCGACCGCCTTCGAATAATCGACTACGTTCTCGCCCTCCGAAAGTTCGGATTCTTCCACCATCGGGCAGATGATATAGGCCTGATGCCCCATCTGCACCTGTTTTTTGATAAAATTATAGGCTTTTCCGCGGTATTCGATATCGACCACTGCGTTTTTAATCGGCAGCCGGTTTTTCGGCAGCTCGTCCATCACGGAAATCGACATGTCGCCGTAAAGGATCATCGCGAGCGTTCGCGGAATCGGCGTTGCGGACATGACTAAAACATGCGGCGAGCGGCCCTTTTCCGAAAGCGTCTTCCGCTGGTTCACGCCGAACCGGTGCTGCTCGTCCGTAATCACGAGCCCTAAGTCCGCATAATGCGCTTTTTCCTGAATCAATGCGTGCGTGCCGATAACGAGATCCGCCTGGTGCGCGCCGATTTTTTCATACGCTTCACGCTTCTCTTTCGCGGTCATACTGCCGGTGAGAAGCTCGATTTTAAGTTCCAGCCCGTATTCCTCGGACATTTTTTTAAAGTTCTAATAATGCTGGATCGCCAGCACCTCGGTCGGCGCCATGAGCACCGACTGATACCCGCAGAGCGCCGCTTCGTACATGGCGGCGAACGCCACGATCGTCTTTCCCGAGCCGACATCGCCCTGCACGAGACGGTTCATTACAGACGGGCCGGAGATATCCTTCCGAATTTCTGAAAGAACCCGCTTCTGCGCGCCGGTAAGTTCATACGGAAGGCGCTTTAAAAACGCGTCCGTTTCTTCCTTTTCGCGGATCATAAACTCATTCGGGAGCGCTTCCACCTGCTCCTTCATCATCCGCACATTGAGGATAAATTTATAAAATTCTTCGAACACGAGGCGCCGCCTCGCCGGGATGAACGACTCCTTCGTTTCCGGAAAATGAATCTCTTTGATCGCCTCTTTGATCGGGAGAAGGCCGTATTCCTGCCTTAGCTCCTCGGGCAGGTCCTCCGGGAGCATCACATTCTCTGCGAGAACAGTCCGCACAGCGTCTAAAATGACCTTTTTCGTGAGCCCTTTCGTTAAAGGGTAAATCGGCTGGAGTTCGGCCATAAGCGCCGTATAATCGCTGATTTTGAAGATCTGAGGCTGCTGCATCTTCCGACCGAAGCCGTCGCCCGTCAGTTTTCCGCGAAAAACGTACTGTGCGCCCGGGTGAAGCGTTTTTGAAAGGAAAGGCATATTAAACCAGGAAAGCTTCAGCGTCGCGCCCGCTTCGTCCCGGATCAATGCTTCGGTAATCTTAAACTGCTTCACGTAGCGCGTGACCGGTGCCTGCATCAGAATTCCGAGCACCGATGCGACATCCTTATAGCGCGCTTCGCTGACACAGACCGGCGCGCCAAACGTTTCATACCCGCGCGGATAGTAAAGCAAAAGATCCCGCACCGTGTCGATATGGACGCGGTGAAACAGCGCCGCCGTTTTGTCGCCGATTCCTTTAATCTCGGTTATCGCGCTGTTTAAATCCATAGTCCTCCGCTCATATCACACCCGGTCGCGTTTCTGTCGCGCTTCCTGCCGCTAACAGACAGAAAAAGCCCGGAACCATCCGGTGCCGGGCTTAAACTCCCTCTAAAATCCTTGAGTTCTTACTCGACGGAAATCACATAATAGTAAATCGGCTGGCCGCCCTCGGCCACGACGACATCCACATCCGGAAGCGCTTCGGTAAGCTCCTGTCCTAATGCTTCCGCCGCTTCTTTCTCGGTATCATGCCCATAATAGAGCGTGACAGCGAAGGTTTCGTCTGTCACGGCCTTCAGGACTGCATTCTTCGCAGCTTCCTGGATATCCGAGCCGCTGGCGAGAATCTTCTTTCCGTCCAGCGCCATAATATCGCCCGTCCGGACTTCGATGCCTTCCATCACGGAATCGCGGACCGCATACGTTACATCGATCGTCGCCACAGCATCGAGCACTTCCTGCATCATCGACGCATTGTCATCCGGGGAAGCGCTTTCCGTAAAGCCGAGCATCGCTGAAATCCCCTGCGGCACCGATGTGCTCGGAATGACCATTACATTCCGGTCCTCCACCATCGTCGCCGCCTGGTTCGCCGCGAGGATCACGTTCTTATTGTTCGGGAAGACAAAGACGTTCTCCGCATTCACAGCGGTGATCGCATTGATAAATTCTTCAGTCGACGGATTCATCGTCTGACCGCCGTTAATGATATAATCTGCGCCGTTTTCACGGAAAATCCGCTCAAATCCGG
>DCGM01000098.1:0-1282 GCA_002315255.1 Lachnospiraceae bacterium UBA1778
GTCATGAAGACGCCGCAGTACGGCCTCGACGGCCGTGTCGCGAAACTCGTCGATATGGCGCAGGCGTATATTTCCGCATATGACGGCGTGACTACCCCGTCCGGCGGCATCTCGATCTTTAAGCAGACCGAGGACACCGATGAAGCGGACGCGCTCGCATTGTCGTTCTGGCTTCGGTCGAACGCGGATGTCAGCCTCATGCTGTCAGAAGGCACGTACCGCGCGGATGACGGCACGAATACGGCTGGAACTGTGAATGCGGAGAATGGCGGCGGAAGTAAACTGGTTTTAACGTTACCAGAGGAAACGGCCGAGAAGGTATCATCGATCGAAACGCAGTTAAACACATTGTTAGCCGATATGCGCGATGAGATTCTTTTTCAGCTTAACGAGTTCTTGGTTTACCAGGGACATGTGGATTTTGCATCTAACGCAGAAATATGGAGATCCTATTATTCGTCTTTGCAAACCCTGCTATCGGAGGCTGGTCCGGACATCCCTTTGAACTTTTCCATCAAAGCCGTATTTTCTGAAAATCCGACTTACGTGTTTTCACTCGAAGATATGAACGAACTGATGAATATGACGGAGACGGAAGCACTCCATCTTTATTCGGATGGTTATTTCTATTTTAAAGGAAAATCTATTTCCCTTTTTTATGTTTATGATAATGAAGAGTGGGGAGATTTTGAATTATCTGTAACTCCGAGTGCGCAGCTGCTCCGGCTTCTCAACAAACTGAAAATCCGGTTTGTAGTCACATCAGAGGATGGAACACAGGAACTGTATGCGAAAATCGCTCCCGACTATGAATGGACTGTTGATTATAATAATCGGGAATTTCTTCCGAAGGGCTACAGCTTTACGTTTGCTTATGGGGGCGTGGCTGTTTCGACGGATTACATAGTGGATACGCCTTGTTTTGTTTCCACAAAAAGGTCATCACAGTTTACAGATGGCACGGTCACTTTCAAACTGAGTTTCTTTAATGAAAACGACGATGGTTTTGAAGAGTACCTGACATATTTGGAAACGGAACAGATAATTAACAACGCTATGGCGGCCATGATTTCAAATGCCGCTTCTGAAGTGGAGTACATTCTAAATGATCAGGGAGTAGAGGGAGATGATGGCGAAATAAGTGCTGTCTTTACGGAGCAGTACGAGTCCTTCCTGTCTAACCGGCTGGCAGAAGAAAAGACTGAATGCCTGATGCAGTTCCCGCACATCGATCTCTCCGCGAACGAAGCGAAGAAGGTCGACGTCTACATGTACCTCGACG
>DCGM01000098.1:1363-8571 GCA_002315255.1 Lachnospiraceae bacterium UBA1778
CGACGAACGCGATGACCGGAAGAGTTTATGTAGAAGAGTCGGAATCCGAATCGGATGAAGAATAAAAGACTGAAAAATACAAACGAAAAGACCGGAAAGGTTTAAGTCCCCCCCCCGGCAGGCACCGCCTGCCGGGGATTTTTTAGTCATTTCAGCTTTTTTCTTTTTGAGCGGAATACCTGCAAAAACAGTTGAGGAAACACGGGACTAGGAGTATACTGTATCCTAGAAAAGAAGGTGATATTATGGGCTATCTTTATGAGACACATCTTCACACCTCGAACTCCTCACTTTGCGGAGCGACGCGTGCGAAAGACTACATTCCTTATTTTTTGGACCGCGGCTACGACGGTATTTTTGTAACGGATCATTTTTATCAGGGAAATACCCGCGTCGACCGCGCATTGTCGTGGAAGGACTGGGTGCATGCGTACTGCGACGCCTTCCGGGAAGCGAAGGAAGAGGGCGACCGGCTCGGTCTGAAGGTGTTCTTCGGCTGGGAAGCCTCGCAGCTTGATGCGGCCGATTATCTGATTTACGGGCTCGACGAGGACTGGCTTTTAGAGCATCCGGAGGTCCGTGAGTTCAATGCGGCGACGCAGTATCAGACGGTTCACGCGGCCGGCGGCTTCGTCGTGACTGCGCATCCGTTCCGCGAGCGCGGCTATCATTCGGCGATCCGCCTCCATCCGAACGATACGGACGCCTGGGAAGTCGCAAACGCCGGAAATATGCCGTATATGGACATTTTCGCGCGGAATTTTGCGCGTGACCACGGCTTCCACGTAACCTCCGGCTCTGATATCCACAATGCGAAACCGGACGCGGTGACATTTGGCATTGAAACGGAAGAACCGCTGAATTCGGTTGACGATTATATCGCGCTCATAAAGAAGGGGACAGGGTATAAGCTTCATGTTCCGGAGGACCGTTACGACGGGCCGGTGCTGAACCCGTGTTATCCGATCATTGTCGACGACGGCGAAGGGAATCTTTCGACGATCCCGAATGAGATTATCGAAGGCATAGCGCGCGCGGAAGTCGATACAGGAAGCTATGCGATGGATAACCTCCGGAGATATCGCGAGCTGGTAAAGACACTGCCGGAATACGGCTGGCCGAGGAAATAATATGACGAAAGCAGAAGAACAGGAAAAATTAGAAGAACTTCTGGAAAAAGAGCGGATCGACCTGACGCAGGAGGATATCGCGAAGATTCAGGAGGAAATCGATTATCGGAAGCAGGAACTGGGGCCGCAGCTTCGGGAGCGCCTGCAAACAGCGCGCGCCCAGGGCGATCTCTCCGAAAATTTTGAATATACGATGGCGAAGCGCGAGAACAACCAGAACAATTCGCGCGTCCATTATCTCGAAGGAATCATCCGCCGCGCGCGGATTTTCGAAGACCGGAGCGCAGAAGACGAGGTCGGCTTAAATAAGAAAGTGACGATCTATATCCCTGAAGACGATGAAGAGGAGACCTATAAGATCGTATCCTCTCTCCGCGGGGATTCTATGGAAAACCGCATCAGTAAAGAATCGCCGTTAGGGGAAGCCCTGATGGGAAAAAAGGTGGGCGATACCGTAACCATAAAGGTGAACGCGGGTTTCAGCTATGAAGCGGTCATCCGGAAAATCGAAATCGTGCCGGACGACGGAAGCGACAGCTTACGGCAGTTCTAAACTGCGACAGAAGGAGAGAACTTATCATGAACGAAAACTACCAGAAATTCTTATCGTATCAGGAGCGCATTGCGGCCTATGATATGGCTTTTACCCTGTTGAACTGGGACCAGACCACAGCGGCACCGCGGGGGAGCAGTGAGACGACCGGTCATCTTTTAGGCGTACTGTCTGGTGAATTCTATCAGATTCCGACTGATCCGGAATACCGGAAGATTGTCGAAGAACTGTCACATGACGAGACGCTGGCGCCGGACGAAAAGGAACTGATCCGAAAGACTGCGCGCAGTCAGAAGCAGATGGCGGCTCTGCCAGCGGATGTTTATGCGGCATCGATCGAGCTTGGAAACCGCTCGACGCACGCATGGGAAGAAGCGAAGAAAAACAATGATTTCGCTTCCTTCGCCCCGTTCCTTCGCGATGAAATCGAAATGACGAAGAAGATTGCGAACTATCAGAACGACACGGGGATGCCGATTTATGACTTCATACTGAATCAGAATGAGGAAGGCTTTACGATGGAGAAGCTCGACGCGTTCTTCGGAATGCTCCGCGAGCGCATTGTCCCGCTGTTAAAGAGCTGCGAAGCGAAGAACGGTAAGATCCGCACGGATTTTATGAAGAAGAAGTATCCGGTCGACCGGCAGCGGACGTTTAACGAGAGCCTCGCGAAGCATATCGGCTTTGACTTAAACCGCGGCCTAATCGCGGAGTATATGCATCCGTTTACGACGCAGCTCCATCTCGATGACGTCCGGATTACGACATATTATGATGAGAACGTGTTTGACAGCGCGATCTTTTCGACCATTCATGAGGGCGGCCACGCAATGTTTGAACAGGACCGTGACCGGAAGTATGCTTTTGTTCCGGCAGCGGCCAACTCGATGGGGATTCACGAGTCGCAGTCGCGTCTCAATGAAAATATGATGGGGCGCTCCCTGTCCTTCTGGAAGCCGTTATATCCGAAGCTTCAGGAACTCTTCCCGGAGAACCTGTCGGACGTTACGCTCGAGGAGTTCTGGCGCGCGATCAACCGCCCGCAGGCCGGGCTGATCCGCTGCGACGCGGACGAGCTGACGTACTGCCTCCACATTATGGTCCGGTATGAGATCGAAAAGAAGATTTTTATGGAAGATTATCCGGTGGAGAAGCTCCCGGCGCTTTGGAACCAGATGTATAAAGACTACCTCGGAATCGATGTGCCGGACGACGCGCACGGCATCCTTCAGGACGTGCATTGGTCGGATGGCCTTTTCGGATACTTCCCGTCGTATGCGCTCGGCAATGCGATCGCGGCGCAGCTCTATCACACGATGGCGAAGGAAATCGACATCGACGGCGAGCTTGAAAAGGGCAATGCGGAAGCAGTCCACCAGTGGCTTTGCGAGAAGGTCCATCATAAGGGCGGCATCATGCCGGTCGGCGAGATCTTACAGAAGGTGACGGGCGAAGACTTTAATCCGCAGTATTATGTCGATTACATGGAGAAGAAGTTTACAGCCCTTTATGAAGGATTGGAATGAGAATTAAAGAAGACCGCATCGTCCGGCTTTCTGTCCGGGAATTAGTCGAATTCGTGCACCGCTCCGGCGACATTGACAGTCGCCGGAGTGGTCCTGCGCTTTCGGACGCGATGTTGGCAGGAACGGCGGCCCATAAGCGGATTCAGCGTTCGATGGGCGCGGAATACGAAGCGGAAGTTTCGCTGGACATTGATATCGATTTAGACGGTGAAGCGGTGCTCGCACTCGAGGGCCGCGCGGACGGAGTCATCCGTGAGACGAACGAGGACGGCACGCCGAAAGTGACGATCGATGAGATCAAAGGAGTCTATCGGGATGTCCAGAAAATAGAAGTGCCGGAGCCCGTGCATCTCGCGCAGGCGATGTGCTATGCGTATGTCATTTCTGAGCGGGAGAGCCTTCCGGAGATCACGATCCAGGTGACCTATGTGGAACTGGACGAGGAAAGCGCAAAAACGGGCTATATGAAGGCGACAGGGCCTGTTCAGCGATTATCAGCCGCCTATTCCTTTGAAGACGTAAAAACACGCTTTTTGAGCTACATAGAGGCATACAAAAAGTGGGCCATCTTTGTCGTCCGTCATCGCGCTGCGCGTGCGGCCTCTGCAGACGGCTTCCCGTTCCCTTATGATTACCGCCCGGGGCAGAAGACGATAGTCCGGCAGGTCTGGCACACGGTCGAGCAGGAAGGACATCTTTTTGTTCAGGCGCCGACCGGCATCGGAAAGACGCTCGCCATGCTGTACCCGTCCGTCGAAGCGGTCGGCCAGGGGATGGGCGATAAGATCTTTTACCTCACTGCGAAGACGGTCACCTCGACGGTCGCGGAGGAGGGAATGAGCCTGATGTACGGAAAAGGGCTCCGTTTTTCCTTCACTAAGATTACGGCGAAGGAGAAACTCTGCCCGCTGGAAGCCTGCGCCTGCGATCCGGTCTCCTGTGAGCGCGCACACGGGCATTTCGACCGTGTCAATGATGCGGTCTACGACTGCATTACCCACGAAAACGCTGTCACTACCGATGTGATTTTAAAATATGCCGCGCAGTATTGCGTCTGCCCGTATGAGATGTGTCTCGACATTTCGCTTTATACGGACGTCATCATCTGCGACTATAATTATGCGTTCGCGCCGCATGTCGCCTTAAAACGGTACTTTGCGGCCGAGCGGAAGCAGGATTTCATCTTCCTCATGGATGAAGCGCACAACCTGACAGACCGTGCGCGTGAAATGTACTCGGCTGTCCTCGTAAAAGAAGACCTGCTCGCCGCGAAGAAGCTTTTCGAAGGACGCGAAACAATCCTGAAATGGCTCAACAGTGCGAACAAAATCATGCTCGAACTGAAGCGGGAATGCGAGAGCGTGCGCATTTTCACGGAAGAGAGCTTTCCCAATGCATTGATCTATGCGCTCACGAATCTCTATGAGGCGATCCGCCGGTTTTTAGATCGGAATCCGAACCCGCCGCATGCGGATGAGATCCTCGATTTTTTCTTTGTCGTGTCAGATTTTCTCCGGGTGTTCGAGGAATTGGATGACGGGTATCTCCTTTATTCGTCTTTTATGGAGGATGGCCATTTCTATATCAAGCTGTTCTGCGTCGATCCGTCGGAACAGTTGAAAAAGCGCCTGGATCTCGTGCGCGCGTCCGTCTTTTTCTCGGCGACGTTCCTTCCGATCAACTATTACAAGGAGCTCCTCGCGGGCGATACGGACGAGCCGGCCATCTATGTCGATTCGCCGTTTGATCCTGCAAACCGGCGGCTGCTCATCGCCTCTGACGTGAGCTCGAAATATACGCGCCGCGGGGCGGAGGAATACCGGAAAATCGCGGATTATCTTATCAGAATGACGGAAGGGAAGAACGGGCATTACCTCGCCTTCCTGCCGTCGCACAAGTTTTTGGAGGAAGTCGCGGAGGTGATCCGCGGGCGGGAAGAAAAGATCCGGCTGATTACCCAGAAACGCATCATGAGCGAAGAGGAGCGCATTGCCTTTTTACAGGAGTTCGAGCCGGAGGCGCAGGAGAATCCGGACGGGCCGCTGCTTGGAATGTGCGTGATGGGCGGCGTTTTCTCGGAGGGGATTGACTTAAAGAATGATGCGCTGATCGGCGTCGCAGTCGTCGGAACCGGCCTCCCGCAGGTCTGCTCGGAGCGCGAACTCATTAAAAACTATTTTACTGACCGCGATGAGAACGGATTCGACTTCTCGTACCGCTTCCCCGGTTTTAATAAGGTGATGCAGGCAGCAGGCCGTCTGATCCGGACCGTTTCGGATGAAGGCGTGATCCTGCTTCTCGACGAGCGGTTCGGCCACTATGAAAACCAGCGTCTCTTCCCGAAAGAATGGGCGGATTTCGAGACCGTGACGATTTCCAATGTATCGGAGAAAATCCATGAGTTCTGGGAGTCGCGGGAAAACGGAGAATGAATAGGCTTAGGAACTGCGGGAATCAGGAGAATGAATAAGCTTAGGAGTCGCGGGAAACTTGACAAACAGAGCGCGATTTTGTAGGATTATTTGGGATCAGATTTAGAATGGGCAGTGCACAAGGCTGCCGGAAATGTCTGTAGGTTCAGGAGAAAAAAGATGGCAGATACGATTGATATTATTTTAAACTGGATAGCGATAGGCGGAGGTGCGTTTGTCGCCATCCTGTCGTTTATTAATCTTTTCACGAAGTCGCTTTCGGATGTCAGCCATCCGGAATATTATACGCGGAGCTCGATCCGGAAGCTGAACAAGTTCGATAATATTATGTATACCATCATCGGTATCGTGCTGGTTCTCGCAGGAATTGCAGGACTTTTAGCGTGGCCCGAATGGCTCCGTTATATCTGCTACGGCGTCATGTTCATCTTGATTCTGGTGGTCTGCTTTATGAAGAAGAAAATCCTCGTGGAGCGGTCTCATTTACGCAATGAAAAGAAAGCAGAATAAGACATCTCTCAGGTCCGATCAGGTAATAGGCACACGGTTTTTGAAAGAAACTGTGTGTCTTTTTTTACGTATTTCGCGAGCAGGATGCGGGCTTGTTTCACGAACCTATTTCCGCTATTTCAGCAAATTAGCACTCACAACTTGACAGTGCTAACAGCTGATGCTATACTGACAGCATATCAGCTTGAACGCCTTAAAAAGGAGGTGTTTTTATGAATATCAGCAAATTTACGCAAAAATCGATAGAAGCCGTGCAAGCTTGCGAAAAGATCGCGCACGACTATGGAAACCAGGAGATTGACCAGGAGCATCTTCTCTATTCGCTTCTGAAGCAGGAGGATTCGCTTCTCGGAAAACTGATCACGAAGATGGAAATTGACCTTCCGTATTTTACGGGCGCTGTCGAAAAAATCGTCGCGAAGCAGGTGAAGGTTCAGGGCGCGGGCCAGGCCTATGTCAGCGGTCCGCTCAATGATGTCCTCATCGGCGCGGAAGACGAAGCGAAGGCGATGGGCGATGAGTATATCTCGGTCGAGCATCTCTTCCTCACGATGATCCGGAAACCGAACAGCGAACTGAAAGCGCTTTTTAAAGAATTCGGCATTACGCGTGACCGGTTCCTTACTGCGCTTTCCTCTGTCCGCGGCAATCAGCGGGTGACCACCGATTCGCCGGAGGATACCTATGACGTCCTGTCGAAATACGGCCGCGATCTCGTCGAAGTTGCGAAAGAGCAGAAGCTCGACCCGGTCATTGGAAGAGACGAAGAAATCCGAAATGTAGTGCGGATTCTGTCTAGAAAAACGAAGAATAACCCGGTCCTCATCGGTGAACCGGGCGTCGGTAAGACCGCCGTCGTCGAGGGGCTCGCGCAGCGTATCGTCCGGGGCGATGTTCCGGAATCCTTAAAGGATAAGAAGCTCTTCTCGCTCGACATGGGCGCGCTGGTCGCAGGCGCGAAATACCGCGGCGAATTTGAGGAGCGTCTGAAGGCCGTTCTGGAGGAGGTCAAAAAGTCCGACGGACGCATCATTCTGTTTATTGATGAGCTGCACAC
>DCGM01000108.1:0-14783 GCA_002315255.1 Lachnospiraceae bacterium UBA1778
TGGAATCCACGTCAGGCTTGCTCATCCTGCCGAGGAACTGCCTCGCATAGGAAGAAAGGGACTCCATGTAACGACGCTGTCCTTCCGCATAAATCGTATCAAACGCCAATGACGATTTTCCGGAGCCGGAAAGGCCCGTTAAAACCGTCAGGCGGTCTCTCGGTATGTCAATATCGATATTCTTTAAATTATGTTCCCGCGCACCGCGGATTTTAATCAGTTTTTCCGGCATTTCTTTCTGTCATCCTGCGCCACTGGCGGCGCCTTCCTGCGTTCTATGAATTTCGTTACTGCGTTATTCTATGAGTTTCGGTCCTGCTCGATACTGTGAGCTTCTGCCCTGCTGAATTAATCGTTTAAATACGAGGAAAGCTCTTTCATCTTCTCGCGAAGTTCGATTGCGGCCTCGAAATTAAGGTCGGACGCGGCTTTCCGCATCTGCTTCTCAAGTTCCTTCAGCATTGCTTCGATCTCGTTGCGCGTCATCGACTCCGGATCCTTTTCAAGCTTCGAGCTAACCTTCTCCGCCTGCTTCGAAATCGCAATAAGATCACGCACAGCCTTCTTTATCGTCGTCGGCGTGATACCGTTCGCGCGGTTATATTCCATCTGGATTTCGCGCCGGCGGTTCGTTTCCGAAATCGCCTTCCGCATCGAATCCGTCATGGTATCAGCATACATGATGACCCGTCCCTGCGAATTTCGTGCGGCACGGCCGACCGTCTGAATCAGCGAGGTTTCCGACCGGAGGAAGCCCTCCTTGTCCGCATCGAGGATTGCCACCAATGCAATCTCCGGGATATCGAGTCCTTCACGAAGAAGGTTGATTCCGACCAGCACGTCAAATACGTCGAGGCGCATGTCGCGGATAATCTGCGAGCGCTCCAGGGTGTCGATGTCCGAATGAAGATATCGCACACGGATTCCGGCTTCATGGAGGAAATCTGTCAGGTCTTCCGCCATCTTCTTTGTCATAGTCGTGATGAGGACCTTGTTTCCTTCCTTCACGGTCTTTCGGATTTCGGAAATCAAATCATCGATCTGCCCCTTTACCGGGCGCACGTCGATTTCCGGATCGAGAAGTCCGGTCGGTCGGATCACCTGCTCCGCCCGCAAAAGCTCGTGGGTCTCTTCATAGGGGCCCGGTGTAGCCGAAACGAATAAAAGCTGTGAGATTTTTCCCTCAAACTCTTCAAAGCAGAGGGGGCGGTTGTCCATGGCTGACGGCAAACGGAACCCGTAATCGATCAGTGTCTGCTTCCGGTTCAGGTTTCCGCGGAACATGCCGTTCAGCTGCGGAACCGTCATATGGCTCTCGTCTATGATAATCAGAAAATCCTCGGGGAAATAGTCCATCAGGGTATACGGCGGTGCGCCGGCCGGAAGACCGGTCAGATACCGCGTATAGTTTTCGATTCCGGAGCAGATGCCCGTCTCGCGAAGCATTTCGATATCAAAATTCGTGCGCTCACGGATTCGCTGCGCTTCGACCAGCTTATCCTCATGCTTAAACCATTTGACGCGCTCCTCGAGGTCTTTTTCAATCTCCTCGGTCGCCTTCATCAGCTTCTCATGCTCTACAACATAGTTCGAGGTCGGGAAGAACGCCGCGTGCTCGAGCTGGCAATGCACCTCTCCGGTCAGCGGGTCAAACGACACAATGCGGTCGATCTCATCGCCGAAAAACTCGACGCGGATCGCCTCATCCCCGGACTCCGCCGGAATAATCTCAATCACATCGCCGCGCACACGGAACGTGCCGCGCTTAAAATCCATCTGAGCGCGTTCGTACTGGTTGTGGACGAGCTCATGGATCACTTCGTCGCGATCCTTCTGCATACCGGGGCGCAGCGAAACAACCATGTTCTTATAGTCGACCGGGCTTCCGAGACCATAGATGCAGGAAACGGATGCGACAATGATCACGTCGTCCCGCTCACAAAGCGACATTGTCGCCGACAGGCGGAGCTTGTCGATCTCGTCATTGATATCCGAATCTTTTTCGATATACGTATCAGTGGACGGAATGTACGCCTCCGGCTGATAATAATCGTAGTAGGAGACGAAATATTCGACCGCATTCTCCGGAAAGAACTCCTTCATCTCCCCGTAAAGCTGTGCTGCGAGCGTCTTATTGTGTGAAATGATCAGGGTCGGCTTTTTGACTGCCTGAATCACATTCGCCATCGTAAACGTCTTACCGGAGCCGGTGACGCCGAGCAGCGTTTCGAACTGATTTCCGCGCTTAAACCCGGCCACCAGGCGGTCAATCGCTTCCGGCTGGTCGCCCATCGGCTGGTACGGCGCATGAAGCTTAAACTCTGCCATTGTCGGCTCCTTTCTGTCAAAATTCTCAAAGGGAGAGGTGCGCCTTCTCAGAAGGTTTTCTCTCCCCTCCGAGCAGACTACGAAAGGGGCGACATGCGCCCCTTCATCGTAATATCTCTCCGAACTCTTCTGTTACTCTGCGTGATTCATCAGATAACGGATCGCCGCATCCAACTGCTCGTCTTCTTCCGTCTGATAATCGTCTTCAATCTCGATATCCGGTTCGATTCCGGTGCCGTGGATACAGACGCCGCTCGGCGTGTAATAACGGGAAATCGTAACCTTCAGGGCACTTCCGTCCGTCAGTTCGTAAAGTCCCTGCACGATGCCCTTTCCGAAGGTCTGCGTTCCGATAATCGTGCCGAGTTTATAATCCTTGATCGCGCCAGTGAAAATCTCAGACGCAGATGCCGTCTCGCCATTGACTAACACGACGAGCGGAAGCGTGATTTCCGGCGTCGTCATCGATGCGTAGGTCTGTTTCGCTCCATCGCGGTCTTCCGTATAAACAATCATCTTTCCTGCCGGAACGACCATCTCTGCCATGTCACAAACTGAGGTGACGAGACCGCCGCCATTGTCGCGAAGGTCAATGATCAGCTTCTCTGCGCCGTCTGAAACCAGTGCGCGGTAAGCGTTCTTAAACTGTGTAAAAGTGACTTCCGTAAAGGAATCGACTGAGATATAGCCGATATTCCCTTCGAGCATCCGGGAATCGACTTCTTCCACTTCGACCACCTGACGAATAATGGTGTAATCGATATAACGGTTCTCCGACGGACGGTAAACCGTAATCTCTACCGGTGTTCCCGCTGTGCCGCGGATCTTACTGACGACCAGGTTTACATCGACACCGGTGCACTCTTCGCCGGCAACTTTATAAAAGATATCATCGTTTCGGATGCCTGCCGCATAACCGGGGCCATTGGAATAGGCTTTAATAACGGTGATGATGCCGGTCTCGACATTCTGGCTGACCATGACGCCGATACCGCTATAGGTGCCTTCCATCGACTCCTGCAGCGTCTTATACTCTTCCGCCGTATAGTAAACGGTATACGGATCGCCGAAGGATTCGACAAAGCCCTTCAGGATATAGTCATCATACTCAACGTCCGTCGTATCATACAGGAATTTCTGATTGATGCGCATCCGGATGACTTCCAGCTTCGTCTCTAACGAATCCGAGACAACCTTGTTTCCGTCCGCCTGAGTCCGGTGTTCCGTCATCCAGATGATGCCGACCGCCGCTAAAACGATCAGTCCGGTCTCAATGAGACCGACTAAAACTGACAGAGCTATCGCGCCACCCTTCGAAATTCCGTTTTTCTTCTTAATCATAGCTTGTCTTTTTCTCCGTTATTCCTGATTTTCCATATAATTCATATATTTGACGACCATCAATGCGATCTTGAACGTAATCGCATCGTCAAATACGCGAAGGTCAAGGCCGGTATTCCGCTGCAGCTTGTCGAGACGATAAACGAGCGTGTTCCGGTGGATATAAAGCTTACGCGAGGTTTCGGAAACGTTGAGGCTGTCGGCGAAGAACTGGTTGATCGTCTGGATCGTTTCTTCGTCAAAATCTGCCGGCGACTGCTCTTTGAAGATCTCGTCGATAAACATCTTACACATCGGGATCGGGAGCTGATAAATCAGACGGCCGATGCCTAAGCTCGCATAGGAGACTACCTGCTGCTCGCTCTTGAAGATCTTTCCGACCGAGAGCGCGAGCTTCGCCTCTTTATAGGAGTTCGCTACCTTCCGGATTTCGTCAGCCACATTGCCGTATGCGACACGTACAGAAGACATCGCCTCTGTATTCAGCATATCGACGATCATCTCAGCGGTCTTTCTAAGATCGTCTTCTGTTTCATTATCTTTCAGTTCTTTCACGACGACGATATTGTTTTCGTCGATCGCATTGACGAAATCATTTTCGTCCGCTGCGAACAGGTTCCGGACAATGCTCAGCGCGTTCTGGTCGTCGCGGCGCTTCGTTTCGACTAAAAACGCAACGCGGCGCGAGCGGGTATCAATGCGGATCTGCTTCGCCCGGTTATAGATATCGACGAGAAGAAGGTTATCGAGAAGGAGGTTTTTAATAAAGTTATCGCGGTCAAAGCGGTCCGAGTTCGCATCCAGAAGCTCCTTCAGGCTGGCAATCGTAAAGCGGCCGGAAATAATGCCGATTTCCGTGTCCGGGAACTCGACAATCCACTCCCGACGCGTTCCGTCGAAGACTTCAATATAGCAGAGCCCGCCATAGCGCTGAACTTCCTCCGAGCTCTTCAGTCCATCTAAAAGCTCGTTGATTTTCGTACTTCTCTTCGGGCCTTCCTTCGCGATCATCGTTCCATCCATCAGATAAACGTTGATGCTGACGCCGGAAATGTCATAAGCCTTCTCTAAAATATCTACTATGAGCTGATTCGATACCATACGATACTCTCCTGTCTCATCTTTTGCCGTTTCCATGACAACTACATTCTGTTGGGGTATAATCTGACCCGCATATCATTATATACCAATATTTTCAAAAAGCAAATAGGGAAATGTGCGCTTTTTCGTCTAATAAAAGCGCCTTCCCTGTTTCGTCGGTCTGGTCCGGCAGCTGCGTCGGTCTGGCCCGGCAGCTTCGTCGGTCTGCTCCTGGCCGCCGCCCCGAACAAGCAAAAAGGGGGACCTGCTTTCACAGGTCCCCCATATGTCGGTTTCAGTAAACCGTTTCTTTCGTTTCGGAAATCCGAATCATTAGAAGATCGCTTCTTCCGTTTCTGCATCAAATGCATGAATGTGGTTCATATCGATCGTGAAGTAAACTTCCGAATTCGTACGAGCCGTGGTTTCCGGAGAAACACGAGCCGTGATGTTCTGGTCAGCGATATCGAAGTATAAGAATACTTCAGCACCCAGAAGTTCATAAACACGTACAGTCGAGTGAATCGTGTTCGGCGTTCCTGCTGCAGCTTCCTTCAGATCTTCCGGACGGAAGCCGAAGCACATCGTCTTACCGACATAGCCGTTCTCTTTGAGAAGCTTGCCTTTTTCAGCCGGGATAACGATTTCAGACTGATCCGGCATCACGAATGCGATGCTGTCGCCAGCTTCTTTGACTTCGCAGTCCACAAGGTTCATCTGCGGAGATCCGATGAATCCTGCAACGAACTTGTTCTTCGGCGTAGAGTAAAGGACGTTCGGGCTGTCAACCTGCTGGATGACGCCGTCCTTCAGAACGACGATACGGGTACCAAGCGTCATAGCTTCGGTCTGGTCATGCGTGACGTAAATCATCGTGGTGCCTAAACGCTGATGCAGCTTGGAAATTTCAATACGCATCTGAACACGGAGCTTCGCATCCAGGTTGGAAAGCGGTTCATCCATTAAGAAGACCTTCGGCTTACGGACAATAGCACGTCCCATAGCGACACGCTGTCTCTGTCCGCCGGAAAGAGCCTTCGGCTTACGGTCCAGAAGACCTTCGATGCCCAGGATCTTAGCAGCTTCACGGACGGATTTGTCGATTTCAGCCTTCGGAACTTTACGAAGCTTCAGACCGAATCCCATATTATCGTAAACGGTCATATGCGGATACAGAGCGTAGTTCTGGAAAACCATTGCGATATCACGGTCCTTCGGTTCGACATCATTGACAAGCTTGCCATCGATGTAGCACTCGCCGCCGGAGATCTCTTCCAGACCAGCGATCATACGAAGCGTGGTAGATTTTCCGCAGCCTGACGGGCCGACGAAAATGATGAACTCTTTGTCTTCGATTTCAAGGTTAAAGTCCTTAACAGCGACGAAGCCGTTCGGATAAACCTTACTGACGTTTCTTAAGGATAATCCTGCCATATTATTTTCTTCCTCCTAAAGACAGTTTGTCTGTCTAATGATTGCTAACAGTATAATACCGCGATTCCTGACAAATATCTATAACCCAATCCTACAAAAATACGACTTGCTTTTTGTCGAAAATGACGGATGATTTGTCATCTGTTGCGTTTTTCCGCGTCTATCTTGTGGTTCGGCCCTAAAATACACGCAAAAATGCGGCCGAACTACCGGCCGCATCTGGTTTGCAATCGCGGTCCGATCGCCGGCCGCGTTCTTTTAAAGTTTCAGCCGGTCCAGGTGCCAGATCTCGTCGACATACTGCTCGATCGTCCGGTCAGATGAGAATTTTCCGCAGTGTGCCGTCTGTGTCAATGCCATCTTCGCCCACCGCTTCGGCTCCTTATACGCCTCATTTGCGCGCATATGCGCTTCGTGGTAGGACGCGAAATCCTTTAAGATAAAATAGATATCCGCGCGCTGGCCGCCGTTCGTATAAAGAAGGCTGTTATAAAGATCGCGGAAAAGTTCCGGGTTCTCCGGCGAATACGTGCCGTTGATCAGCTGAATCAGCACATCACGAAGGTCCGCATCCGAAGAGAAGATTTCTTCCGGCCGGTAGTCGCCGAGGCGCTCGTGCGAAATGACTTCATCTGCCGACATTCCGAAGATAAACGCGTTCTCTTCGCCGACTTCCTCTACGATTTCAACGTTTGCGCCGTCCATCGTGCCAAGCGTCGGTGCGCCGTTCATCATAAACTTCATGTTCGACGTGCCGGAAGCTTCACGCGACGCGGTGGAAATCTGCTCAGAGATATCCGCTGCCGCAAAGATGATTTCTGCGTTGGAAACCTTGTAATCCTCGATAAAGACGACTTTCATCTTTCCGCGGATCGACGGGTCACTGTTCACAACATCCGCGACAGAATTGATCAGCTTGATGGTCAGCTTCGCGCGGCCGTAGCCTGCTGCCGCCTTCGCGCCGAAAATAAAAGTATGCGGATAATAGTTCTTTAAGAACTCCGGATCCTCCTTCATGCGGGTGTAAAGATACATGATGTGGAGGATGTTAAGGAGCTGCCGTTTATATTCATGAAGCCGCTTGACCTGAACATCAAAAATCGAGCTCGGGTCAACCGTGATTCCGTTATGCTCCTGAATGTATTTGGCGAGGCGGATCTTGTTCCGGTATTTGATCTCCATGAACTCGTGGAGCGCTTCTTCATTGTCCAGATACGCGGAGAGGGCATTGATCTTCGGAAGGTCCGTAATCCATCCGTCTCCGATTTTCTTCGTAATCCATTCCGAAAGGAGCGGATTTCCGTGGCAGAGGAAGCGGCGCTGCGTCACGCCGTTCGTCTTATTGCTGAATTTTTCCGGCCAAAGCTCGTAGAAGTCTTTTAACTCGCGCTTTTCGAGAATCTCCGTGTGGAGCGCCGCGACACCATTGACAGAATAGGAACCGACGATGGCCAGGTATGCCATCCGCACCTTCCCGTCATGCAGGATTTCCATCCGCCCCATGCGGTCGTAATCGCCCGGGAATTTCTCGGAAAGAAGGAGCTTGAACCGGCGGTCAATCTCTTCGATAATGCTGTAAATACGCGGGAGCAGATTACAGAACAGGTCTACCGGCCATTTTTCCAGCGCTTCCGCCATAATCGTATGGTTCGTATACGCGCAGCAATGCGTCACGATCTCCCAGGCGTCATTCCATTCATAGCCTTCCTCGTCCATGAGGAGCCGCATGAGCTCTGCGACCGTCATGGAAGGATGCGTATCGTTCATCTGGAAAACGACCTTCTTTTCGAAGCCCGCGAGCTTCCCGTCATGGCTTTCCTTGTATTTCCGGATCGCCGTCTGAAGCGTCGCGGAGATAAAGAAATACTGCTGCTTTAAGCGAAGCTCCTTGCCTGCATAATGGTTATCGTTCGGGTAAAGAACTTCGACGATCGCCTTCGCGAGATTCTCCTGCTCAGTCGCCTTCGCATAATCGCCGCGGTCAAACGAGTCGAGGTTGAAGGTGTTGATCGGCTCTGCGTCCCAGATGCGGAGTGTGTTGACGACGCCGGAGCCATAGCCGACCACCGGCATATCATACGGAATAGCACGGACAGAATTGTAGCCTTCCAGACCGAAATGCTGACGGCCGTTTTCATCGGTACGCATCGTCACATGGCCGCCGAAGCGGACTTCGCAGGAATATTCCGGCCGGCGGATTTCGAACGGGTTTCCGTCCTTCAGCCAGTTGTCCGGAACTTCGACCTGATAGCCGTCGCGGATCCGCTGCGCGAACATGCCGTATTTATAACGGATTCCGCAGCCGTACGCGCCATAGCCGAGCGTCGCGAGAGAGTCTAAGAAGCAGGCGGCGAGGCGACCTAAACCACCGTTTCCGAGCGCCGGATCCGGTTCCTGGTCCTCTAAAACATTGAGGTCGAGACCCATTTCCGACAAGGCGGTCTTTACCTCCTGGTCTCTACAGAAATTGATCAGCATATTGCCGAGTGCGCGTCCCATCAGGAACTCCATCGACATATAGTAAAGAATCTTTACGTCCTGGTGCTCGTATGCCTTATGCGTCGCGATCCAGTCATCAATGATATAGTCGCGAAGCACCGTCGCCACCGCATGGAACAGCTGCTCCTGCGTCGCATCTTCGACGTTTCGCCGGAACAGGTATTTCACGCAGTCGCGCACTTCCTGCTTAAAAGTTTCATTGTCAAATTTGTGCTTTTTCATCATGCCTTTTCAGTTCATCCGATTATCGCGCAGCCGCCTTCCTTCTTTCGAAGGACAGCGGCCGGCAAAATTGTTTATATGAAGCGGAACCCGCTGATCTGTTATTTTACAACCTGAACGCCGATCCGGCAGGTTTCGCCGTTGATATCCCATTCTTTCGAATAGCCGTCAACGCCCTGCTTCACGGATTCGCCTAAGGTATCGTCCATAATCTCCTGCGCCTTCGTTTCGAAAATCTTCTGAAGAGCGCCTTCCGTCTCGTAGGTGATCGCGATGTGGTCAGTCACCTGGAAATCCGCTTCCTTACGCATCGTCTGGATCTTCGAGATGATTTCACGGACGAAGCCTTCTTCGATCAATGCGTCGGTGAGATTCGTGTCGAGAACAACCGTGATCTCGCCTTCATTGTCGGAAACGTAGCCTTCCTTCTGGATCATTTCGATGAGGAGGTCTTCCTCCGTCAGTTCGACCGGCGTTCCGTTTGCGTCGAAGCGGATCGCTCCGTTCGCCTTCAGTTCGTCCATCGCCGAATTTCCGTCGAGTTCCTTTAAGACCTTCTGAATCGCGCCTAATGCTTTTCCGTACTTCGGGCCGACCGTCCGAAGCTGCGGCTTGAAGGTATACGACGTAAAGTCGCGGACATCGTCCGTAAACTCAAGCGCCTTCACGTTCAGTTCTTCGAGGATTACATCATCAAAATACTCGGAAAGCGCGAACGGCGCCTTTACGAACATCTTTGAAAGCGGCTGGCGGTTCTTTAAGTTCGCCGCATTCCGGCAGGCGCGTCCCATGACGACGAGTTTCAGGACATGGTCCATATTCGCTTCGAGTTCCGGATCGATAAATGCGGCATCAGCCACCGGGAAGTCACAAAGATGAATCGATTCCTTCGCGCCTTTGCAGACGGAAACGACGATATTCTGATAGATTTCTTCCGTCATGAACGGAATCATCGGAGCCGAAAGAAGCGAGACGTTATATAACGCTTCGAAGAGCGTCATATACGCATTGATCTTATCCTGTTCCATTCCCTTCGCCCAGTAACGGTCGCGGCAACGGCGGACATACCAGTTGCTTAAATCATCGACAAAATCATATAAAGCGCGGCAGGTCTCCGGAATCTTATAGTTTCCGAGCGCGTCGTCCACTTCGCCGATTAATGTGTTCAGGCGGGAGAGGATCCAGCGGTCCATAACGGAGAGATCCTTCGGAATCCACTTGCCGTCCGTCATATAGTCGAACGGGTTAAACTGGTCGATCTCTGCATAGAGCGCATAGAACGCGTACGTGTTCCAGAGCGTTCCCATGAACTTCGAGCGGCCTTCCTTTACAGCTTCCGCGTCGAAACGGTTCGGAATCCACGGAGCGGAGTTCGAGTAGAAGTACCAGCGGATCGCGTCCGCGCCGAGCGTGTCAAGCGCCTCGAACGGGTCGACTGCATTGCCCTTCGACTTACTCATCTTCTGGCCGTTCTTATCCTGAACATGTCCTAAGACAATAACATTTTCATACGGAGCCTTATTGAAAATCAGCGTGCTTTCCGCCATCAGCGAATGGAACCAGCCACGTGTCTGGTCGACCGCTTCTGAGATGAACTGCGCCGGGAACTGCTGCTCGAAAAGGTCCTTATTCTCAAACGGATAATGGTGCTGTGCGAACGGCATAGCGCCGGAGTCGAACCAGCAGTCGATAACTTCCGGCACACGGTTCATGACGCCGCCGCATTCCGGGCATTTCAGCGTGATCGCATCAATGTACGGGCGATGGAGTTCGACCGTCTCCGCAGCTTTATTTCCGCTCTTTTCCAAAAGCTCTGCGCGGCTTCCGATGCACTCGCGATGACCGCATTCGCACTCCCAGATGTTCAGCGGGGTGCCCCAGTAACGGTTTCTCGAAATCGCCCAATCCTGGATGTTTTCGAGCCAGTTGCCGAAGCGGCCCTTACCGATCGAATCCGGAATCCAGTTGACCGTGTTATTGTTCCGGACGAGGTCGTCACGGACTGCGGTTTCACGGATATACCAGGACTCGCGTGCATAATAAATCAGCGGGGTATCGCAGCGCCAGCAGTGCGGATACTCATGCTCAAACTTCGGTGCTGCGAAGAGTTTTCCTTCATTTTCAAGGTCTTTTAAGACTTCCGGATCAGCTGCTTTTACGAAGAGGCCTGCATACGGGGTTTCCTTCGCCATTTCGCCTTTTCCGTCGACGAACTGAACGAACGGCAGGTCATAATTCTTACCGACGATCGAGTCATCTTCGCCGAATGCCGGCGCGATATGGACGATACCGGTACCATCGGACATCGTGACATACTCGGCGCAGGTCACAAAGAATGCTTTCTTTTTCTGTTTCGCAGCTGCTTCACCTGCACACGCGAATAAGGGCTCATATTCCCGGAACTCGAGATCCTTACCGGCATAGCGCTCGATAATCTCATAAGCCGGCTGCTCTTCCGTCTTCAGTTTTCCTAAAACCGTGTCCAGAAGCGCTTCTGCCAGATAATACGTAAAACCGTCAGCCGCTTTCACCTTCACATAATTCTCGTGCGGGTTGACGCAGAGCGCGAGGTTCGACGGAAGCGTCCACGGGGTGGTCGTCCATGCTAAGAAATAAGCATCCTCGCCGACTGCCTTGAACCGGACGATGGCAGAACGCTCTTTGACGGTCTTATAGCCCTGCGAAACTTCTGCTGATGACAGCGGGGTGCCGCAGCGCGGGCAGTACGGGACGATCTTAAAGCCCTTGTAAAGAAGGCCTTTATTCCAGATTTCCTTTAACGCCCACCATTCGGACTCGATATAATTGTCGTGATAGGTGACATACGGGTTCTCCATATCCGCCCAGAAGCCGACGGTGCCGGAGAAATCTTCCCACATTCCCTTATATTTCCAGACAGATTCTTTGCATTTGTCGATAAACGGCTCCATGCCGTACTCTTCAATCTGCTCTTTTCCGTTTAAACCGAGCAGCTTCTCGACTTCAAGCTCGACCGGAAGACCATGCGTATCCCAGCCGGCTTTTCGCGGAACCATATAGCCCTTCATCGTGCGGTAACGCGGAATCATATCCTTGATGCAGCGCGTTAAAACATGGCCGATATGCGGCTTTCCGTTCGCGGTCGGCGGGCCGTCATAGAAGGTATAAACCGGGCATCCTTCCCGCATTTCCTCACTCTTTTTAAAGATATCATGCTCACGCCAGAACTGTTCAATGCGTCTTTCACGCGCGACAAAGTTCTGATCCGTGGATACTTTCTGATACATACATAGCTCCTGTTCCGGTCCCTTCCGTCCTTTACACAGGAAGGGTTCCTGTCTTCACTTTTTTAACAAAAAGGCGCTCCCCACCGGCAGCGCCTTTTTCTAAACAACCGGGTTACGGTTTTACTTTGATTCTGCTTCCGTTTCTGTTTCAGCTTCTTCAGCTTCCGTTTCACCTTCGGTCTCCGATGCGCTTTCCGTTGCAGATTCCGTTGCGGATTCGCTTTCAGCTGCAGATTCTTTTGCAGATGCGGATTCGCTTTCCGCTGCGGATTCCGATGCCGCTTCCGTTTCCGGAATAACAGAGCCGGAGAAGGACAGCTTCGCAAGTTCATCGGTGATGACTTCAACCTTATAGTTCTTTAAAATCTCTGCATATTTCTTTGCGAACATTGCAGATTTACGGCTGGCAATCTCATCGAGCTTCGCATCGGCACGCGCCTTTGCGTCATCATCATCGGTCATATGAAGGACATAGCCGACCGTGACTTTAGACGAATTCGCCGCATAGATAACCGCATATTCGCCGGTAGTCATCGACCAAGCCTTCTCATAGTACGGATAGCTCGTCAGCGTATCAGAATCGGTTGCTTCCGCTTTGCTGAGCGCCTTCGAAGAAATCGAAGAAACGGTGACATAAAGATTGTTCTTATATTCAGCGACAACTTCCGTTACGGTATGGCCGTCCTTCAGCATCTTCTGTGCATCTTCCGCTACCTGCTTACGATACTTCTCCTGATCAGCTGCCGAAATCTCAACGGTCTTCGTTTCGGTAGAAGCTGCAGTGCTGCTCTCTGCCGCTGCGCTGCTGTCTGCTGCTGCCGTGCTCGCATCGGTACTCGATTTCTCAACAGTTTCCGTGTAGCTCGTCTTCGCCGTTACAGAAACGCCTTCGAACGACTTACGTAACATTTTCTCCTCATCGAACGTACGGTCGATATCCGCTACAAACGCATTATAAACCTTATTTGCCAATGCGTTCTCCGTGAAGTACTGAAGCACCAGTTCCTCGCTCGGATTTCCGGCTTTCGCCAAAACGACCGAAAGATTCGGCATCGTTTCGTCACAAGCGGCTTTCGCGGCTGCTTTCTCTTCATCCGTCAGCGCGATATTATTCTTCTTCGCATAGTCGATAAGAACCTTCGTCTGAATCAGGCGTGCAGTAGCCATGCTCAGGTCATAATCCCAGTAGCTGCTGCCATAGGAAGTATCCGTGAAGAAGCTCTCGGTCGTGCCATACAGATATGCGATATAGAACGAATAAATGTTTTCAAGTTCATACTGGGTTTCGTAAATATATAACTTCAGTTCGTCCAGATAGAATCTCTGATCGTCAATCACCACGACTGAAACGCCCTCATCTGTCTGATTCCAGTTGATTCCGCAACCGGAAAGACAAGCGACTGCAAGTGCTGCTGCAAGGATAACAGCTGCAAATTTCTTAACTAAATTCTTCATGATACCTCCAAAAGGGCATTCGATTTTCCGATTTTGCCCTAATTTAATCATTTAACTTGACTATCTTAACATATCCGAATCAAATAAGCAACTCTTTTATCGTCGATAAAAGCTCCTCCAATACATCTAAAACAGGCTTTTTCCCGATTTTGTGGAAGTCGCGCTCGTTCCATAAGAGCCCCGGCGTCTCTCCCGGGAGGAATCGCATCTTTCCGTCCATCTTTTCAATGAGGACCGGAATCTGTTCGTTCCGCACGCGGGCGAACGGCACAAACTTAAAGCGGAGCTCCGTTTCATTGCCTTTGACTTCGGAGAGATAGACCGATTTCGCCATAGCCCGGAGGAGTGCGACACGCGCCAGATTCTCCACCTGCCGCGGCACATCGCCATAGCGGTCCTGAAGCTCGTCGAGGAGACTCTGACGGTCTTCTTCCGTCTGAAGGAACGAAATCTTTTTATAGACTTCAAGTTTTAAGCTTTCATTCGGGATATACCAAGTCGGGACAAAGGCGTCTACGCGGACGTCGAGAAGCGTCTCAAACGCCTCTTCGGGTGCGTGTCCGTCTTTTGCAGTCTGGACAGCTTCCGCCAGCATCTTACAGTAAAGATCATAGCCGACGAGCGACATGTGGCCTGACTGCGCATTGCCTAAAACAGTGCCGGCGCCTCGGATTTCCAGGTCTTCCATCGCGATCCGGATTCCGCTTCCGAGCTCTGTAAACTGCCGGATCGCTTCGAGCCGCTTCTGCGAATCTTCCGTCAATGCGTGATTCTTCCGATACATGACGAACGCATACGCCTGCCGGGTCGACCGTCCGACACGCCCGCGGAGCTGATAAAGCTGGGAAAGTCCGTAGCGCTCCGCGTCGTGGATGATGATTGTGTTCACGTTCGGAATGTCGAGTCCGGTTTCGATAATCGTCGTCGAAACCAGCACGTCGATCTCGCCCTGGATAAATGAAAGCATCCGGTTCTCAAGCTCGCGCTCGCTCATCTTTCCGTGCGCATAGGAGACGACCGCATCCGGCACCAGGTTCTGGACCTTTGCCGCGATTTCAGAGATATCCTGTACGCGGTTATACACATAATAGACCTGTCCGCCGCGCCCGATCTCGCGGGAAATCGCTTCGCGGACCAGCTCCTCGGAATACTCCATCA
>DCGM01000108.1:14811-17320 GCA_002315255.1 Lachnospiraceae bacterium UBA1778
AGCCTGGCGGTCCTGCGGCGGTTCAGAGAGGACGCTCATGTCGCGCACGCCGATCATGGACATATGGAGCGTACGCGGAATCGGCGTCGCCGTCAGCGTAAGGACGTCGATATTCGTCTTCATCTGCTTGATACGCTCTTTATGCTTCACGCCGAAACGCTGCTCTTCGTCGATAATCAGAAGCCCGAGGTCTTTAAAATGCACATCTTCCGAAAGAATCCGGTGAGTGCCGATGACGATGTCTGTCCGGCCGGATTTTAAGTTCTTCAGCGTCGATTTCTGCTCGTACTCTGTGCGGAACCGGGACAGAAGCTCGACCGTGACCGGATAGTTCGCCATCCGCTCGACAAACGTATTGTAATGCTGCTGCGCGAGGATGGTGGTCGGCACGAGATACGCGACCTGCTTTCCTTCCATCACAGCTTTGAACGCCGCACGGATAGCCACTTCCGTCTTTCCAAATCCGACATCGCCACAGATCAAGCGGTCCATAATCTTTCCGCTTTCCATGTCTTTTTTGACATCGTCAATCGCGGTCAGCTGGTCATCCGTCTCCTCAAACGGGAACATCTCTTCGAATTCCCGCTGCCAGATGCTGTCCGGCGCATATTCATAGCCCATGCCGTGATCCCGCGCGGCATAAAGCCGGACCAGGTCCTCCGCGACTTCCTCCACAGCAGCTTTGACGCGCGTCTTCGTCTTCTTCCACTCCGGCGTGTCCAGCCGGTTCAGATGCGGCTTCTTCGCATCTGCGGACGCATACTTCTGAACAACATCGAGGTTCGTAACAGGTATATAAAGCGTGCCTGAGGACCCGTAGGAGATCTCGAGATAATCGCGCGCCACATTGTCGTTTTTCAGGTTTCGGATCCCTTTATAGATACCGATTCCATAATTCTCGTGGACTACATAATCACCGACCGAAAGTTCCGAAAAGCTCCGGATCTTCTGGCCGTTTTCCATCGCAGGATGGTGCTTTTTCTTCTTTGCATTGCCGCCGAAAATATCATTTTCGGTCAGTAAAACAAACTTTAAATTCGGATAAACAAAGCCGCGATGCAGGTTTCCGCGTGTGATGAGGAGCGTGCCCGGCGTCACTTCGATCGTCGGAGTCTCTTCAAAATATGCCTTTAACCCGTATTCGTGAAGTTCTTCTGCGAGACGGCGGCCACGGGTGGTCGACGGGCAGAGGAGGACCACACTGCATTCCTGCGTGCGGTAGCGCTTGAGGTCCGCAATGAGTCCCTGATAGTTGTTCTGATACGAGGGCGCCGGCTGGCATTCGATATGATAGGTTTCCCGGACGGAAATCATCGGAAGCTTCGTATCAAGGCCGGTAAACACGAGCGTCTGCCCCGTTTCCAGCCGATTCATCGTTTCGGACGGTGTTCTGATGATTTCGTACTGCCGCGACAGCGCAAGTCCTTTTTCGAGGCGCGCTGCCAGGCTTTCCGCAAGTTCCTTTTCGACGAAATTCCCCTGGTCTATCATTCGGGCCGGTTCATCCAATGCGAAAACGGAGCCCTTCGGGAAATAGTCCGGCAGCGTATCCGTTTCGTCATAGAAATACGGGAAGAACCGTTCCAATGCGCCGCGGAGGTTCTGTCCTTTCGCTTCGTCTTCCAATGAGCGCATCAGATTCTGGAGGGCCGCACCTGCTTCGAGGTTGTCCTGGTTTTTATAGGCTTCCTTCTTCTCTTCCGCTTCTTTCCGGATCTTTGCGTAGCCTGCTTCCAGTTCCGCTGTGGTAAGCATCAGTTCGGTCGCAGGATAAACGACAAACCCGCCTTCCAGCCGGTCGCCCGAAAGCTGCGATTCCGGCGAGAAGGTGCGGATTGTGTCAATTTCATTGTCCCAGAACTCGATTCGGCAGGGAAGGTCGGACGTCAGGTCAAAGATGTCGAGAATTCCACCGTGAGTTGCGAATTCGCCCGGGTTTTCCACTTTCGCCACGCGCTCATAGCCTAAAGACGTAAGAAGGATCTGGAGTGCCGGGATTTCGACGGTCTGCCCCTCATAGAGACGGATCAGACGATCGGAAAAACGCGAATAAGGCGGAAGGATGTTCATGACAGCCGCCATACTCGTTACGACGACGAGTTCCTTTTCCGGGTCTTCATGGCATTCTAAAAGCGCTCGGAAAACCTTCATCCGGGCGCTGACGATCTCGTTTGATTTGATATCAGCCTGATAAAAGAGGAGATCCTTCTCCGGGAAGAGGAGGACGTTCCGCGTGAAGAAGCGGAAATCTTCAAATAAATGGCGGGCGTCGAGCGGGCTGTACGTCACGACAAGGCGGGTTTTTGAATTCCCCGCCGTCGCCATAATATGCACTTTTTGGGATTCCACACATCCGGAGAGCCGGACGGGGCCTTTCGCCTCATTCAGTTTCCGGTTCGCCTCCTGAAAGGCAGCGAGCCGCAAAAGAGGCGGATTCAGATAATCCGTCATTCTTTTTTACCGTTATAAAGATTCTGGGCTTTCTCTACGCCCTCAGTAAAGATGCAGA
>DCGM01000108.1:17388-25027 GCA_002315255.1 Lachnospiraceae bacterium UBA1778
TGCCGAAAAGTGAGAGAGCACAAAGTCAATGAGCCCCATCTCCTCCGGCTGTTTGCCGACGCCGACGCGGAGCCGCTTAAAACCGTCGGTCGCGAGCTGCAGAATGATATTCTTCAGCCCGTTATGGCCGCCTGCCGAGCCGGACGGACGGATCCGAAGCGCACCGAGATCTAAGTTTACGTCGTCTGAAACCACCAGGATATTTTCCGCCGGAATATTATAGTATTCCGCAATCTGCCGGATCGATTCTCCCGACAGGTTCATGTAGGTCTGCGGCTTCGCGAGAATCATCTTCATCCCGCTGATGATCCCCTGTCCGATAAGCGCGCGGTGCTTCTTCGTGATGACAGGGATATGGTACATTTCCGAAATCCGATCGATCACCTCGAAGCCGACATTGTGGCGCGTATTGTCATATTTGTTTTCCGGGTTTCCAAGCCCCGCGATTAAAATCATGTCTGTTTCCTTCTATTGCCCCTGCAGTTCTTCCATGACACGGCGCACCGCTGCCGCATCAAACCCTTCCGGAAGCTTAATTCCAAGGAAGGTTTCTGTGTCTTCATCCGGCCACGGCCGGTTCAGCGAATAAATCTCGCGCGGATCGAAAAGATCGCGGAGACGGTAGCGCTTATAGCCTTCGTCGCCTTCGTTCGGCGCTACGGTCATATAGACGATACTTTCAAACATACGCTGGCCGTCTAAGTTCCGGCGCGCCTGACGGAAATAGCCGCTGTCGGCATACGAACCGTCCTCGCTCTTTACGGAAGCGACGCGCTGGACCCAGTACGCATTGACCGCGTCCACATTCGCATAGTAGTTAAAGCCGTCCGCCTTCAGCCAGGTGTAAAGCTTATTCTCCGAGTTATACGGCCGCCAAGAGCCTAAATCACCGCCGAATGCGAAAATGATCGTATCCGTATCGCCAATGAGGCTGCGCACCTCGACATCCCACCACTGCGTATCGCGGTAGAAGCGTTCCGCCGGATTCTGGCTGTCGTGGTTCGCCATATTCATATGGCCCCAGGTGTGGCTTGCAAGTTTCCAGCCCGTGTCCTTTAACGTCTGCGCGATTCTGGCCGCGATAGCGCGGTCCGCTTCGATCTGATCATTGTCATAAAGATGCGTCTTATCGATACGGGCGAGCCGGTAGGCCTCCGCTTCGTCAAACATCGGGCTCTTAAACAGCTCGTCATAATGCTGTTCTAGCACTTCGTCAGAGCCATAGGAAATATAGGATGTACGATAGCCGAAAATGCCGTTATAGCCTGTCAATGCGAGCGTTCCCTTCGCTCCGTGATACGAAAAATCCGGGTGCTCTTCGACGAACGCGTCAATGATCGGCACCATATCATACGCGCCGTAAGAATAGGTTCCATCCTGCATCTTCATTTCGCAGGTGATCTTCCCGTCCTCGTCATAGACGAATTTCGTCGCATAACCGGTGTACGTGTCGCCTTTTTCCGACGCCTTTGTCCACCCGCCGGCCTCCAGCATGTACTCATAGAAGCAGACGTCATCCTGCGAAAGGACGAAGGGCTGCTTTCCTTCCGGAAGAAAGATCTCCTTAAAGACCATTTTTTCCGTGCCGTCCGCCTGCTCCTGAATCTCCGCGATGTCAGACATATGGACCATTACATATCCTTTGTCGTACAGGATCTGGATGATCTTTTTAAACTCTTCGATCGTCGTCATGACCATGTTATAGTCATCACGCTCGTAGTTTGTATTTGCAAACGCGGTCGTTTCGTCCGCCACGAGAATATGGAAGAAGATGTGCGTAATCTGCGTATTGTCTGCCCATTTGACGAGCTCGCTCTTCTCTTCCTTCCAGCGCGTGATCGCGTCTAAAACCTCCTGATATTCCAGGAAATCAGGGATTTCCGTCTTTACGTATTCGATCGCCGCGTCATAATCATACATCGCCGCCTTTACTTCAGCCGCAGCCATAATTTCTTCCAGATTCTCAGGAAGCCCCTTCGTCGGTTCCTCCGTCTCCTCTGTCTCCGGCGGCGCCGACTCCGTCAATGAAACTGTCGGAAGCGTTTCTTCCCGCTGGGAGGGCTTTATCACCAGGAAATAAAGCAGCACGCCGATCCCCGCAACTAAGAGGATGGCGATGCCGACGACGAGCGCCATGCGCGCCGTCTCGCTCATTTTCTTCTTTTTCTTCCTGCGTTTTTTTGTTTTATCGCTATAGATAGAACCGTAATCGTCCATACTCATTCTCCAGATAATCGTATTAAGGGAACTTGATTCACCAAAGTATGCATATTAGGAAAAACTCCCCAATATGCATATTTTCCTTATTGCCCATTATACGACACGCCGTCAAGTATGGCAACCGAAATTAAAGTGAAAGAGCGCCCTCGCTATGAAACCGGCATCCGCTATAAACGCGGAAGAGGAGGAGCGTTTGCTCCCCCTCTTTCGCATTGTACTGTATACTTTGATGTCACGTCATGATGTCTCTTCGATTACAGCTTCTTTGTACTTCTGAAGAATCAGCTGCTGCAGCGCGTTACGCGTTTCGGGCGTGATCGGGTGAGCCACGTCCCGGAACTGTCCGTCAGCACTTCTGCGTGAAGGCATTGCGATAAATAATCCATTCTCGTTTTCAATGACTTTGATGTCATGGACGACAAACTCATTGTCAATCGTGATGGAAACGACCGCTTTCAGCCGGTTTTCGGCTTCTACCTTACGCACTCGGACATCTGTAATGTTCATGGTGCTCCTTATTTCCTTTCTCCGTTCTCTCAGATGATATAACGGTTATTATTTTCTGAGACGATCGTCACGTCGTCAGGGTTCCCATGGTAGACGCTTCCGGCCAAAATCGTGTTATGGCTTTCCACAATGCAATTCTCGATTGTAACATTATCCCCAATGTATACGTCATTCAGAATCACGGAATTCCGGATGACGCTGTTATTGCCGACGAATGCTTTCCGGAAGAGAAGCGATCCCTCCACCGTACCGTTAATGATACATCCGCTGGCCACAAGGCTGTTTTTGACGGAACAGCCCGCATTATATTTCGCAGGCGGGAAATCACTGACCTTCGTCAGAACCGGTTTGTCGCCGGTGAAGAAGTACTCGCGTACCTCCCGCTTTAAGAAATCAAGGTTCGTCCGATAATAGGACTCGGCTGAAGAAATATTGCTCCAGTAGTTATCCATGTGATATGCGAAAATGCGCTTCTGGTTCTTATACCGCACCAGGATATCACGGATAAAATCATACCGGTCTTCGTTCTCGCATTGCTCCAAAAGTTCTATGAGCAGACGGCGGCGGACGATATAGATTCCGCAGTTCACTTCCCGGCTGACTTCATCGATCGGCTTCTCCGCGAACTCGATGACTCTTCCGTCCTCATCGGTCTTTATCTGACCGAACCTGGCCGAATCCTCCCACGGCTGAAGCGTAGTCGATACGAGCGTAATGTCCGCCTGATTCTGGATATGGCTGTCCAGGACGAGATTATAGTCAAGCTTGTAGATGCCGTCGCCTGATGCGATGATGACGTACGGCTCATGGCTCTCTTTTAAAAAGTGCATATTCTGGTACATAGAATCGACAGTTCCGCGGTACCAGTTCGAGTTGTCCGGCGTAATCATCGGATGGTAGACGAACAGGCCGCCCTGCTTCCGTCCGAAATCCCACCATTTGCTGGAACTTAAATGCTCATCGAGCGAGCGCGTGTTGTACTGGGTCAGAACCGCAACCTTCTGGACATGCGAGTAAGCCATGTTCGAAAGCGCAAAATCGATCGCCCGGAACCCGCCTGTCATCGGCATTGCAGCTATCGCGCGGCGCGCTGTCAGCTGCTTCATACGCTTATTGTTTCCGCCTGCTAAAATAATTCCGATCGCCTTCATTCCATCTCACCTGCCTTTATGATTGCGTCGCCGCTTTCGAGACGTCCGTTCGGGTAATCCTCCGCTGTCGTCACACCGATGATGGCTGTGTTCTTCCCGATCGAAACATGATCCGGAATCACGCTCTTCTCACCGATCGTCGCGATATCGGAGCAGTAAACCTTTTTATTGTAGGTGGATTCGCGATAGTCGCCGTCACCGATCCGGACGCCTTCGCCGATCACGGAATCCTCTGCGATAATCGCTTTTTCAATGTGCGCGCCCTTCTTAATGATGGTGTTCGCCATGATGATGGAATCATTGACGTAAGCGCCCTCTTCGACGATGACGTCGGCACTCAATACCGAGTTTGTAACCGTTCCGTAAATCGAGGAGCCGTCGCCGACAATGCTCCGCTCGACACAGGCATTCTCATCGATATACTGCGGCGCGACGGAGTTCCCGTTCGTATAAATCTTCCAATACTCTTCGTAAAGGTTGAAGACCGGCACCAGGTCGATCAGCTCCATGTTCGCATCCCAATACGACTGAAGCGTTCCGACGTCCTTCCAGTAGCTGTTATATTCGTAACAGTAGATCGGATGCCCCGACTGGTGGCAGTACGGGATCACGTGCATTCCGAAGTCGAGGTTATTAACATCCTTATTCGCGATCAATGCATCGCGGAGCACCGGCCACGTGAAGATATAGATGCCCATTGAGGCGAGGTTGCTTCTCGGATGCGCAGGCTTCTCTTCAAAGTCGACAATCCGCCCTGTCTCCCCGTCCGTGATGAGGACGCCGAAACGGCTCGCTTCTTCGATCGGGACCGGCATAGCCGCCATCGTGACATCCGCGTGGCGCGCCTTGTGATAATTCAGCATGAGCTCATAATCCATCTTATAGATATGATCGCCGCCGAGAATCAGCACATATTCCGGGTTAAAGGAGTCGATATAATGGATATTCTGGAAGATAGCATTGGCCGTGCCGGTGTACCAGTCGCTGTTTTTCGATTTTTCATACGGCGAAAGGATCGTGACGCCGCCGAGCTGCCGGTCGAGATCCCATGGGATTCCGATGCCGATATGCGAGTTCAGGCGAAGCGGTTCGTACTGGGTCATGACACCGACCGTGTCGATTCCGGAGTTGATGCAGTTGCTCAGCGGGAAATCAATGATACGATATTTTCCGCCAAAGGAAACCGCCGGTTTCGCCATACGGGACGTTAAAACCCCTAACCGGCTTCCCTGTCCGCCTGCTAAAAGCATAGCGACCATTTCCTTTTTCATAGCCATAGAGAGTAATCCTTTCTGCCTTTTTCCATTGGAAAACGGTGCCGGACCTCCGCTTTTTCTGCGGATTTCGGGTCGGCACATACATTTTCGAGATATACTATAACACAGTTTATTTGATTTGGTAACATATTTCACAAAAAAAATGTATGATTTTCTTTCATTTTGTGCATATTGTCATTTTTTATTGTGAATTTTTTCCCCAAAAAAGCCCCCGCTCAGAAGAAATTTGTTCTTCATGAGGCAGGGGCCTTCTATTTTATCAGGATTCTTCAGCCGTGTTCTTCTTTAGAAGCACATTTTCCTGGATCGTCACTTTCCGCGGCGAGCATCTTTTCATAACCTGAAGGAGATGTTCATCCGGTTCAAAGATCAGATAATGCATCTTTCCGCCGTCAGAATACGTAATCGTATAGGACGGAGCATCGCGATAACCGGAAGAGAAGTCTTCGATAACCGCCTTCGGATTCTGTTTCTGCTGACGGATCTTCTCCGTGCTCGTATAGCGGACCTCTTCGACCTTGCTCATTTCAATTTTTACCGCTTTCTTTCGGAAAGAGGCGCTGAAAATCCGATCGATCGTGAGCTCATCGGTTACAAAGGTATACTCGTATTCCAATCTCAAAAACCGCCAGCCAAAGAGGATACCGCACACCACCGCCGTCAGTACGAGGAATCCCCATTCTGTCGACATCGTCAGCAAAAATGCGAGCGCCAAAAGAATGCTGGCACCGATAAGCGCAGGGTAAACCCATCCCTTCGTTTTAACCTTTACGAGGCACTCCGCGTAAATATTCTGATCCATGTGTTCTCCTTTCCAGATCAATCCAAATGCAGGTTCCGTTCAGAGAAACGGACCGGCAGGCGAAGACGCTTATGCGCGCAGTTCCGCGCCAAAGCGGGTCTTCAGATTCTCTAATACCGTCGCGACATATCCGTCTAAAGCGGCATCCGTGAACGCTTCATTCTTCGGCGTGAAGACGACCGAGAATGCCATCGACTTCTTATGAAGGCCGACCTGAACGCCGCGGTAGACGTCGAACAGGCTGACCGAAGTGATATATTCGCAGGAAGCCTTAATCGCCTCTTCCAGTTCAGCGCATGTAACGTCAGAATCGACGACGAATGCGAAATCGCGCTTTTCGATGTCGAACTTCGGAAGCGGCATATACATTTTATGACCTTCGTAGCACGATGTCAATGCGCCCATATCCAGTTCAGCGACATACGCATTGACACGCATGTCGAGTTCATCCTGAATTTCATAGCGGACCTGGCCGAGATAGCCGATCGGTTTTCCGTTATAGAGGACGTTTGCGGAGCGGTACGGATGCAGGAACGGCTTCTCTGCCGGAGCATATGTGAAGGTAATGTTCAGCGTGTCCGCCACATTGTCTAAAAGGCCCTTTAACGTATAGAAATCTTCGTTTTCGCCGAAGACACCGACTGCGAGCGTCGGGCGCTCCTCCGGGTATTCTGTAAGCGGCAGTTCCTTTGCGAGGAAGACTTTTCCGAGCTCGAAAATCCGTCCTGAAAGAGTTCCGCGCTTCTGGTTCCGCGCCATCGCCTGGATCATCTGCGGAGCTAATGTCGTACGCATTAAGGAAAGGTCTTCGTTGATCGGGTTGATGATCCGGATCGCATGGCGCTCCGGCGCGTCTTCCGGCAGGCGGATCAGATTAAGATCTGCCGGCGAGAAGAAGGACATATGGATTCCTTCGAATGCGCCCGCCTGCGTCAGGTGCTGCTTGATTTTCAGTTCAACCGCCATCTTCATCGGCATTCCGCCGATGGTGACACGCGCGGTCGGCATGAAGGTCGGTTCCACATGGTCATAACCGTATTCGCGGATGACTTCTTCCGAAATGTCCGGATAGGATTCCATGTCCTCGCGATAGCCCGGAACCTGGATCGTCAGTTCGTCGCCCTTCAGAACCGGCGCGAAGTTCAGGTCGGTCAAGATGCGGACGATCTCTTCATCTGGAACTTTTACGCCAAGGACGCCGTTTACGCGCTTAACAGAAACGGTCATCGGGGTCGGATCGATCGAGTTTCCGGTATTCACATCGAAATGTGTCGAGGAGACTTTTCCGCAGCCGAGTTCTTCGATCAGATGCAGCGCACGCTTCATCGCCATCACCGTCGTATATTCGTTGACGCCCTTCGAGAAAATCGAGCTGGAGTCCGACGACTGGCCGAGTGCGCGGGAGGATTTCCGGATATTGTCACGCGCGAACTTTGCGGATTCGAACATGACTTCCTTCGTCGTTTCAACGATTTCCGAGTTCAAGCCGCCCATGATGCCCGCCAATGCGACCGGCTTCTTTCCGTCACAAATAACGAGATTCTTCGAGGTCAGCGTGAATTCCTTCTCATCCAGCGTAACAATCTTCTCGCCTTCATTCGCGCGGCGGACGTCGATTGCGTCGCCTTCGAGATACGAATAGTCGAATGCGTGCATCGGCTGTCCAAGTTCTTTTAAAATAT
>DCGM01000108.1:25050-25215 GCA_002315255.1 Lachnospiraceae bacterium UBA1778
AAATATAGTTCGTGATATCGACTACATTCGAAATCGAGCCGATGCCGACGAGCGCGAGACGGCGCTTCATCCAAGCCGGCGACTCGCCGATCTTTACATCATAAACGTAATGAGAAATATAGCGCGGGCAGAGGTCCGGTGCATTGACCGTCACGCGGAAATTAT
>DCGM01000077.1 GCA_002315255.1 Lachnospiraceae bacterium UBA1778
CTTCGCAGCACTCGCCGTTGAAGTTTGCACGAAGGTCGCACTTAATATCTTCCGGAACATCATTCGCCTGTGCAATACCGATTACATGCTCGCAAGCCCAGGTTAATTCTTCTTTCATTTCATTGAACTTCGAACCGGGAACACCACAAACCGGGCAAGTATCCGGAGCCGAATCACCTTCATGAATGTAACCGCAAACAGGGCAAACCCACTTTGACATAAAAGAATCCTCCATAAGATAATTTAAATATATAGTGTAATGATTTTAGGAATCATTACTATATTTAGGATAATCAAAAGAACGCAAAAAGTCAAGGAGAAACTTGATTTTTAACAAGAACAACCGCTATCCTTCCATAGGGCTCGCGGTTCATCGCGTACTATTTCTCTTCGGCTGCGCATTCTGCACAAAGTCCGTAATAAACTGTTTTTTCATCCGAAACGCGCACGTGAAGCTTTTCTTCCAGTTCCTGAACTTCCGTCGAACGGTCAAACGCCTGGAAGTCTAAGATTTTTCCGCATTTCGTGCATGAAAAATGGCTGTGCGGCATCATATTATAGTCAAAACGATAGCTGTCTCCGTTTTCGCAGACGATCTTCTGAATCAGATGCTGTTCAGAAAGGACCGAAAGATTCCGATAGACCGTGCCGAGACTGATCCGGGGAAAATCCTTTTTCACCGCATCATAAATCTGCTCGGCAGTCGGATGATCTGTCCTGCCCTTCAGATATTCTAAAACAGCCTCGCGCTGCTTCGAATTTTTCAGCATAACCGCTCCTGTAAACGAATTAATTCTTTTGACATCAGATGACCGGAAAAACTTTTACCTAATCTCTCCGATTTCGTGCAGATACCGGTTCAATGCATCCTTCCAGTCAGGAAGCGGTTCGAATCCGTTCTCTTTGAGTTTCGATTTGTCGAGCCGCGAGTTAAACGGCCGGGCAGCTTTTGAAATTCCGTATTCCGCAGTCGTGACCGGATGAACGATCGTGTCCATTCCTGCCTGACGATAGATTTCGCAGGTGAAATCATACCAGGAGATAAACCCGCCCTCATTCGTCGCATGATAATAACCGTATTTGTCCGTTTCAATCATGTCAGCCAGCAGCCGCGAAAGATCAAGCGTATAAGTAGGCGTGCCGATCTGATCATTGACGACGCGGACTTCCGGGTGCGTCTTACCGACGGAAAGCATCGTCTTAATAAAGTTCTTTCCGTTCAAGCCGAAAACCCAGGCGATGCGGACGATAAAATATCGCGACAGAATCGAAGAGACCGCGTGCTCGCCGCCGAGTTTCGTTTCGCCGTAAACATTGAGCGGCGCATACTCTTTACAGTCCGGATCCCAGGCTTTAGTTCCCTGTCCGTTAAAGACATAGTCGGTCGAGATATACATCATCTTCGCATCGATCTTTTTACAGATCTTTGCGATATTTTTCGTGCCGTTTACATTAATCGCGAATACTTTTTCGCGCTTATCTTCGTCCTCTGCGAGATCAACTGCCGTCCATGCCGCGCAATGGATAACCGCATCCGGGTTCACTTCCGATAAAACCGCATCGACTTCGGACAGATCCGTAATATCCATCTTCCGGTATTCGGATTCTGTGACAAAGGAACCGTCCTGGATGCCGGAATAAATGTCATGGATATCCGAGCCGACCGTCTCTATGCCGCGCTTATGAAGTTCATTGATTACGTCGTGTCCGAGCTGGCCGGCCACACCGGTGACAAATACTTTCATTCTGCCTCCATTGCTGAAGTATATCGTCTTCTTTTCTGAAGTAATCGCGTTTATTACTGAAGTTTCTCGCCGTACATCTCTTTGAAGTAATCCTGGTATTCTCCGCTAATGATATGCTCCCACCACTCGCGGTTATCGAGATACCACTGAATCGTTTCCGGAATACCGCTGTCAAACGTATAAACCGGCTTCCAGCCAAGTTCGTTTTCCAGCTTCTGCGGGTCGATCGCATAACGGCGGTCGTGCCCCTTCCGGTCTTCCACATGCTCAATCAGCGACTCCGGCTTTCCGAGCGCCTTCAGGATCGTTTTCACGACCTCAATATTCGTGCGTTCATTGTGGCCGCCGATATTATAGACTTCGCCGACTTTTCCGTTCCGGACAATAAGATCGATGGCGACACAGTGGTCATACACATGAAGCCAGTCGCGCACATTGAGACCTTCGCCGTAAACTGGGAGCTTTTCATCTGCCAATGCACGTGCAATCATTAAAGGAATCAGCTTCTCCGGGAACTGATACGGGCCGTAGTTGTTTGAGCAACGCGAAACCGTAACCGGAAGACCGAACGTCCGATGATACGCCAGGACGAAAAGATCCGCGGATGCTTTCGAGGATGAATACGGGCTCGACGTATGAAGCGGGGTCTCTTCGGTAAAGAAAAGATCCGGGCGGTCTAACGGAAGATCGCCGTAAACTTCATCAGTAGAAACCTGATGATAACGTTTGACGCCGAATGCACGGGAAGCATCAAGCAATGTAGTCGTACCTAAAACGTTCGTCTGAACGAAAATCTGCGGTCCGGTGATAGAGCGGTCTACATGGCTTTCCGCCGCGAAATTGATGACGACGTCAAACTGCTCTTTTTCAAAAAGATCAAAAATAAACGTGCGGTCAGCGATATCGCCGCGGACAAAGCGGTAATTCGGCTTATCTTCTACCGGTTTTAAGGTTTCGAGATTTCCGGCATACGTTAAAAGATCGAGGTTTACAATCTCATCTTCCGGATATTTGTTCACCATGTAATGTACAAAATTTCCGCCGATAAATCCGGCGCCGCCGGTCACTAAAATCTTCATAAAAGCTCCTTAAAATGAATGTTTAACTTTAACTGTAAGATTAAACCAGTTCAAATGATTTAACTTTAGCTGCAAGATTAAATCCGTTCAAATGATTTAACTTTAGCCGCAAAATAAAATCCGTTCCCGCACTTAATCCGGGAATTTCTGATCGATATACTTTCCGTCGAGAATATCTTTAAGATACGCGCCATACTGGTTTTTCTTATAGATTTCGTATACCTTTTCGAGCTGTTCGCGGGTCATCCAGCCATTTTTATAAGCGATTTCTTCAATGCACGCGATCTTACGGTGCTGATGCGTTTCGACCGTTCGGACAAAGTTCGTCGCATCGACCAAGGACTCATGCGTACCTGTATCAAGCCAGGTAAAGCCCGGACCTAAAAGCTCGACCGCAAGTTCTCCGTTCTCGAGATAAATCCGGTTCAGATCCGTGATTTCCAGCTCGCCGCGGTCAGACGGTTTCAGATTCTTCGCATATTCGACGACTTTGTTGTCATAGAAATAAAGACCGGTTACGCAGTAATTGCTCTTCGGCTGCTTCGGTTTCTCTTCAATCGAAATCGCTTTTCCGTTTTTATCAAACTCGACGATACCGAAGCGCTCCGGATCATCGACATAATAGCCAAAAACTGTGGCGCCGACCGGATTTCCAGCAGCTTTCCGTAACCGTTTCCGAAGCCCGCTTCCGTGGAAGATATTGTCGCCTAACACCATGGCGACAGAATCTTTTCCAATGAACTCTTCGCCAATGATAAACGCCTGTGCGAGTCCGTCTGGTGAAGGCTGCACCGCATAAGAAAGCTGAATGCCGAACTGGGAGCCGTCGCCGAGAAGGTCTTCAAAGCGCGGCGTGTCATTCGGCGTAGAAATAATCAGAATATCGCGGATACCGGCATTCATCAGTACGGAAAGCGGATAATAGATCATCGGCTTGTCGTAGATCGGCAAAAGCTGCTTCGACGTGACTTTCGTCAACGGATAAAGTCTCGTTCCGGAACCGCCGGCTAAAATGATACCTTTCATCAATAGGCCTCCTTTATGGATTGTAGTCTCGAATCATGAGAGGGATCGTATCAATGCTCCTGTTTTTGAGCCATAAAATTATATCATAAAAGCAGTAAAATAACAAATAGTTTCGAGGATAAACACATTACGGTCTAAAAGAAATACGTGTCCTCGACTGAAGGAATCGCGTGTCACGGTCTTAAAGACGCGTATCTCCTGAAACAAAAACATCAGACCGAACAGCCGCTTTCTTCCGGTTTATCTTTTATCAAAGCCTCATAGGCGTGAACCGCCAGACGGTCACAGCGCTCGTTTCCGGGATTTCCGGCATGCCCTTTTACCCAATGAAACCGGACGGAATGCGGCCCCATCGCCGTTAAAAGACGCTCCCATAAGTCGATATTTTTTACTTCATTAGACCGGCCTTTACGGAAATTCTGCCGTTTCCAGGTAGAAATCCAATCCTCTGTAAAAGCATTGCAAAGATACTGGGAATCGCTGTAAAGATCGACATTACATGGCTTCGTCAGATGCTCGAGACCGATCACAGCGGCTAAAATCTCCATCCGGTTATTCGTGGTCTCTACGAATCCTTCGCTGTATTCGCGCTCGTGAAGCGTTCCGTTCGCATCGGTAAACTGAAGAACCG
>DCGM01000092.1 GCA_002315255.1 Lachnospiraceae bacterium UBA1778
TCCGCATCGGAGTCAGGACCTGAAGCTCGTTCATGTCCGCATGGACATAAGACGGAAGCTTGTCCCGAAGAAGCGTGATCGTCGCGCCGATCGCACGGCCGGGGTCGTCCCGCATCACGAAAAGGAAATCCTTCGATTCCTTCCGCGGCTCGACGAGCTCGCCTTCATTGATCTTGTGGGCATTGACAATTATATCACTTTCTTCCGCCTGACGGAAGATTTTATTCAATTTCACGACCGGGAAACAGTCCGAACGGATCAGATCCCGAAGGACTTCGCCCGGGCCGACCGACGGCAGCTGGTCCGCGTCGCCGACCATAATAAGCCGCATGCCGGGAACCATCGCCTTTAAAAGCGCATAGAACAGGGATATATCGACCATGGACATCTCATCGATGATGATGACGTCCGCCTCCAGCGGCAGGTCGCTATTCCGGTTAAAATGCGCATGCCCGAACGAGTCGGGATCGCCGGAGAGTTCCAGCAGCCGATGGACCGTTTGCGCTTCAAATCCGGTCGCTTCGCTCATCCTTTTTGCCGCGCGTCCTGTCGGCGCCGCCAATGAAATATCGAGCCCTTCCCGGATAAAATAACGGATAATCGTATTGATCGCCGTCGTTTTACCGGTGCCGGGACCGCCGGTCACGATCGTCACGCCGTTCATCACAGCCTGCTTCACCGCTTCCCGCTGAAGCCCGTGAAGCTGAAGATTTCCTTCCCGCTCAATCTGCGAAAGTTTCTCCGAAACCTCCTCATCCGTGATCGATTCGTCGCGGATATTCAAGTCCCGAAGAAGGAGCGCTGCGTCATGCTCCATCCGATAGTAATTCTTCAAATAGATTCGGGTCTCTGCCCCCGACTTTTTCCGGACAATCTTTCCGTCTACCGACAGATCGTCGAGAATATGGTCAAAATCATGAACCTCTGTTTCGAGAATCTCTTCTGTTCCCGTAAAAAGCTCGTCCTTCGGAAGATACGTATGCCCATTCAGCGTGCCCTGCATCAGGACATAAAGGATCGCGCTCCGGATCCGATACTCGGAATCCGCAGGAATATTCATCTTCCGCGCGATTTCGTCTGCCGATTTAAAACCGACGCCGGCAATGTCCTCGGCGAGCTTATACGGATTCTCGCGGATGACGCGGTAGAGGTCCGTGCCGTACCGCTGGTAAACCTTTCCGGCCAGCGTCAGCGAAATCCCGTACTGCTGGAGGAAGAGCATGGCGCTCCGAAGCTCCCTTTTTTCGACGGTCTGTGCGGCGATCTCCATCGCCTGCCGCTCGCTGATTCCTTTAATCTCCGCGAGCCGCTCCGGTTCCTCCTCAATGATACGGAACGTGTCATTTCCGAAGGTCGCGACGATCCGTTTCGCAAGCGCTTTTCCGATTCCTTTGATCGCGCCGGACGAAAGATACCGCTCTGTCGCCGCTTCATCAGACGGCGCAGCGAAATCGTACCGCGTGACTTTCATCTGCTCGCCGTACATCGGGTGGACGGTCATTTCGCCTTCCGCAGTGATGAACTCGCCCTGAGAAACCGACGGGAAAATGCCGGTCAGAATCGTCTCTTCATTTTCATTGACGAGCGTGAGTACCGTATAGCCGTTCTCTTCGTTCCGATAGGTAATCCGCTCCACCTGTCCCGTTCGTTTCTCCATAAGCTCCTCAAAATCCGCTGCTGATACTACAAAAACAATACTGAATTGCCTGAAACAGTACAGGCGAATGTGTGATCACATTCGCCTGCCGTTATCCTTTTTTCACTTCCGGCCCCGCAAAAAAGCTGCATTCGCCGGTATTTTCCGGTTAATCTCCGCTGGTCAGATTGTACCGGTTAATCATTTCGATATACTTGCCTGTGCCGATCGCGACACAGTTCATCGGGTCGTCCGCTACCATCGTATTGATGGAGGTCCGCTCCTCGATCAGTTTGTCGAGACCGTAAAGGAGTGCGCCGCCGCCCGTCAGGACGATTCCGCGGTCCGCGATATCCGCTGCCAGTTCCGGCGGTGTCTTCTCAAGGACGCTGTGGATCATATCGACGATCTTCGTCGCCGATTCTGCGAGTGCGTCGCGCGTCTCGCTGGACGTCAGGGTAACTGTCTTCGGAAGACCGGTGACGAGGTTCCGTCCGCGGACGTCGAGCGTCATCTCTTCCTCACGCGGATAGCAGGTTCCGATCTTAATCTTTATATCTTCGGCGGTCCGCTCACCGATCAGAAGGTTATGCTTCCGCCGCATATAAACGATAATCGCCTGGTCGAAGTCGTCGCCCGCAATCTTTAACGAGTCGGAAACAACGGTGCCGCCCAATGAAATGACTGCGATATCCGTCGTGCCGCCGCCGATATCGACGATCATGTTTCCGTACGGCTTATCGATGTCAATGCCCGCGCCGATCGCTGCCGCGACCGGTTCTTCGATAATGAAAACCTCGCGCGCGCCTGCATTGATCGTCGCATCTTCGACCGCCTTACGCTCGACCTCAGTAATATGGGACGGGACGCAGATGGAGATACGCGGCCGACGGAAGGTCCGTCTGCCGAGTGCTTTTCCGATGAAATAATGAAGCATTTTTTCGGTAATCGTATAATCCGAAATCGTACCCTGGCTTAACGGACGGACTGCCTTGATGTTTCCCGGCGTACGGCCGATCATCAGACGGGCTTCCTCGCCGATTGCCTTGATTTCATTCGTGTTCGTGTCATATGCGACGACCGAGGGCTCCTTTAAAACGACGCCCTTGCCGTTAATGTAAACTAAGATGCTGGCGGTGCCTAAATCAATGCCGATATCTGCCCCTGAATCAAAAAGGCCCATTTTCACTCCTCCGCTTAATCTGTTCTATCTGAAAGCGCGCAATGAAGCCACTGCGCGAAACTACTCATACATCTTATAACTTTAATTCATTTTGAAAAGTTTGTCAATTCTGAATCAGCGATTCCAGTCAATTCTGAATCAGCGCTTCCGCGAGGAAAAGATCCTCCGGCGTCGTCACCTTGATATTCCGATAGTCGCCTTTCGACAGGAAAACCGGATGATCCGTAAACTTTTCGATGACCGATGCGTCATCCGTGATTCCGACTGATTTCGTTGCGGGTTCTCCGCACTTTTCTTTGTTTTCCGGCGTTTCGAGGGAAGCTTTCAGCTTCTCGAAGCCTTCCTCCAGCCAATCGGTCCGGAAGCCCTGCGGCGTCTGGATGACGAAGCATTCCTTCCGTTCCGGCGTTGCTTTTACAAATCCGTCCGGATCGGCGAGCTTGATCGTATCCTTTGACGGCACCGAAGCGACAGCAGCGCCATGAGTTTCCGTATCTTTTAACACATTTCCGATTACTTCGTCCGAGATGAGGCAGCGCGCCGCATCATGAATCAGGACGATATCGAACATCACACAAGCGGCAGGTTTCGAACTGTTTCCGAATCCCGGAGAGTCCTTCTCTGAACTGCTTCCGCAAGTATCCGAGCCGTTATCCGGCCCGCAGATTTTTTGAAGATATTCCAGCCCGCGCATCGACGATTCATACCGCTCGTTCCCGCCTGCAGAGACGAAGACATCCGGGAAACCTGCTTCATCGAGCATAGTCCGTACGGTCGGAATCCACTCCTCGCGCGTGACGACGAGGACGGTGCTGACCGCTTTCCGAAACTTCTCCACGCTATAGAGAAAGAGCGGTTTTTCTTTGATTTTCAGAAACTGCTTCGGGATTTCCGCGCCCATGCGCAGTCCGCTTCCCGCCGCGAGAATCATTGCCGCCGTCTTCATGCGGTCTCCTTC
>DCGM01000088.1 GCA_002315255.1 Lachnospiraceae bacterium UBA1778
CGCCTGCAGCGAGTAGGAAACGAGCGACAAGCGAGAAGATGCATAGTGAACCATGATCGGTCTCACTTCATACACTGAGAAGCCTTTTCACAGGCGCCGTCCCGGCCTCATGCAGGGGGCAGAGATGCCCGGCTTAAGTTCAGGGTTTGCGGTGCTTGCCGTTCGTGGCGATCAGGGTGAAGAGCCCTGCTACTGCGCCTAAAAGGACCAGCATCCAGACATAGATCAGGTCGCTGTCGCCGCTCTTCGGTGCATCATTGTAAGCGACTGCGATCGTCGAGAACCGTCTCATATGAAGGCGGATTTCGTTCTCGTTAAAGGTAACATATTCGCCGTATTCGTTCGGTTCCGTCGTGAATGCGGAAGCATTGCCCTCGTGCTCATGGAGGACGGTCACATTCGTGCGGCCTTCGACCTGGAACGGGATGATGACGTCTACGAAGCCATAATCGCTGGTATCTTCCAGAAGCTGTTCTGCGCCGCCATTGACAGAGTAGTATACAGAGAGATCAATGTATTCGAGGCTCTGCTGCGGGTTCACCTTCAGCGCTTCGAGGCAGGTGCGGACATCGTTGTCGACTTCGCTTTCATTCAGTGCCGTAACGGCGAGACGGACATTCACCGTCTGGCCTGCGTTGTCTTTTGCGATTTCTGAAGAAATCTTTTCCAGACCGCCGGCATAGACTACCATGTTCTTTGCCTTCGTCGTATCGATCACGCACCAGCCCTCTTCGTTCTGGGTGGTTGCGTCAAAGTTTAATTCAAGCGTATCATTCTTCGCTTTGATAAGCTTCACCATGGAAGAGCCATCCGTAAAGGTGATCTTCGCGAGGTATTCGTCGCCCTTCGGGAGCGAGAGGCCATATTCGCCGTTATCGACATAGGTTAAAACTTCAATGCCCGACGGGACGGAGACAAATGTCAGAGACTCGATCTCCTTATCGCCTGCATTAACTGTTCCTTCGATGCGGGTACGCGGGCCCATTTTGCCGTGCTCAATTCGGATAAGCTCCGAATAGACGCGATTCGCCACAGAGCCGAATTCATTGATCAGAGAGAACTGAAGAAGATGATAATCGTCTGTTAAGCTGCTAAGATCCACATTTTCATTCACGTTTTCGGAAGCCGGAGCAAGTTCGCCATCCTTCGAAAGATGAATGCTCTTCACTTTCTGCTCGGTGCCGCCGTCAATCGTCAGGTTAAGATCGACATCGGTTCCGTTGTCATAGGTATTGCTGTTCTTAATAGTCGTCTTTACTTTTCCGCTGACGCCGTCCGGATTCGCAGTAAATTCAAACGGAGCGTTCCATTCAGGGTTCTTACAGTCTACGCCGATTCCGATTAAGAAAGAGTACGTGACGGATTCGCCCGGAGCCAGGTTGATTCCCTGCCAGGAAAGGCAGAATGCGCTGTCGATGTCGCTAATGCCGGTATACCGGCCGCCATCCGTTTCGTAACCTTCGCCCTCTTCCGTCTCTTCGGAAAGCTGCTGATAAACATAATTTGCAAAATAGTAATCATACCAGTAATCGCCAATCCACCAGGTAGAAACCGGCGTAACGCCCGGCATTTCCTTAAAGAAGGCACGATAGACTGCGCCGTAGGAATCACTGTCCTCGTCGGTATTGACCATTTCAAAGCCGATTACTTCGTTTTTCTCATTATAAAGAACTGTGATCGGAGCATCGTCATTATCGCCGATCTGAATATCCGCATATACACCGAGTTTACCGTCTACGACCGGCAGCGTTCCTGCTTTAATCGTATAAGACATCTTTACATAATGCTCATTTAACACAAGTTCTGCATGCGACTTAACAGAAGCATCCTGTGAAAGCTCATAGGTGCAATTATAACCCTGTCCTGCATAGGTCGTCTGAATCCAGAAGCCCTCCGGGTCATCTTCCGTGCAATAATGCCCTAATACGTCACGGCTCTGGTTGATTTCTTCAATTCCGTATGCGACGTAGCCGCCTTCGCCCTGATAGGTGCTCTTTCCGTCGACAATTTCCAGAGAAAGGTTCTCTGCACCCTCCATATAAACGGCATCACTCGAAAGATATCCGTAGATTTCACCATAAGCTTCATGGAAATAGCGCTTCACATTGACGGTATTTCCTTTCGTTCCTGCGAGGAATACGAGGCCGTTCGTGCCCGGCTCATAATCGCCGGAATAGCCGATTTCCATATCTCCGAAGAGCGCGCCGATGGAATAGATGCCGGCTACCGTTCCTTCCAGGGAGCAGTCCTCAAACGACACCCGAGTGCATTCTGCCACACCTGCTGCCAGACCTTTTTCCCATCCTGCACCGCCGTTATCTTTCGTCGCCAGTTTGACTTCTACCCGCTGGAACTTGTTATAACGGGAGTACAGTTTTCCAACCAGACCGCCGACCTGGTTAAGGCCGTCGATGCTTCCTTCAAAGACACAATCATGGACGAATACTTCCCCATCCGATCCATGTCTCTGTTCACCGCTCATAAGGCCTGAACAATAGTCCATATTGTTGATGCTACCCTTGAACGAAGAGTCCTTGAGTTCAATGGCACCGTATCTATAGCCGGCAAAAAGACCGGCATCAGAAACCGAACGATAGCCTGCTTCATTAACGATTCCGTTAATATCTGCTTTCAATTCAAAGTTTTCGACAACTGCTTTTTTGGTATTATCATAACCGATAACGCCGCCGACGTAATAGCAGGAGCAATTAATCTCCAGTTTTCCGTCCGTTTCGATATCAGACAGCGTATAATAACCGGCGTCGAGTCTTCCGATCAGACCGCCGATGAATTTGATGCCCGTTACGGTTCCGTGATAATCACTTTCAGTGATTTCAAGGTTCTCTGCTTTAGCGTAGCCGAACAGCAAGCCGCCGTAGTTCTCGCACTCAACCGTTCCCGCGAGGCTCGCCTTTGAGACATAAACCGTTTTCATTCTGAAATAGCCCGCCAGACCACCGCAGTAGTCCTTTCCGGTGACTTTTGCATCAACCGAGCACTCCTCAAATCGGACGCCTTCTCCATCCACAAATCCGCACATAGCGCCCGGATACCAATTGGCATTCACGGTTCCCTTTACTTTGCAGCCGGATAAAACAGCATCGTTTTCTGAGTCATTGTTCCAAAGATATCCGATCAAAAGCGCGGTGCTGGAATTTCCCTTGGCACTTCCTTCTGCCGTAACATTCTCAATATTTACATGACCGTAAGCGGCACCTGCTAAAAGGCCGCCACAATAGGAGGTTCCGACAGCGCCCTTTACCGTCAGGTTCTTAACGGTGGCGTTTTCCAGAAGTCCAAATAAGCCATCTCCATTCGTATCTTCATATGCATCGCACTCTTCCTGGGACATCCCGTTCAGATGGTCCAGATAGAGATTCGAAATCGTAAACCCTGCGCCGTCAAACGTGCCGCAGTATGCAAATTCGCTCGTATATGATCCAATCGGAGTCCAACAGCCTAAGGTTTCGCTGCAGACCGTGGAAAGGTCAATGTTTGCGGTAAGGACAGCATTCGCCTCCGGATGCTGCTCCGCGGTTTCCCCTTCAGGAACCGTATAGGTTCCGTTAACCCACTTCTCAAATTCAACTAATTCAGCTGCGGTACCGATATAGAAAATATCGTCCTTTGCCGACGCGGTCAGATTTCCCGCCGGTACAGCTGAAAGCACCAAAAACGCCGCTGCCAGAAAGGCGAGCGCTCTCTTACAGAAGTTTTTCATCTTTAATAATCCTCAATTCATTCATTTTTCCCGAAAGATCACTGTAATCAGACTGTTTTTTGGCGGAAAACAGGCTGAATTCGGGATTTGCAAACAGAATACTATGAAAGAATTGGGGTTAAAATGTATCTTTTTTTTGATTATTCTGTGAAACTGAACAAAGTGTTCGGGACTTCACAAAAAGTTTGCTTTTTCTCTCCTGTTGATTTTCTTCCGGAAAAAATATAGAATGAAAATAGAAAAGGACCATCCGGAAAGGACGTAGGCTATGGGTTTGAATAAAAAAGAGAAGAAAAAACTGAAATGGTGGCAGGTTCCGCTTGTTTTTTTAGCCGGACTGCTGGGATTCGTTCTCGTATTCGCTCTGGTGCTCTTCATTAACGGCACCTGCTTCCGGGTGAGCGAGCTTCCGGAAGAGGATTCTGAGGACGATTATTCCCGCTGGATGGCGGAGCTTCCGGACGATATGCTGTTAACAGATATCATCATGCCGGGAAGCCATGACGCGGGAACAGCGGAAATGGTCTGGCTCGGCGCCACCCAGAACGTCAGCGTCGGTATGCAGCTTCGGTATGGCGCGCGCTATTTCGATATCCGTGTCAATAAAACAGAAGACGGTTATCGGATCTACCACAGTGTCCTGAACGGAATCGATTTTTGCGAGGTGCTGACAGATATTTGCGATTTTATGGTCACTCATCCGACAGAGACGCTTCTCCTCGATTTCCAGCATTTTTCCGGAGACAGCGGTGATGACGTCTATGAAATGGTGAAGGAACAGCTCGATGGAAGAGGCCTGATCGCCCATTCTGAGGATGGTGTTTTCCCGGACTGGACACTTGGCGACGTCCGCGGAAAATGTATCGTTTTCTTCGGGGGCATTGAACAGGGCGAATACGGAGACTGGGTTTTCACGCGGAATAATGATGAATGTACGCGCGAAAACTGTAATTTAAACTCTTACTATTTCGGTGATAATCATAAGGCAGGATTTTCAAGCCTCACGGAAGAAGCGCATCCTGTCTATCTTCAGTCAATGCAGGAAGAGCGCAATGCGGGCTCGAATGCGATCTTCGTTCTCCAGTGCCAGCTGACCGACGGAAAACTGATTTTCGGACCGTGGTCGGCTGAACGAGGCCAGGAAACGGAAATGAGCGACTATATCCAGAATCTGAAAGACAGCGAATATTTCGGGCTCATCAATGTCGTCCTCCGCGATTTCCTGACGCCTGAAAAATGCCGGGAGATTATCGATCTGAACCAAGCGAAGCTGAACCGGTGAAAGGAATAACTGACGGTGAAACGGGTTCTCGCCGCTCTTGCGGCACTACTTCTTACAATTTCATTTATCTCAATTCCGGCGGAAGCGGTCGATATCGACGAGGTCCGCGCGGTTATTGACTCGATTCCGGAGAACTGGCCGGAGGGCCCGTCCATCGGGGCGAAAAATGCGGTTCTTATGGATGCGGAAACCGGCGAAATCCTCTATGCGAAAAACGCATTGGATGCCGCCTATCCGGCCTCGACGACGAAGCTCATGACAGCGCTTCTGACGCTCGAGCAGGCCGGTCTCAATGATATCGTCGATTTCTCATTCCAGGCGATCAATATCCCTTCGAACTCGAGCTATATCGGCATGCGCCGCGGCGAGCAGATGGTTTTAAAGGAATGCCTCTACGGCCTCCTTCTTCCGTCCGCGAACGAGGTCGCCAATGCATTGGCCGAGCATGTCAGCGGTTCGATCGGGCTCTTTGTGAAGGAAATGAACGTCCGCGCGTTTGAGCTTGGCTGCGTGAACACGGTTTTCCAGAACGCGAACGGTCTGCATCATGTGAGCCATTACACCTGCGCTTATGATCTCGCGCTCGTGATGAAGGCTTGTATCGCAAACCCGGCATTCCTCGAGATCTCTTCTGCCCAGTCCTATGTCCACCATAGCGACGAGCTGCTCCCGAAGGATATCCCGATGGTCAATACGAACAAGATGATCCGTCCGGCTTCGGAATACTATAACGCGGATGTGATCTGCGGAAAGACCGGCCACACGGACGAATCCGGCCATAACCTCGTCTCGTATGCGGAGCGGAACGGAACGAAGCTGATCGCAGTTGTATTGGGCTGCGCCGATGGCAATGAATACGTCTCCACGCAGTCATTGTTCGATTATGGCTTCAACTATTTTAACCAGATGCTTCCTGCAGATTTCGACCAGTCGCTCGATATGGAAGCGGCTTATACGTCCTCTCCGCTTCAGGTGCCGACGCCGGGCCTTTCGCTTCTCCATCTCGATTCTTCCGAGCGCATTTTAGTCCCTGCGGGAGTCACCTACGACATGCTCGAAAAAAAGACCGAAAAGACCGACGACGGAATAACACTGACCTATATCTATGAAGGCTATCCGTTAGGAAGCGTCCATCTCTCCTATCAGGATCCGGTTCCGGCCGATTTCTATGAGGTGGATGAAAAGACGGTCGCGAAAGCCCCGACTGTCGCAACTCTGGCCATCCTCGACGGCCGGCTGCTGCTCCTTTTAGGCGGACTGACCGCCCTATGCATCCTCGTCATCCTCCTCATCAAATACATCTTCCTCCCTCGCACGCAAAAGCGGCCAGAGATGAAGATTAACCTGACGAAGAAATAGTAAGTTAGTTATTCTTACTTTTTAATGAATCTGTCAATGCAGTTTTTAGCCTCTACTGTCGGGCGGTTTCTGTCGGGCGGTTTCTATCGGGCGGTTTTTGCCCGCCGAGTCCCGAGAACGGCGCCTGTGAAAAGGCGCTCTAACGTATCTGTGAGACCGAAGCGCGTTCA
>DCGM01000039.1 GCA_002315255.1 Lachnospiraceae bacterium UBA1778
AGGCGATGCAGAACTTACAGACTCTATATCCTTATATATGCCAATCCACGAAAGCAGCCGCTCATCGATCACGACGCGGCTCTGCGAGTCTTCGATCATATACTGGACCCGGTCCGCCGGATATTCAGGATCGATCGGCACATAGGCGCAGCCCGCCTTCCAGATGCCGAGGACGGAAATCAGGAATTCCTTAATGCGCGGGAGTTTGATTCCGACGAAGCTGTCGCGTTTGATTTCCTGTGCGATCAGATAGTTCGCAATGATGTCGCTCGCGCGGTCGAGTTCTTCGTAGGTGACAGCGCTCTTATAATCGACGATTGCGGTCGCCTTCGGCATTTTCTTCACGTTCTCCAGAATCCGGTCGACAACCGTCAGGCTCCGGTCCAATTCCAGCTTCTCCCCGGTTCCGAGCGTGACCAGTTCTTTCGCTTCGGAATCTGAAATCAGCGGAATCAGATTCGTCTTGATTTCCGGCGTTTTTGCAAATGCCAGAAGGATATTTTGAAGCACATTCAGAATCTGCCGGATTTCTCCCGCAGTAAACTTATCGGTATCGAATTTCGCATTGACGGTGAGTTTTCCGGCATTCATTGCCGCTGCGAGGCCTAAGTCGGAAACATTCGTCTCTTTTCCGCGGATGTCCACATTGATCTTTGTAGAAATCGCTTTTTGGTCAAACTCATAGTTTTCAAATGCGTAAACGAGCTGGAACAGGTTGCTCTTCAGCACGCTGTGGGCCTGGATTTCGGAAAGCGGATACCAGTCGAACTCATTCGTGTTTACGGACTGCTGTGAAGTCTCCTGAAGGAGCTGGAGAATCGTGCTCTCGTCCGTCGTCCGGATGCGGACCGGCACAGAATTCAAGCAGATTCCGACCATCGACGAAAGGTCTTCGCTTCCGTTGTCGCGGCCGGAGACTACCTTCACAAAGAGCGCGTCGTTCGTCCGGTTATAGGTCTGAAGGAGGAGTCCCAATGCCGCTTCGACGGCGTTATTGATCGTGCAGTTCGCTTTTCGGCAGGTTTCCTGCAGGAGCCCGGTGGCCTCTTCTGAAAGCGAAATTGTCATCTCATTCGTGGACGCTTTATTGCTCTCGGTCACTTTTACGGTCGGAACGATCTCGGTTTTCGTTTCGTATCCTTCCAGAAGCCCATTCCAATACGCCCGCGCTTTCGACGCGTCTCTCGTCAGAATGCTCCTGACAAAGTGCTCAAACTGCCCACGCAACGGCGAATCGTCTTCCGCACTTTCGCTCTGTTCTGTCAGCGCATTCTGCTCTATCGACGCGTTCGGTTCTGTCGGTGTATTCTCCTCTATCGACGGGTTCGGTTCTGCCGGTGAATTCTGCTCTATCGCCTCGCTTAAAAAGCCGATAAAATCTTTGAGCCAGATGCCGTTGCACCAGCCGTCAATGATGATGTGATGGAAGATGAAGAACAGAACTGCCGAATTCTCCCCAGTCTTTACGAAAGCCAGACGGGCGAGCGGTGAATCCTGAAGATCGATCGGCTCGTCAAAAAGCTTCTGCTCCAGATCGTCACAGACTTTTTCGCGGCCGTTTTCGTCAGACAGATCATAGAACGAAATCGGGTTTTCCCGTCCGGAAATGATCGCCTGCCGCGGTTCGGAAACATCATGGAAAATCACGGAGGAACGGAAGACTTCATGCTTTTCTAAAAGCTTGTTAAACGCATATTTTACCTGCTCTTCAGTCGGGGCCACATCGATGCTGACCCTGGTAGAAATATGATATGCGGACGACTCCGGTTCGCTGACCGCTTTTAAGAGCATCCCGCCCTGCATCGGCGTCAGCGGATAGATCCGTTCGATCTGTTCATTTTTGCTTTCAAACGCCTTCTCGATCCGCTGGAATTCAGCATCGCTCCAGCCGTTCTCGCCAAAGTCGGATGCGGTCTTTTCCGGTTTCGAAACCGCCAGCGTATGGGCAATGATTCCCTTTAACTCGCTAACAAAGAGTTCATTGAACTTTTCAGCCTTATCAGGGCTTAAAAATGCGCAGTCGCAGTCGAGATAGACTTCCAATGCGCCCTCGGAATTTCCGAATGCGTTAATCGAAACATACGGTCCGAAAATGTTCTCGGGAGCGGAGGCTTTCCCCTGCGGAAGCGCATTGTCCACGCGGAATAAGCGTGAGCTGCCGCCCTCGGCGAAGGTTCCGAGGTAGTTGAACGCAACGCACGGATTCACGCGCGTGTCGGATGAAAGCTTCAGGATTCCGTAGCCTAAACCATGGTTCGGGATCTTCCGAAGCGTCTCTTTCGTATTTCTGACAGCTGACCGGATATCGTCTTCCGCGCGGAGAACGACGGGGTATGCTGAAGTAAACCAGCCCACGGTCCGGTCGATCTGAGTCGCTTCATCGAGGGGTTCTCTTCCATGCCCCTCTAACTGAATGCTGATTTCGTTTTCGCCGGTTATCGCCTGATATGCACGCGTAACAGCGGTGAGTAAAATATCATTGATTTCGAGGTGATAGGACGCGAGCGCCTTCCCTCTCAGGTTTTCAAAATCTTCTCTGGGAACCGTCTTAATCGAACGGAATGATTCTGCGCTCCGCTCTTCTGTATGCCGGATTGAAAGCACCTGGGATTCCACGGCTTCCCAGTAGGGAAGCTCGCGCTTTAATGTTTCGCTCTCCGAAAAGCGCGAAACGGCGAGGCTCCAGTCCTTAAAGGACATCGTCTTCTGCGGGAGCTTGTGCTGCTGATAGGCAGTCTCCAGATCCTCGATCAGGATTCGCCAGGAGACGCCGTCCACCACGAGATGGTGGCAGACTAAAAGGAGGTAGTCTTTCTCTTTTTTCCGGATGACGAGCGCCTTTAATAACGGCCCGTTTTCCAGATCGAACGACGCCTGGATCTCCTCCGCTTTTTTCTCAATGGCTGTGCTGTCGTCGGTTTCAACCGTATCGATTGCAAAAAGCTTTCCATCGTTTTCGGGCTTCCGGATCACCTGCTTCCCATCGTCTTCAGGCTTCCGGATCACCTGCTTCCCGTCGTCTTCGGGCTTCCGGATCACCTGCTTCCCATCGCGATAAACCGCTCTTAGCATGTCGTGATGACTAACGAGTGCGGAGAGCGCATTGGACAGTTTTTCGAGGTCGATTCTTTCGGAAGAAGCCAGCATCTGCGACTGGTTAAAGTGCGCCGGATTCTTTAACTTCCAGTCGTTAAAGAACGCGGACTGGATTGCCGTCAGCGGGACTTCGCCGGTAACAGCGGACTGATCGGCCTGGAATGTGTTCTCTTTCTTTGTGAGAAGCGCAATGCTCTTCACGGTCTGTGCTCTCATGATGTCCGCGACGGACACGACGAGCCCAGCTTCTCTCAGTTTCGACACCAGGCGGATCGATTTGATGGAGTCGCCGCCGAGCGATAAGAAGCTGTCGGAACGGCCGACCGGGGCGGATAAATTTAACACATCCTTGATCTTGGATGCGATTTCTTTTTCGATCTCTCCGACCGGTTCGTCGAACCGGACCGTCTCCACTTTCGGCTCCGGCAATGCTTTCCGGTTGATTTTCCCGTTCGGCGTCATCGGCATCGAGTCGAGTTCGACAAAGATGTCCGGCACCATATAGGCGGTAAGGCCCTTCGCGAGCTCCGTGCGGAGCATCTCCGGATTGATCTCCGGATTTATCGTCTGATTTTCTCCTTGATCCGTCCCGCGTTTCGTCTCACGTTCCGCGACATAGTACGCCACGAGATGCTGGATTTCATTGACGGTCTTCACAAGGGCGACGCAGGTCTTAATCCCTTCGATCTTCTGAAGGGCAGACTCCACCTCACCAAGCTCGATCCGGAAGCCTCTCAGCTTCACCTGGTTATCGATTCTTCCGAGGAACATAAGCTCCCCGTCCTCATTCCAGCGCGCTAAATCGCCTGTCCGGTACATCTTTTTATCTTCGATGAACGGGCAGTTGATAAACTTTTCAGCCGTAAGCTCCGGCCGGTTCCAGTAGCCCCGCGAAATCTGCGGGCCGATCAATGCAAGCTCTCCGGCCACACCTCTTGGGAGGAGGTTTCCTATCGGGTCGACTATCGCGGATACTGAGTTCGGCACCGGTCTTCCGATCG
>DCGM01000057.1:0-2756 GCA_002315255.1 Lachnospiraceae bacterium UBA1778
CGAGCCGACCCGTGGTATCGACGTCGGTGCGAAATATGATATCTACTGCATCATGAACCAGCTGGTTGCAGAAGGAAAATCAGTTATCATGATTTCTTCCGAAATGCCTGAAATTCTCGGCATGTGCGACCGGATCTACGTCATGAACGAAGGCCGCATGGTGGCGGAGCTGGATGCGAAGGACGCATCGCAGGAAGTCATCATGTCTCATATTATCAAAACTGCTTGAGGGAAAGGGGTTCAAAATGAAAAAAGCAAAAGGACTTGATTTTGTCAAAAAATACACGATGATCATCGTGTTAGTCCTTGTATTAGGATTCTTTGCGATCGGCACCGGCGGTACGATTCTTCTTCCGATGAACATTTCAAGCTTGATTTCTCAGAACGCTTATGTGTTCATTCTGGCAACCGGTATGCTGCTCTGTATTTTAACCGGCGGTAACATTGACCTTTCGGTCGGTTCTGTCGTCTGTTTCGTCGGCGCTGTCGGCGCAATGCTGATGACGCAGTATAATGTTAACTTTATCGTCGCGATTCTGATTATGTTCATAGTCGGTACGGCGATCGGCGCGTTCCAGGCCTTCTGGATTGCTGAAGTGCGTATCCCGCCCTTCATCGTAACCTTGGCAGGCATGCTTATTTTCCGTGGTTTAAGTAACGTTGTTCTGAACGGTTTAACCGTATCCATTAAGAACTGCACCGAATTTGTCAATCTGTTCGGCGGCGGCGCGAACTGCTACATCCCGGACATCTTCAATGTTACCGGCTTCAACTTAACTTGTATGTTAGCCGGCGTTGCAGCGGTAGTCATCTTTGTGGCGGCGCAGGTTGCTTCCCGCGCGCAGAAGGTTAAGAAGGGCTACGAAGTCGAGAAATTCCTGCCGTATATCCTGAAGATCGTTCTGATCTCCGCGGTTATCCTGGCAGTTGCTGCTGAGCTTTCACTTCATAAGGGCATCCCGTCCGCATTGATCTGGGTTCTCGTCGTTGTCCTGATCTACGGCTATATCACGTCGAACACGAAGACTGGCCGTTACTTCTATGCAGTCGGCGGCAATGAAAAGGCTACGAAGCTTTCCGGTATCAATACGAATAAGGTCTACTTCCTGGCTTACGCGAACATGGGTCTCCTTTCCGCACTTGCAGGTATGGTCACCATCGCACGTTTGACCTCGGCTCAGCCGACCTACGGCCAGAACTATGAAATGGATGCTATCGGCTCCTGCTTCATCGGCGGCGCATCTGCATACGGCGGAATCGGTACGGTTCCGGGCGTTATCATCGGTGCTATCCTGATGGGTGTCATCAACCTCGGCATGTCCTTAATGGGCGTCGACCAGAATATGCAGAAGGTCGTTAAAGGCCTCGTTCTTCTGGCAGCAGTTATCTTCGACGTCGTCTCGAAGCGCGGCGGCAAGCTGATCTCGAAAGACTGATGACAGGCTCTGAATAGTGTAGCTTACATAGTATAGACGAACCCCGCCGGACTCCGGCGGGGTTCTTTTTTCGGATAGTCTGATGGAATTTTTTTTACGGATGATAGTCTGATGGGGAACTATCTCAGGACAGTCCGATGGAAAATGTTTTTGGTTAGTCCGATGGGAAACAGTTTACGGATAGTACGTTGGTAGTCTTATTCTGAATTTTCTTGATAATAACCATTCTTTATAGTAAGATATCTCAAACGACTGGAGGTGTTTTCATGGAGAAAGAAAAGGCCAGAGTAAAAAAACTGAATGAACATATCGTCTGGATCAAAGATGCGGATAACGCAGCCTGCTATATCGTCATCGGGCAGGAGAAAGCGCTTGTCGTCGACACGATGCACGGGTATGAGAATATCCCGGAAATCGCCCGCGAGTTTACGGATCTTCCGCTTGTGCTGGTGAACACGCATGGCCATGGCGATCATATCGGCGGAAACCATTGGTTCTCTGAGGCGTATATGAATGAGAAGGATTATGATCTGATTCCCTGGTGGGTGAACCAGCCAGGACAGAAGGCCTTCCGGAAAGAACATGGGCTCGTTTTCCCACCGTGTAAACCGCTCAATGAAGGCGACATTATCGACTTAGGAGGCCTGACGGCGGAGATGATCGCATTGCCGGGACACACGCCGGGCGGCATCTGCGTCCTCATCCGTGAGGAGCGCGTCCTCATCACGGGCGACAGCATCAACCGTCATCTGTGGATGCAGCTTCCGAATTCGTTGCAGCTTCGGGAGATGATCGTGAACCTCGACCGGATCGCATGGGTGAAGGAGCGCGCGGACCGGATTCTTCACGGTCACGCCGACGGATTTGAGGATATTTCGTTATTTGACAAGCTTCGCGAAGGGCTCCGCGTCCTTTGCGACCAGAATAAATTTGACGTTACGAAGAATGATAAAGAATACAAATGGGTCGGCGGAAAGGCACTCCAGCACGAATTCGACGAAGGCAGCGTGATCGTTTATACGAAGGGGAAATTAAAATGCAGATAAGAGAGAAAGAAATCACATTAAAAGACGGGCGGAAGGGAATCATCCGGAGCCCGCGCGCAGAGGATGCGGAGGAAACCATCGACTTCCTCACCGTTACGCGGAGTGAGACAGATTTTCTCCTTCGGTATCCGGAGGAGTGCAGCGCCCGCTATACAGTGGAGAGCGAAGTTGCGTTTTTTGAGCGCATAAATTCCTCCGAGAACGAGGCAATGCTTATGTGCTTCGTCGACGGAAAACTGGCCGCTATGAGTAACCTTTCCTGGATGGACGCCAT
>DCGM01000057.1:2822-3062 GCA_002315255.1 Lachnospiraceae bacterium UBA1778
CTCGGCATCGGCTCTCAGATGTTTGCGGAGATGATCCGCATCTGCGAAGAGGACGGAAAGATTCTCCAGATGGAGCTTGACTTTATCGAGGGCAATACCCGCGCCCGCGCGCTCTACGAAAAGATGGGCTTCCGCATTGCCGGCATCAAGCCGAATGCGATCCGGTTAAAGGACGGAACGCTGCTGAATGAGTATAGTATGGTGAGAACGGTAAAATAAGTGAGAAGATAAAAGGCCGCC
>DCGM01000048.1 GCA_002315255.1 Lachnospiraceae bacterium UBA1778
TTCTGACAGGAAGGAAGAAATCTGCCCCTCGACCTGATAGATCGAATCGACATAATCCTGAACCTGGATCGCCGCAAAACGTTCTGCACCGGTATAAGGACCGGTTCCACTATAACCGGGCTCGTCTTCTCCCGCAGGAGTACAAGCGCTGAAGGAGAAAAGGATTGCGGCTGTCAGAAGAAGCGCAAAAGTTTTTCTCAGAAATTTCTTCATATTATCCCCTTCTTACTTCGTTCCGTGCTTTTTGAAAGGAGCATCCACGCGCTTCTGGAAAAGCATTTCCAGGGCAACCAGGATTTCTTTCCGGAGCGAGGTCATATTGACCAAACGGTCGACATAGCCGCGGCGTGCGGAAGCGAGCGCCGTCTGCTTCTCATTGAACTTCTCTTCGACAGCCTTTAAGTCTTCGCCGCCGATGATCTTCGCTGCCAATGCGCCGTCCATCATGCCGATTTCAGCATTTTCAAGCGCAAGAACGACGTCAGCGCCGATCGCCTTCGAGTTCATCATAAGGTAAGAGGTCGCATAGCCCTTCAGGACTACATTGATCTTCGGAACGGAAGCGTTTGCAAATGCATAGACGAGACGTGCCGCAGCCTTCGCAATATGCTTCTCATTATATAAAGTAGCTTCAAAGCCTTCGATATTCGTAAGGGTCAGAACCGGAATTTCAAATGCGTCGCAGAAGTTGACGAACTCAGCTGCCTTATCGCACGCGTCTGCGCAGATATAGGTTTCTGCATTCGCAATAACGCCGACCGTGATTCCGTCTAAACGGATAAATCCGGTCTTCACGCAGGTTCCGTAATTCGCTTTCGTTTCGACGAACTTATAGCCGTCAGCGATCACCTTGATGATCGATTCTGCATCGGTAACATTCTCAAGTTCGGAAGTCAGGCGGTTCAGATCATCCGTCGATTCGACGATCGCGCTGCCTTCATTGTTTTCCGGAAGGAACGAAAGAAGTTCACGGACAGCTGCCATGATCTCTTCCTGAGAGCCGAAGCCGTCTACGAGGCCGGTATTGCAAGCCTGGAATTCAGCGTTCGCGCTGTCGCACTTTTCGGTCGAGTTTCCAGCCAGCGTATTCGGCGCGTTTACAAAAAGACGGCCGTTTTCTTCCATATAGACAAAATCAGACATGCCGCAAAGGACAGCCATTCCGCCGCCGCAGTTTCCGAAAACGACGGAAATCTGGGGAACGATGCCTGAAGCCTGCGTCTTCAGTTCATACAGACGTCCAAATCCCTGCAATGCGTCTACAGATTCCTGCAGACGGATGCCGGAACAATCCAGAAGCCCAACTACCGGGGCACCCATCTTCATTGCCATCTCATACACATGAGCGATTTTCTCTGCATGCATTTCACCCAGAGAGCCGTTTAAAACTGCTGCATCCTGGCTGTAGAGATAAACCAGTTTTTCTCCGACGGTCGCGTAACCTGTGATGACGCCGTCGCCGGAAGAAGCCCAGTCTTCATTCACGAAATCCGTGGAGCGCTGAGCGACCGAAGCTCCGAGTTCTACGAAGCTGTCAGGATCGACCAGAGCCTGGATCCGTTCCAAAGCCTGTCTGTTTTTTGTATCCATTTTATCCTCCGATCCGCATATAAATGCCTAAACAAACAAGAGATTATCCAAATTATCCCTTGTACTCGTATTTTAACCTAATTGCAAGAAAAAAGCAATAAAATATGGATAAATATTTCACAAAGTTATGGACAAATCAAAACAGATTTTGGGCTTCGTTCATAAGTTTTTCGGCAAAGTCCTGATATTGTTCAGATTTCAAAGAAAAAGAAAAGACCGGAAATTGCTTCCGGTCTTCTCGATATTCTTTATAATTCTATAAGAACTATTCGGTTTTAATATCCTTTTTATTTATGGTTTTAATATCCTTTTTTATTTACGGTTTATTATATCCTGTTTTTTATCCTGTTTTTTATTTAATCCAGCTGCTTTAGCACATACCCTTCCTGCACACAGTAATCGATGAGGTCCGGCAGGATTTCCGGAACGACGCTGTTCACGAGGTGGAACGAATAGACCGCGCCCGGATGAAGGCCGTTCTCGAGGCTCCGTAAAATAGAGTCCGCATCGAGCGGATCCGTCGTGTCATCGGTGATATTGATGCTGCCGAAACAGACCTCATAGCCCATCTTCGTCATCAGCGCTACAGACGCCTCCGACCACATATCCTCATTAAAGCTGTACTTCTGCATCGTATATTGATAAGTACGGATCATATAATCGTGCAGGTTTCTGGCGTCGTTCATCTGGTCCTGAAGACTGCGCTGAACGATTCCGTCGGCCGGGTCGAGATACGACCGGTTTCCAATCTCATGTCCTTCGGTAATCATCCTCCGGATGATGTCCGAGTGATTTCCTTCAAATGCGCGGGTCACAAAGAACGTGCTCTTTATGCCGGCTTCAGCCAGGATGTCAAGCACCTGCTCGATATAGGTTCCGTCTCCTTCCGCCTGGAAGATGAACGATACTTTCTTTTCATTTGCCGCGGAACAGTAGAACTTTGCAAAGAGTCCGTTCTCCTCGAAGGAGGCCGCCATCTCATTGACGACGGTGGGGCGCCCGGTTCCGTCCGGATCGCTTCCGAACAATGCGCCAACAAAGAACCGCTGCGGCGTCAGACTGTACGACTCCTCTATCGACGAAAGCTCATCGCCCGAAATGATCGAAACCTCATGTGTTTCTCGCTCGCCGAGCGCTTCAATCACCGTTTCCTTCGGCGCAATGCTCTCCGTCTCCGATGTTTCTGTATGCGGAAGCGTTTCGTCCGGTAGAGCGTTCAGCGACACAATGCCGACTGCAACAAAGCCCGATAAAGCGACCGCAGCCGTGCCGATCATGATAGACTTGATCAGCAGAAAAGAACGGCTTGATTTTGAATTCTTGTTCTTTCCCATAATCTCCTTACCGAGCAGAAACCTCATCTACCGGGATCTGCTTAAACTCATAGCCCAATGCGCGGGCCTGGTCGATAAAATCGCCTAAAACAGCCGTATTGCTTGCGGAAACCGCATGCAGAAGATAAATCGATCCGCAGCCCAAATGGCTTAAGCAGCGGTCCAACGTCACTTCTTCGGACGGCTGGTCATCCGTCACATAATCGCGATGCGCATAGCTCCAGAAGACGGACGTATAGCCGTAATTATCCAGCACGGCCATCAGGCGCTCCGAAGACTCGCCCTCCGGGAACCGGAAAAGCTTCATCGTATAGCCAAACTGGTCATAAACCATCTGATGAAGCTTCGAGACGTCATCGATAAAGGACTGGATCCCGTACTCGTCCACATAGAGCGGATAACCGCCGGACGGATGCCGGCAGGTATGGTTTCCGATCACATGGCCTTCATTAATCATCCGCTCGACGTACTGCGGATAGCCGTCTAAGAACTCTTTCGTAATAAAGAAGACCGCTTTAACGTTCTTCTCTTTCAAAGTATCGAGAATCATCGGCGTATAGCCGTATTCATAGCCTTCGTCGAAGGTCAGGTAAATCACCTTCTGCGTCGTCTTGATGCGATATAGCTGATGATATTTTCCGTATTTGTTTTCATACCAGAAGATTCCCTCGGCCAGATTCGTTTTCGCGTCCTTTTTATCCCATTCATTGCCATAAGGAATCGAGGTGTTCGATAAGCTGGAAAGGTCGTCCCAATAATTCCGGCTGACTAATTTCCCTGCAAGCTTCTGATCTTCCTCATTCTCGGTGCGCTTCGAGGCGTTCCCGCCGGCGCTCTCCGTCAGATCGGTATCTTTTGAATCTCCCGAAGCGGAAGGATCGATATCGCCGGCCTTTTCCGTTTCATCGGTATCCGCCCACGGATCGGTCTCCTGATATTCGCTTTCGCTTTCCTTAAGCTTCGTCGGAATCGTCATCCCCGGCTCATAAGTCGGATCCATAACGATCTCTTTCGCTTTCGACGCATTGGCCATCACGATCAGGCAGTAGATAATGATGCCGAGCGCAATGACGCCGACCGCGGCCAGCACCGCCATCATAATGCGGCGGAGCTTCCTCTTCAGCTTTTTCTTCTTAATGCGCTCTGCTCTCAGACGCTTTTGTTCAGTTGTAAGTCCCTTCCTCGGGCGATTACCAGACGGCATCATAACCTCACGAAATCACAAAAAAATCCAGATACTATTATACGCAAAAAGCAGGGGACCGTCAAGCGTTCCCCCGCTCTTGCGAGATATAAAAACCCCCTTTAGGTTTTCATCTTCTTAATAGGCCCCTTTTTCGGCAAAGCGCTGTAAAGGGTAAAGCGGTTTTACCCGCATTGATTACGTGATTTCACAGACAGGCGTTACCAGATATTGCCCGCATGGATTACGCAATTTTTCCGGCAACCGACACGCGTCCTCCGAAGAGGATCGACATGATCGACGGGCTCTGGTTCTGGCGCGCCGTCTGGCGGTCATGACGCTTTAAGCGGATTTTGATCTGCTCATCCAGCGTCTGGCAAAGACGGCGGTATTTCATGTTTTCCGGTTCTAACCCGCATGCCGTCTTCGAATCCTCCAATGCTGTGCTTAAATTTCCGAGACCGGAATGCGCCAGGGCGCGAAGGTGATACCACTCCGCATTGCGGAACGGCGACTCCATCCGGTTCAGAATGTTAAGCGCGTCATTGCAGTTTCCAGAATTAATATAGTCGGATGCTGAACAGAATACCGGAGACATTCCTTCGGAATTCCCAGCGCCTCTATGAACGAGCTTCCCGTAGGCGGACGTAAAGTTCTCAATAATATGGCGCTGGGATTCAGCACGCCGATGTGAAGATGCCTGTGCATCTGCGCGCATTTTTTTAATCGTGTCGTACGCATGAAGGGTTTCGATCAGCTTCTGCTCCGCCAGGCGGCGGTTCGGTCCTTCCTTCATTTCTTTCCGATAACGGTCGGTTAACGTACGGAACACCTTCTTAATTTCCATGTCTTGCGCATTGGCGGATACGCCCATGTACTCATAAGGATTGTAATTCATAAAAACCTCATTTCTTTCATACTTCGTTCCAGTGAGTGCACTATAGCACAAATCTCTTTTCTTGTGCGGAAATACACATTCTTTTCATTGAAAATGCTGCTCGAAAACACAACAAAACAAAGTGTTTTTTAACATACTGGAAAATGTTAAATCAGCCCGGAAGCGTGTTCCGGGCTGATAAAAAATGAGTTTAATCTGGGGATTTTTTGAATGATCTGTTACAAAAATATTACAAACACAAGGGTATAATTCCGAGCCTTTGGACCTTAATATTCGGTCACGCGGTATTCAAAACTATAGCCGGCATCCTGCCATTCCTTGATATGGTTTTTGAGATAGGTAAGGTAATGGTCATAATCGCCGCGCGTATTTTCGCTTCCGTAACGGAACCACATAAGCGCCCGTATAAACGGCTCCGAACTTTCCGGAACCCCGATAACCGGATCCGCATCCACTTTCATATAATCCGATAAAATGCGCATTCCGATGAGAACATTGGCGGTTCCGTCTTCGGTATCCATTACATCAGCTTCTGTGACCGCATAGTCCTCCATCCGCTTCTTATGGAAGCGCGGAATAATCTGCATAAGTCCGTAGGAAATATTCTTTCCGGAGCCGGTCTGGTCATTCTGCTTAAAGTTACTCTCCTGCCGGATCAATGCGAAGATGACGATATAATAATCGACACCGAAATATTCGCTCTTTCCGGTAAAGCCGAATTTCTTACAGAGATTGATTACATAGGCAGTCATCTTTTCACTGAAGCGAGACGGGATAAAGTCAAGCTTCGCCTGCATAATGCCGACACCGTCCCGTTTCGCCATTTCATACCGCCGTTCGATCGCAGCCTGGCGTTTTGCTTCCGCTTCCGCCTTCTTCCGTTCCTCTTCGGCGAGCGATTCCTGAATCGATGCCTGAATCGACGCCTGGATGCGTGATTCCTCCATCGCAGATTCTGCGGCGATAATCTCTGCCTTCTCCTGGTTTCCGGAGATATCCAACAATGCGAAGCGCTCCATCTCCCATGCTTCCATCCGGTTCTCCGCTCCGCGTTTTCCGGTAAATTCATAGAAAAGGATCACATCGCTCTGTTTGACATAGAGTTTTTCATAATGCGTGCCGTGGTAATAGATTTCGAAGAATTCCGTATCCATACCGACGATCTGATAAGTCCGATAACGCTTTGCGATATCGATAATGCTCGACGAGCTGTCCGGCTTTTCGTAGAAGAACGCCTCTTTAACGCTGCTCTTTACGACGACGCGGTAATTGACGGAAGAAATCCAAGCGTTCATACAGTCGTGGTCGAGAAGGACGTATTCGCCGCGGACATAGCCGGTCACGCCATCTTTTGTGACCTTCAGCCATTTTCCGTCGACCCAGGTATATGGGACAATGTCTGACGCGTAAAGGCCGGTAATGACGCGGCTGCCATCCTCCGGTTTTTCACGCACACGGAGGAATTCAGAGACTTTTCCCGTATCAATCGTCAGCATCCCTTTAAAGTAGCTGTAAAGGCCGATGGCGGCCGTATCTTCCGGCTGCGTGATAACGGTCGGCTCTTCCGTTTCAGTCGGAATCACGGTCTCCGTTTCAGTTTCAGAGCTGTCCGGATCACCGGATTCTTCGATCGTTTCTGATTCACTCATGGAAGCTTCATCCGAAGAGGTCAGTTCGCCAGAAGCGGACGGATCATCGCCCGGGTGAGTCGATTCGTAAAAATCGGTGCGCCCGGTATCAGAAGAACTGCCGTCTGACGGCTGCGTTCTGTCAGGCACCAGCAGCAGGCATGCCACCACAGCGGCAGCTGCTGCGATTACCACCAGGCAATACCGCAGACCATTCCGTATGGCTCTTTCTCCTTCTCTTTTCGGAATCCAATCAGCCAATGTAAAAGTTGATCTCCTTTAACATCCTTATCGTTCGTTCATCCTTTCGGACAAGCTTCATTTCCGTTATTCTGCGCGGCGTTTCCGCTTCGATTTCGCTATTATTTGCGGCGTTTCCGCTTCGCTTCAAATATGAGAATTGTCGCCGCCATCGCCGCATTGAGGGATTCGACTTCACCCTCCATCGGGATTTTGACAGCTTGAGTGCAGGCGTCCGTCGTACGGTCGGTAAGGCCGGCAGCTTCATTGCCAATGACAAAGGCGCAAGCGCCGCGGTAGTCCGGCACATCGTAGTCTACAGCGCCCTTTAAATGCGCTGCAAAGCACTTTCCGCCCGTCTTTTGGAAGCCGATGACGGATTCCATCATATCAAACGAAATCGCATACGGGACGCGTAGAAAGGCGCCCATCGTCGCGCGGATCACTTTCGGGTTGGTCGGGTCGACCGAATCGGAAGAAATCAAAAGTCCGGAAAAACCGGCTGCCTCCGCTGAACGGAACATCGTGCCTAAATTCCCCGGGTCCTGAATATTCTCCAGGAAAAGGTAACAGCCGTCAGGCGCCGATAAAAGCTCCTTTTCTGTCTTTACGGCCGAACGGCAGACGGCGAGAATCCCTTGCGGCGTCTTCGTGTCGGAAATCTTCGCAAACTCATCGTCAAAGACGGTCAGACCGCCGGTAATTTCCGGATGCTCCTTTGAAAAGGATTCTGATTTTACGATATGAAGAATCTTATCCTTCGGAACTTCCGAAAACATCCGGATGCCTTCGACGATAAAAACACCGTCTTCTTTCCGGTCAGACGCTTTCTTCTGCCAGCGCTGAATATCCTTTAAAAGCTTGTTCATTTCGGATTCCTCGATGTCAACGGACGAGATTCTTCGCGATCTGCACCCAGTCCTTCGGGACGGATTTCTGCATCGCCAAAGCTTCGTCAATATCGAAATCGGTCAGATGGTTATCCTTAATCGCGACCACACGGTTCGTCTTTCCTTCAGCGAGAAGCTCGACTGCGTGATTTCCCATCAGGGATCCTAAGAACCGGTCTCTGCAGGTCGGCGAGCCGCCACGCTGTAAATAGCCGAGGATCGTCGCACGGGTTTCGACGCCTGTCGCCGCTTCGATACGCTTCGCCATCGACGTCGAATGGCCGACACCTTCCGCATTGATCACAAGGTGATGCTTCTTTCCGAATTTCCGGTTCTCGATGACGCGGTTGATGATCGCCTGCTCATTGCCGTCGTATTCTTCCGGAAGCAGGATATCTTCCGCGCCCGTCGCAATGCCACAGGCGATGGCGATAAATCCTGCCGACCGGCCCATAACTTCGACGATGCTGCAGCGCTCATGAGAGGACGACGTGTCGCGGATCTTATCGATCGCTTCCATCGCTGTATTGACAGCTGTATCAAAACCGACCGTATAGTCCGTACAGGCGATATCGAGGTCGATCGTTCCCGGAACGCCGACTACCCTTACGCCGTATTTCGACAATGCGAGCGCGCCCTTATAAGAACCGTCGCCGCCGATGACTACCAGCGCGTCAATGCCGTGCTCTTTGCAGATCTCAGCCGCGCGTTTCGGTCCTTCTTCCGTGTAAAACTCTTTACAGCGCGCTGTATAAAGGATCGTGCCGCCGCGTTCGATAATCTCGGAGACACTATGGGAATTCATATCGTGGATTTCTTCATTCAGAAGTCCTGCATAGCCGCGTTCAATTCCTTTGACCGCGAACCCTTTTCCTAAACCGCTTCTCACAACGGCACGGATAACCGCATTCATTCCCGGCGAATCGCCGCCGCTTGTAAGGACTCCGATGGTTTTAACTTTATCTGACATTTGTAAGCCTCGCTGATTGATTAAATAATATGGTAACCCCTATAATCACTCTATTATCATACACCATAAAGTTGAATTTTTCAATGAATTTTGGTATATTAGACTTACTTGATGTTCAGGTATATCAGCTTTACCAGATGATTCTGTGGAATAACAGTCTTTTTTTCGGAGGTTACTATGGATTACCGGGAAGCATATGAAAAATTAAAAGAAATCGGGCAGGAACACCTGCTCCGTTACTATGAGGAGCTCGATCCGGATGCGCAGAAAAAGCTCCTTTTTCAGATCGAAAATATCGATTTTACAGTTCTCGATCATGTGATTGAGACTTCGGAGCGCGGCTGCTTTGAGCCCTGCCCCGCACTTACGGTTTCAGAGATTGAAAACCATCGGGCGGAATATGAAGAAGAAGGAATCTCACTTCTGAAGGCCGGAAAAGTCGCAGCTGTCCTGCTCGCGGGCGGTCAGGGAACACGCTTAGGCTTCCATCACCCGAAAGGAATGTACAATATCGGGAAAACGCATGATGTCTTTATTTTCCAGCGTATCATTGAGAACTTACGCGAGGTGACCGATCTGTACGGGCCTCTTTATCTATGCATTATGACCTCCACGCTGAACCGCGCGGAGTCGGAAAGCTTCTTTAAGGAGCACGATTATTTCGGTTATGATCCTTCATATATCCGCTTTTTTGTTCAGGATATGGCGCCCTGCACCGATTTTAGCGGAAAAGTGCTGTTAGAGGAAAAGGGAAAGATTGCCGAATCACCGAACGGAAACGGCGGCTGGTTCTCTTCTCTTTACCGCTCGGGTCTCGTCTCATTCTTAAAGGAAAAGGGTGTCACCTATCTGACCGCTTTCGGTGTCGATAATGTTCTTCAGAAGATCAATGACCCCGCGTTTATCGGCGCTGTCGCAAAAAGCGGCTGCGACTGCGGCGGAAAGGTAGTCGTCAAAAATGCGCCGGATGAGCGCGTCGGCGTCTTCTGTTTAGAGGACGGCCGTCCTTCGATCGTCGAGTATTATGAAATGACGGATGAAATGATCCATCTTTGCGATGAAAGAGGTCATCTGTTATATGCTTACGGCGTGATTCTGAATTACTGCTTCCGCCTCGATAAGCTTGAAAAGCTCTTCGGCAGCGCATTGCCGGTGCACCGCGTGAAAAAGAAAATCCCTTATCTGAATGACGCCGGAGAGTTTGTCGAACCGGACACGCCGAACGGCTGCAAGTATGAGCTTCTGATTCTCGACCTCATCCATATATTCGATACCTGCCTTCCGTATGAAGTCCTTCGCGAAGCCGAGTTTGCGCCTGTCAAAAATGCGACCGGAATCGATTCCGTCGAAAGCGCACGGGAACTCCTCGAAAAGACCGGATATGTGCTGTAAATCCGTTTGAAATAATATCAGCCCTGAGAATTCGCAAAAGAAGATTCTCAGGGCTGATTTTTTAAATATTTTAGTGCATAGCGTCTTACTGCTGCAGTGCCGAACTGCTGCACAGTCTTACTGCTGCAGTTTCACGGTCGATGCGAGAAGCTCCATTTCTCCTTCAAAGCAGACGTCTCCGATGCCGTTTGGAAGGATAAAATG
>DCGM01000068.1:0-2395 GCA_002315255.1 Lachnospiraceae bacterium UBA1778
TGGAGGTCATACGGGCGCTTCCGGTCGAGCGCCATCATCTCCCACATATGGGAAATCGAATGCTCCAGCCCGGAGGCCGGCCGGGAGATCTTCGCGAACGACATCGCGATTCCGGAAAGCACGAGCCCCTCCGCGATCGCCTGAGCCGCGTCCGGATCCCGGTTCAGGATTCCGTCCGCCGAATCAACTACTTTATTCGTCGCGCGGCGCATGAGCTCCGCGACTTCCTCACAGTAATATTCACCGGTGACGAGGTGCGCAATGCGCCACTCAAGGACGCCGGTATATTTCGCAATCATATCGCCGAAGCCTGCCCAGAGCATCCGCATCGGGGCTTTGGCGAGGATTTCGGAATCCAAAAGGATTCCGTCCGGCGCATTGACATAAAGGGAGGTCTTTACGTTATCGATCTCCATCGAAGCGTTCGAGGAGGCGTAGCCGTCCATCGAAGGCGCCGTGCCGACTACCGCTTCTTTCAGGTGCGCCGTATAGGCGACGACCTTTCCGACATCATTGATAACACCGGAACCGACCGCGAGGATCAGATCGTCCTCCGGCTTTAAATGCATGACAACCGCGCCGACGCTCTTTTCATCCGGCGCAGGACGGTCTTCCTTTAACGAATAGAGGTGGTACGGGATTCCGGCTTCTTTCAGGATCTCGCAGACCTTTTCGCCTGCGGCCTGATAGGTGTTCGGATCGCAGATGACGAACGGGTGCTTCGCGCCGAGCGCTCTCACCATTTCCGGAACAAAACGGACCGCTCCACGCCCGATTTTCAGATAATCCATCCGGCAGACGTGCGCGCGTCCGCAAGCACAGTCCTGAAAGCCTTCCGCGCAGACCAGTTCCTCCGGCGTCCTCTCACAGATCCTCATAATTCCTCCAAAAAGGGTGAAAACTTATGCGTTTTTAGAAAAAAGCATAAATACCCATTTGATTATACCAAATCACACTCAAAAATCAATGACCGCATTGTGCACGAAAAAACAGCCGTGCTTTTCCGCATCGGCTGTTTTCTCATCACAAAAGTTTAGTTTTAAGGGGTTCTTACATGTTTCCTGTTTTCAGAAACTTATCATCAGCGCTTCCGGGCTTCTCAGCTCTTCTGCGGCGTATGAACATTGACATAGAAGGAATTATTTCCCTGATAGGTGACGATGATCGTGTTTCCGTTCTCATCGTTTGCGGTAAAATAGTCGCCCCACTCGGAGATCTGCTGGTTAAAGCCGTGCGCCTTGCACGCTTCGATATAAGCGAGATAATCCTCACGGGAAGATTCTGCCACATAAGCACAGTAAGCTTCTTCAATGTTATAGACGACTTCGCCGATCGTGGAGGACGGAGCCGGCGCCATTGCACCGATACCCTTGTCCGGCCAGATGATTTCAGCGAAATGACGGGCAGCCGCGAGACTGATGTTCATCCGGCGCGCGTCGCCGTCATAATAAAGCTCCAGCTTGATGCCCTTCTCGTTATACGCGACCATAGAATGGTCCGCTGCGCCGTAGTCCACCGAATAACCGGCGTCAAAGCACTGCTGCGCATATTCCTGATAGTCATCCTCTGAAACGGCAAAAACGTCCATAATGAACTGGTCGTCCGTGTCAGTCTGAATCTTTCCAAATTCAGATTCCGGCTTCACAATATTCTGAGCCAATCCGGCGACCGGCCAGGAATAACGCTTCCGGATCATATCCGTCGTGTTCGAGTTTAACAGGAAAGAACCGACGACGAAAACCGTAAGGGCCAGGCCGAAGATTTCCAGCTTCGAGCTGATTCCCTGGAACCGTTCTTCCTTCAGTTTAAGCTCCATCACCAATGCTGCCGCAAAGATCATCGCCTGTACCAGCGCGACGATGCCGCAGACCGCATAGCCAAACACAAATGCCGCTACTGCTGCCGCGATGGCGATTACCGTCAATGCTCCCAGCACCAGTGCCGTTTTCTTCTCATTCGTCTTCATCATTTCCTCATATTCCTGCAAAGTAATCGCCCGTGACTTCGGCCGGATCACTTCCGCTCCGCACTCACGGCAAACTTCGGTATTTGCCAAAAGCTCAACTCCACATCTTCTGCATCTCATTTCGACAGTCCTCGCTTCTTTGAATCCTCAAAAGCTTTTCCGGTCCGTCATTTCCGCCCAAACAATCTTCCAGAAAATACGAACAGGCCGGAAAGCCGACTCCCGCCGCTCCGGCCTGTCGTGTAAAAGACAGTAACTGAAATATTTGTCAAATCTATGAAGAAATCTTTAAGAATTATGTGTTTTCAAGGGTTTCTGCGTGTTTTTCACGATTAATTCACGGTTTTTTCCGTTTTTTTCTTAATATTTCTTTTCGCTTTCGACAAACACCATAAACCGTCCGCTCTCATCCAATGAGATTACGACAGC
>DCGM01000068.1:2448-6344 GCA_002315255.1 Lachnospiraceae bacterium UBA1778
GAATAGTCATTGTCAAATCCGGCGTCCATACAGGCATACGCATAAGTCCGGAGCGCTTTCTCCGAATCAACTGAAAAGACACAGTCGAAATAGTCGGAGCCTTCACTTTCGATTCGTCCGTAAACCGTCGCCTCCTTAAACACCTCGCGCGGGTCGGGGATCAATGCGCCGACGCCATGCGACGCCCAGTCGTCCAGTTCCGGAAGCGGCAGTGCTTTTTCCACATGAATAAGCAGTTCGCTTTTCTCTCCGCTCCAGAAGCTATACGTGATGCTCACGATTCTGCCGTCCTGGAGTTCTCCTATTAACGATATAAGATCGCTTTCCACCGTTCCGATCTTTTCCAGTTCTTCCGAAAGACTCTTGATATAAGAGCTTGCCTCATCCATTGTAATACCGTACATACTGACTTCGGCATATTCGTAGTCGAGATACTCCTGGTCTTCCTCGACCTGATAATCCTTCACATAACCGTTTTCAGAATCCGGGCGCTCAATGCCCTCGAGAAGCTCGGTGTCCGGCCACCCAAGGTCGGTGTGAACAGTCTCATAGCCGCGCTGCGGGTTGCTCTCGCGATCATCCCCGAAATCAAATCCGGATTCAACCAGGGTGACGGTGCAGATAGCGATAAAGACCGGCATTAAGGCTGCTGCGATTACATAGAAGACAGGCGATTTATCATTGGCTTTCCCCGGCTCGGTGCTCAAGGCTTTCCGGGTTCCGAAGAAAATGAGAAACGCCTGGATGATGGCAATGATCGCGCAGGTGAAAAGTCCGGTCAGCATACAGATGACGGCGATGACCAGCGTAATCACGATGAAAGCGATGCCGGCCTTTGTGCCCCCGGACATCTGGCCTGTTTCTTTTGTCATATCTTTGTAATTGTTATTCATAAAAACTCCTTTAGTATCTTCCGCCGTTTTCCCGGCGCCTACGCTGTGGACAGCTGTCACAGACTTTTATCTTACAAATGATTATAGCAGAAAAGAGTTGTTTTCCAAGATATATCCAAGCGGAATAGAGAAGTCTATTTGCAAGGGAAGGTCGTTTATCTTACAGTTAAATATTTCTATCGCTTATTATATATCAAATAATAATTATCATTTATCATACAATAAAAAGATTTATTATAATTGACAAGCGTTTCGTGGATGGTAGAATAAAGGTAGAGGGGGAGTCCCTTCCGATAGGGTTTGCCCTATTATTATTTTAACATATGATGCTGAAAAGTATTCTATGATTTTAAGGAGGATTTACCATGAAAGTAGTACTGGCCGGCGCTTTTGGAAATCTCGGCGCTGAAATTCTGAAATCCCTGATTGCGCACGGATATGAAGTCGTTGCTGCAGATTTAAAGGAAGGGAATTTCGAAGAACTGAAGGGCAAATATACCTTCAAGTCGATCGATGCGACGAATCCGGATTCTTTGGCAGGTCTTTGTGACGGTGCGGAAATCGTCATCACCACGATGGGTCTTACCGGCGCTTCTACCCGTTTTACTTCCTATGACATTGACTATCAGGGAAACCTGAACCTGTACAATGAGGCGAAGAAAGCCGGCGTCCGGAAGTTCCATTATATCTCCGTTATCGCTTGCGATGAGCCGGGCGCTGAAAAGGTCCCGATGCTTCACGCAAAGTATATGATGGAGCAGGAACTGAAGAAGGGCGGCATGGATTATGTCATCTATCGTCCGACCGGCTATTTCTATGATATCGCAAAGGTTTTCCGTCCGTATGTAGAAGCCGGAACGATGCAGCTCTTAAAGGGCTATCACGGCGTCAAGGCGAACGTGGTCGACTGCCCGGACTTCGCGGCATTCATTGTCGACTCGCTCGAAGAGACGAATAAAGAGTTCCGTGTCGGCGGCAAGGAAACCTACACCTATGAAGAGATGGCGAAGCTCTGCTTCGAAGCAGCCGGTAAGCCGTGCCAGATTAAGGATAACCCGAAGTGGATGTTCGGTCTTCTCGCAAACCTTCCGAAGATCAAGAAAGCCGGAAAGCACGACATCATCCTGTTCTCGCAGTGGACGTTGAGCCATGACCTCGTCGGTGATACGGAAGTCGGCGAAAAGAGCTTCAAGGAATTCCTGTTTAACTACTTCAAAGATTTAAAGGCTTGAGGAGGAATCAACCATGATCTTTAATGAAATGATTACAACCCTCACTACAGCTGCTGCGCCGGCTTATCCGGCGATTCCGGATTTCGTCTGGATTCTCCTGATCGTCAGCGCGGTTCTCTGCTGCATGGGCTTCTATAAATTTGTCTGGTTCATGTCGGTCGGTTACGGCCTCTCGACGGCGGGCATCGGCGCGACTCTCGCGATTCTCTCCATCGTACGCGGTGAGGCGAGCGTCCTCTCCCTGATCCAGTGCGGCATCATGGTGATTTACGGCTTCCGTCTCGGCGGCTTCCTGCTGATCCGTGAACTGAAGAATGAAGCTTATCGTAAAAAGCTGGCAGAAGCAGGCGGCGAAGCGAAGATGCCGATTTTCGTCATGGCATTCATGTGGATCTTCTGCGCAGTTCTTTATCTTCTCCAGTCGTCTGCAGCGATCTACCGTCTCGGCAATGAAGCGACGAACGGAAACGATGTCTGCTTTATCATTGGTATCGTCATCAGCGCCCTCGGTGTTCTGTTAGAGGCACTTTCCGACAAGCAGAAGAGCGCTCAGAAGAAGACAAACCCGAATATGCCGGCGATGGAAGGCCTCTTCAAGATGTGCCGCTGCCCGAACTATTTCGGCGAAATCCTCTTCTGGACCGGTATGTTCGTCTCCGGTATTCAGATTTATCAGGGAACGCAGTGGATCCTCGCGATTCTCGGCTACATCCTGATTGTCGGCATCATGCTTAGCGGTGCGAAGCGTCTGGAAACCCGTCATATCAAGCACTACGGCGGAAAGCCGGAGTACGAAGCGTATGCGAATAAGACTCCGTTGATTTTCCCGTTAATCCCGCTCTATCATATGGTTACGCCGGAATCCATCGCGAAGGATGAGGCGAAGAAAGCTGCGAAGGCTGCAGAAAAAGCAGCAAAGAAGGATTGATATGGCATTTGACATTAAGAAACTCCTCGAAAACGCCTTTACGCTGACGCCGGTTGATGCCGGTGAGTTTGCGACGATGAAGGTCAGCGGAATGAATTTCAAAGTTTCCGCATGGGATGCTGAGGGCTTCGGCCGGATTTCTCTGATGGAAGTCTCCGGAATGCTCGGCCTTATGAAGATGAACACGCTCGTCTTTAACGCATTTGACGTGGACGCGCCCCTTCTCTCCTATGACCGGATTCAGGCGTTCGGCAATGATTCCGCGCTGTTAGAGGTCTATGATACGCTGTTAGACCGTCCGTCGTTCGATGAGTCAGGAATGCTTGCGGCGAAAGAAAGCGCTTCCGCGCTTCCCGAAATGCCGGTGAAGTCCTGCTGGTACGATCCGCTCGTCATGCCGTCCGCTTTCCGGAAGAAATCAAAGAAAAAGGACGAAAAACAGATCGACGACGCGTCGCTCTCGATGATCAATGCTTATCTCGAAGCTGCCAAAAAAGCGCCGTCCTGCGACCGCGCTGCAAAGGCTGTCAAGAACGCCGCTTATTCCAATGGTCTCGTCGAAAACGGCGGTCCCGCGACCGACGCCTTCGTCAAAGCATATGGCCAGGAGAAGACGCGTGAGTTTTTCCAGAAGGTCCTGTTCGGCGAATAACAAAGATGCGAGCCTGTGAAAAGGCGGTTTTATGTATTAAGTGAGACCGTTCACGTTTCGGTATACTTCTTCTTCGCTTGTCGCTCGTGTCCTACCCGCTGCAGGCGGCCTATAAGGGCAGCTCTGCCCGAACAAAAAAAGGCTGAGGATCATAGAATCCTCAGCCTTTTTTATGGTCCCTTCGGGACTCG
>DCGM01000049.1 GCA_002315255.1 Lachnospiraceae bacterium UBA1778
CGGCGGGCAGAGACAGCTGCCCCTGGCCTAAGCCTGCATCGAGTCACGGAAGCCTCGCTAAATCGCGCGTAAGAAGCAGATAATATCGCTTTGGTCTCACATTGATGCTGAGACTCCTTTTTCGCAGCCCTTTCGCCTGACGGCCTCTCGGGACTCGGCGGGGCAGAGCCGCTGGGGGGGGGCTGGGACGCGGGCAGAGTGACAGGGACGCGGCGGGCAGAGGCGGCTGTTAAGGGTTAAGACGGGCAGAACGGCGGAACAGGAAAAATCACTCGCCATCGGTCAGTTGTGCTTGAATATCCGCGGGTCTTATGGTAGTATTTATTATGAATTATTTTGATTCTGGCATCAAAGGCGTATTTCGCGGTCACGCTTGAGAGAAGGGCGGCGAAATTGATGTTTGATGCACCGAAATTTTTAAAGGTGGTAGTCTGTATGGCTGATAATGTACTCGTAAAAATGTCTGAAAGTAACCCGACGGAGCTCATCCTTTCGATCGTTGGACGGCTGGATTCCTCCAATGCGGCAGCGGTGGAAACGGATCTTCTCGCCGGTCAGGCGGATCATCCGCATAAGTCGCTCGTGGTCGACCTTTCAGATTTGGAATATATCTCCAGCGCGGGGCTTCGCGTCATCTTGAAGCTTCGGAAGGCGGAGAAGGATATGACGCTGGAAAATGTTTCGCCGGATGTTTATGACGTCTTCGAAATGACCGGCTTCACGGAGATGATTCCGACCCATAAGGCGTACCGCGTGATGAGCGTGGACGGCTGCGAGATCATTGGTAAAGGCGCGAACGGCGCCGTCTACCGTATCGATCCGGAGACGATCATTAAAGTGTATCTTAATCCGGATTCATTACCGGATATTTTACGTGAGCGGGAGCTTGCGCGCCGCGCGTTCGTGCTCGGCATTCCGACCGCGATTTCGTATGATGTCGTCCGTGTCGGCGAGGGCTTCGGCTCTGTTTTCGAGCTTCTCAATGCAGACAGCTTCCTTCAGATGGTCATTAAGGATCCGTCGAAGGTCGATGCGCTTACCGATATGTCGGTCGAACTCTTAAAGCGGATTCATGCGACGACGGTCCGTCCGGAGGATATGCCGGACATCAAACCGTACGCGCTCAGCTGGACGCAGACCGTTGCACCGTATCTCACCGGTGCAGAAGCTGTCAAGCTCGTTTCCCTGATGGCTACCGTGAAGGACAGCAATCAGATGATCCATGGCGATTATCATTGGAAAAACATCATGATGCAGAACGGCGAAGCGATCCTCATCGATATGGATACGCTGTCGCACGGCAATCCGATTTTCGAATTCGCTGCGATTTATAACGCATATCAGGGCTTCTCCGCGATCGACCATGATGTGGTTAAGCACTTCTTAGGTATCGACTACGAGACCGCCACCCATATCTGGAAGCGGACGCTTTCACTGTATTTCGACCAGGCGGACGAGAAGGAACTTGAAGAAATCGAGAAGAAGGTCCAGATTGTCAGCTATACCCGTCTCCTCCGGAGAACGGTGCTCAAAGGCACGGACAATGGCACTTTAGTTGAGGAAACGATTGCTTTCTATAAAGAGCATCTCGGAAAGCTTTTATTGGAAGTCAATGACCTCAGCCTGTAAGGAGTTTTATGGATACATTTCATTCTAAGATAAAAAAAGCCTATACAGATGACGTAATCTTCAATAATGAGATTGAAGCGAACTATATTTCCTGCTGTGTCGCGGTGATTCTGTCGACGGTGCTGATCATCGTCGGCATCATCCATTTCATTGATCCGCTTCCGTACGGCCCGGAACTTTTCGGACTTATCGGAGTCGAGCTGGTCGTGCTGATGGTTCCTGCGTACGCCTGTTTCGCCTGCAAGTGCAGCAAAATCTGGAACAAGTATCTTCTGATCATCGGAGTCACGGCTTTCTGCGCTATCCTGACTGCGCTTCTGACCTTCCGTGTTCCGCTTCTTCTGGTGATTCCGGTCCTCCTTTCGGCCCGCTATTTTAAGAAGAATCTGACCTGGAGCATGGCGATCGTTATCGGTATTCTGTTTATCGCAGCGACGGTACTCGGCGTGTTCTTCGGTATGAAGACCGATCTGAACTATGTTGTTCTGACACCCGGCGAAATGATTCAGGTGGCGTCAGACGGAACGCTGGAAGAAGCTGTGGCAGGACTCACACAGGACAGCTGGGCGACCTTATGGAAGACGCTGGCCAGAGGATTTATCCCGCAGGCGATCTTTTATGTGCTTGCATCTTTAGTCGCTTCCGATATTTCACAGAAGGGCCTGAAAATCGTGCTTGAGCAGGAAGAAATCACGAAGAAGACTTCCCGCATCTCATCCGAACTGGCACTGGCAGAAAATATTCAGCGCAATATGCTTCCGAGCATTTTCCCGCCGTTCCCGGATCATAAAGAATTCGACATCTATGCGAAAATGATCCCGGCGAAGGAAGTCGGCGGCGACTGCTACGATTTCTATCTTTTAGACCAGAAGCGCCTCGGCTTCCTGGTAGCGGACGCCTCCGGAAAAGGTGTTCCGGCAGCGCTCTTTATGATGGTTGCAAAATCGCTCATCCAGCAGCAGGCTTCGCTCGGCTCGAGCCCCGCGGAAGCATTGACCTCGATCAATGCGCAGCTCTGTGAGCACAATGATACCGGCCTCTTCATCACGGCCTGGCTCGGCATTTTAAATCTCGAGACCGGCGTCCTCACGTATTCCTGTGCCGGCCATAACCCGCCGATCATCAAATCCGCAGCGGGAACCGCATTCCCGAAGGGAGAGGTTTCGGACGGAAGCTTCAAGTATCTGAAGGACCGCTCCGGATTAGTCCTCGGCGGAATGCCTGGAATCAAATATAAGGAAAGCGAACTCCAGCTTCATCCGGGTGACCGCATTTTCCTTTATACGGACGGCGTCACGGAAGCTCTGAACACCGATCGGAAGCTCTATGGCGAAGAACGTCTGTTAGATTTATTGAACAACTGTCAGTCAAACAATCCTCGGGAGGTGATTGAAACCGTGAAAGCCGATGTAGACCGCTTCGCTGGCGAAGCAGAACAGTTCGATGATATCACGATGCTGGAAGTCAGCTATAACAGCTATCCGGAAGAGCAGGATATCGACAATCCGCTTGGACCGGATGCTGAATGGGAAGCCCGGAAGTTCTCGGCAGAGGACTGCGAGCTCGAAGCTGTTCTTGCATTTGCGGAAGATCAGCTCGAAAAGTATGATTGCCCGATGCGTTACCGGATGCAGCTGACCGTCGCAGTCGAAGAGATTTTTGTCAACATTGCGCATTATGCGTACGTGAACGGCAAGGGCGACGTCGAAGTCCTGATCGGAAATGAAAAGGGACGCCTGCTCATTGAGTTTGTCGACACCGGCGAACCCTTCAATCCGATCGCGAAGGAAGAACCTGACATCACGCTTTCCGCAGACGAACGCCGAATCGGCGGACTCGGAATCTTCATGGTCCGTAAGATTATGGACGAAGTGAACTACGAGTACAAGGACGGAAAGAATATTTTAAGACTGTTCAAGCAGATTGGCGCCTAAGGAGGAAAACGATATGGAACTCACGAAAACACTGGAAGGAAATAAACTTACGATTGCGGCAGAAGGCCATCTGAACACGACGACCGCACCGGAACTTGAGAAAATGATCAATGAATCAGTGGAAGGCGTCACGGAACTGATCCTGGACTTCGAAAAGCTGGAATATATCTCTTCGGCAGGTCTCCGTGTCCTTTTACAGACGCAGAAGCTGATGTCGAAGCAGGGCGCGCTGAAGATCACCCATGTCTGCGCCGAAATCATGAGCGTGCTGGAAATGACCGGCTTCGCCGACATCCTGACGATCGAATAAATCTTCCCTGCCCGCCGTGTCGATTTGGAGCGGCGCCTGTGAAAAGGCTTTTTGATGTATGAAGTGAGACCGATCACTGTTCTATATGCATCTCCTTCGCTTGACGCTCGTTTCCTACTCGCTGCAG
>DCGM01000096.1:0-17693 GCA_002315255.1 Lachnospiraceae bacterium UBA1778
CAAAATCTAACGAAGGGGGTCAGTTCATTATCAGCCCGCTTTTTTTATGCTCACATGCGTTCCTCGATTCGGTCAATGAGTTCCTCATCCGCCGGCAGCCACTTAACAGAATGCAGCTCTGCTTTCGTAAGCCAACGCGCGTCCTCGGCCTCGAGCAGCGTGAGCTCGCCGGAAATGACCGTGCAGAGGAAGCATTGCATCGACAGATGGAACGCCGGGTAATCGTATTCGACCGTGTGGAGCAATTCTCCGACCGCAATCTCGGTCGCGAGTTCCTCGCGGATTTCGCGCTTCAGCGCTTCTTCCGCCGTTTCATGAGGNNCTTTAATTTCACGAACTATGCACTGATGGGGAGTTTCGCCAGGTTCAAGTTTGCCACCGGGAATTTCCCACCAGCCCTTCCAGTCGCCGTATCCGCGGGCTGTGGCGAAGATTTTATCGTTTTCTTTTATGATGGCGGCTACTACATGAAGGGTGGTCATTCGATCTCCTCCCCTATCTTTCTTTCCCACACGGCCTCGTCGACCGCTTTCACGCACTCCTCGGGGTCTTTTTTGATGTCATTTCCCCAGAACCGGACGACAGTCCAGCCGAGCGCGCGGAGTTTCTGGTTGACCTCGGTATCTCTTTCCATATTGCGGAGGATTTTCGCCTCCCAGTATTCCGGTCGGCTCCCGCGGCGAATCTGCTCGCGGAGCGTTTCGTCCCAGTCCTTCCCGTGGAAAAATTCTGAGTCGCAGAAAATCGCAATCCGTGACTTCGTGAGGACGATGTCCGGCGTGCCGGGCAGCTTCCGGTAGTTTTTCCGATAGCGGTAGCCGTGTGCCCACAGCGCCTTCTCGAGGATCAGCTCAATGCTCGTCCCCGTCGGGCGGATATGGCTCATGCACTTCCTCCGCTGTTCTTTTGTCAACCGGTCCGCCATAATCGTCAGTGTCTCACTTTGAAATAATCCATTAAAATTGTTTTGATAAAGTTATATCGTCTCGCGTACGCGTTTTCAACCCGAATAAGCTGAAGGTGATGTGCTTTACATATCTGATTTTTCTGTTCGTCACGTCGGCGGACGATAGCGTCGTCCATATGCTCTTTCCCGTCGAGTTCAATCGCTAAAACTGGAATCTCGCGCTCTTTCGTTTTCTCATAAACCACGAAATCGAATCGTCCGGTATAGAAAAGATCCTTCCCTGTCAGGTTATCTTCGAATACTTGCGAGATAGCGACTTCTTTATGAACGACGAACCGCGCCTGCGTGAGGAAAATATTATCTAATGCGTGGGAAAGGCTCTGCATAAAGGCCGCTTCCGTCTCTGTGCTGAACGGCTTCACGCCGAGTGCGCGCGAGTTCGTCTCTTTCGGGGTGACAACCGTTTTTCCTTCACTGCGCACATAATTGATCAGTTCATACAGGTCATCACTCTGAAGCTCATGATTTTGAACCCCGGATGGATCCGTGTTCGCTCTCACGTCCTGCTGCAGCCGGTTTACATTGGCAGAATCGCCGAGAATAATCAGTCTTTTCTGGGCGCGAGAAGTCGCTACATTGATGATTTCACGATTTGTCCGCAACCACTCGTAAGTCCCTGCACCTGTACCGGCTCCAATCGCCAGGGAGAAAAGGATTTCTTCTTTTTCGTCGCCCTGGAAAGAATGTACTGTTCCGCAGCTGGCATTGGTAAGGCCTTCCTGCTCCAGCGAGCTTGTAATCAGGTTTTTCTGATTGACAAACGGCGTAACAATTCCGATATTCTTGTCCTGATTTGCGCGAACATACTCTACAATCTGTCGTGCCTCTTCTAAAGAGGTGTTCTTTATAGCGCTCTTTGGGTTTTCTACATCCACAAAAATGAGCGGTGCCTCGTTCTTCTCCTCCGTGCAGACGTTCAACTGGGAATTGTAATACTTCTTGTTGTTAAAATTAATGATTTTCGGATGGCACCGGTAGTGATTATGCAAAAGAATCTCGTCACTGACCGAGTCGCTCGCAAGGAAGGTTTTATAAATCGAGTTCGTCCGATAATCATATTCGTCCGGGACTTGATACTCTTTTTTAAGCTTCTCGTTCGTCTGTGCGTCTAACAGAATCACCGGGTTCAACTGCTGCGGGTCGCCTACCAACATCAGATTTTCGCCACGGAGAATCGGCACCAATGACATCGCGGTATTGCATTGGCTCGCCTCATCGATAATCGTCATATCAAACAGCGGTTCTGGTTTCCCGAGTCGGTGCGCAGACATACAGGTAGTGACGATAATCGGGAACACGCGCTGAAGCCTTTTGACATTATCGCTATCGGACAGAAACTTCGACAAAGCAGAAACAGCATCGCTCTTCTCGGGTATATCAATGATTTCCCTCAGATCTGCAAACCGGTCGCCTTCCAGCCGCTTAATGTATTTGGCGGACAAATAATATAGATACTGCGCGAACTCATCCTCGTTCTGATCGATCAGATCCAGCGCTTCCCTCTCCGTGAAGGTCGGCATGGCGGCAATCTTCTCTTCAACCTCTCGCAGCTGCCGCGTCTTTAGGTCAATGTTAAACGGGAAGAGTGCAGGCGAAATACTGGTTTTCTCTTGGGCGGAGATTAGATCCTTTAATGTTTCCTTCCGTTCTTTAAGGTCCAGATACTCTTCATATTTCCGCAGATGCTCCGTAAGTTTTTTTGCGCGCTCGCTGCGGTCGTCCTTCCGCTTGTCCAACGTCTTATCGAATACAATGATCCCCTTTGCTGTTTCTAAAAGCGACTTTATGTAGTCGATCGCCTCTCCGAGTTTTTCCACGTTTCCCAACCGGAGAATAGGAAACAGAATTCGCTTCCCTTCGTATTGAAGGCCGGTTAATTTTTCAAAAACCCCGTCGATCGGGTGGTTATTGTTCGACGCAAACAGCACCGTCCGTTCATTGAAAAAGGCGGTGATAATGGTGTTAATGATGGTGTTCGTTTTCCCGGTTCCAGGCGGTCCCTGAATATAAGCAATCGGGTACTGCATCGCCTTATTGATTGCCAAAAGCTGGTCCAGATTGACTTTCTGGTTTAAAAGCGCCATAGGATAGCTTTTCGTACGGCGCGGTTTGTCCAAGAGATCTCCAAAGAAAGCTTTAAGCGGAATCGGCGCAGTTCCCTCTTCCATCATTTTAATGATTGCCTGATATTCACTATGGAGATCAACTATGATATCCATGCCGATTCCGATTACATACGGGAGATCATCGACAATTGCTTTTCCTGAACTGCTTCTTGTAATGGCGTCTTTGATTTTTTCCTGATTCGCATCAAAATCATCGAGGAGAGAATAGTCATCCGCATCCAGATATTTCCGGGCCGTTTCTCTCCAGTTCCCATCCAGTTGGAATTCCGCGCAGATTGTAATGTCCTTCTCCGGACGCATCAAGCGTTTCTTTACATCTAGATTCAACTTCCGATAGGCCAGAACATAAAGACCTTTTGGGGTTTTTACGCTAAGGACATTCATCACCAGCTGTTTGACTTTAATATTCGACTGCGCATTATCCTGAATCCGATTTGCGCGTATCGAAAAGTCTTTGATAATCTGGCTGTATTGTTCGTCTGAAAGGGTATAAACGCCATCAGTAAAAGAGTCGCGATCCATGCACTTGATCAGATCAAAGTCCTGCTGATATGGCGTGGAATCATATCGGTTGCAAACTTCCAGATAGGTCAGAATCTTCAGATTTGCAACATTGTCAAAAAGACCTCTGTACTTTTCGGGCTTCTCTTCAATATCACGAATAAGTTCAGGATTTGTCTCGAAATAGGTGCCCTCCAGCACGACCGATGTCTGAATCGAATCGATAAAGATATGGAGTTCATCAATTGCATGTGACCTAATATGGAGTCCATCCACTGTCAGCATACGGCGCAGCGGATCCACCTCGCGAATGCCAATCCAGTAATTCGTCAGGTTTCCCGCCTGATTCCGATATTCTATTTTTAGCCACTTTCCCTCGTGGATCGCTTTAAAAATATCCTTACAGATCGGGGTCATGAACTCCTCCTGTTCCTTTACTCCAGCACGATTTCCTTCTCTTCCCCGCCGCATTTTACGGTATACGTTCCCTTAAACCCGGCGAGCGTGAAGCCGCCGTTTTCATCGGTTTCCGTCTCGTAGGCGGTGTGCCACTCGCGGTGAATGAGCTCGTCCAATGCGACAAATGCAGGTTTCTTCGACAGATCCAGCCGGACGAGACCCGCGGGGGCATTGAGCCAGCCGTCATCCGTGAAGCTCCAATTCGTGAGCGCTTCCACCAGCGGTGAGTCGAAAAGCATCCGCGCCATATGGATCATCTCCGCCTTCTGGCGCTCCTCTCCCTCCGGCGTGGACGGCCAGATCTCCGGCGCGAAATCATTTAAGTCGACGACTTCCGGCGGCATAAGTGCTCCGGAAATCAAGGTGTTCTCCGTAAAATGAAGTGGAAGACCGAACCTCGAAAACCGGTCAATGACCGCCTCGAAATATTCGTCCCCGCGATAGCCCTGGTGCTGGTGCGACTGAATGCCGATCGCGTCGATCGGAACGCCCGCGCTCAAGCAGCAGTCTACGAGAACCTCGTAGCTTTCAGACAGGTTAAAATCGTTTATCAGAAGCGTCGCGTCCGGGTTCGCAGAGCGCGCCGCGTCGAAGACCTCCTTCACTAGCTTGAGGCGGCCGTAGCGCTTGCAGACGCGGGTGACTGCATTGTCGTAGCGGTCGTAAATCGGCATGATGACAACCTCGTTAATAACATCCCACATGTCAATTACGCCCTTAAACTCTGACACCTCGCGTTCGACACGCTTCACGAGCTTGTCGAGAATCGTCGCGTCATCGTAGTTCATCAGCCAGTCTGCGCAGACCGTGTGCCAGCAGAGCGGATGCCCCTTTAAGGTGACGCCGGCTTCTGCCAGCGTGCGCGCCGCATTCATCCGGCTTTCCGTCTCCGGCTGCCCCTCCACAGGCTCGAATCGGCCGAGGTAGAACGGGAGCGTTCCGAAATTGAAAAGCTCCTTCCAAAGCGCCATTCGTTTATCCAGCACCGCGTCATTTTCGCCTGCATAGAGAAAATCAAATGCGCCGCAGCCGAACAGGAATCTGTGCTTTTTCAGTTCAACCGAAACCTTCTCGTGTGCTTTCGGCCGGCCGTCTGTGCCGTTTAAAATCACTCGTTTTTCGGATTTCCGATGCTCGTACATGCTGACTCCTTTCCGCTCTCTGACGTTTTTCCCGAATAAGCGCGCTGCTTTCGGTTATTTGAAGAACTTCGCAACTCCCTTAAAGAAATGCCCGTTCGCCATCTCGAGAAGGCCCTCGAACAGGCCGCCCTTAATGTTCGCGAAAATCTGGATGCTGCGGAGCGGACCGCCCACGCTGCTCTCCATCATCATCCGGAAATCCGGATTCGTATAATCCTTCTTTCCGCCGTACTGCTTCGCGATGACCGTTTCCGTCGCCGTATACATAATCCTCATCACGAGCGAATCGTCTTTCATCTCAACAATGGTGCTGTCCATCGTAAATTCGCCCTTTTTCGGCGTTTTCTCGACATACGGATGGCCAATGACCTTCTCCCAGTCGGCGCGGCTCGGCTTCCCTGCAAGCGTCCAATACCAGTCGCGGTCTTCCGCCTTTTCACCCGACAGCGCCGTTTCTTCCGCTCCACATGACAAAGCTGCTTCTTCCGCCTTATTCGGACCAGCTTCGTAAGCCTCGCGGCTCGCTTTATTGGCCTCCAAAATCGTCACGCTCTCGTTTCCGACGCTGATCCGGTATTCGCCGCTCTCGATCTTCCAGCCGTCCTGCCAGACGCTGAAATCGCGGTCGGTAAGGTCAAATTCTACCGTCTTCTCTTCCCCCGGTACCAGCGAAACCTTCGTAAAGCCCTTCAGCTCGCGCACCGGACGATGGACCGCGGTCTGCTCCGTGCGGCCGACATAAAGCTGCACGGTTTCCTCGCCGGGAACTTTGCCGGTATTCTTTACATTGACGGAAATATGCCGCCCGTCTGCTGTCAGATTTGTGTAAGAAAATGTCGTATAACTTAAACCGAAGCCGAACGGCCAGCGCACGTTCACCTTCGCCTTTTCATAATACCGATAGCCGATATAAAGGCCTTCTTCGTAGAGTGCGTCCTTCGTCTTTGCGAAGATTTCGGAAGACGGCACATCCTCATAAACGAACGGCCAGGATTCCGCGAGCTTTCCGCACGGATTCGCCTCGCCCTTTAAAATGCGCGCGATCGCGCGTGCGCCACCCTGCCCCGGAAGCCCCGCATAAACGATAGCCTTCACGCGGTCGGCCCACGGACATTCCACCGCAGAGCCGCAGACGAGCACGACGATCGTGTTCGGATTTGCCTCCGCCGCTGCCGCAATCATCTGAAGATGCCCCTCCGGCATTTTCATGTTTTCGCGGTCGAATCCCTCCGACTCATACCGCGCCGGAAGCCCTGCAAATACAATGACTTTCTCCGCTTTTTGTGCGGTTTCGCGGACTTCGTTCAGAAGCTCTTCTGTCGTCGCGCCTTCCTCGTCACAACCGGCCGCATATGACGCGCCCGGGAAGAAATCGAGCGGCGACTCTGTTCTCGTCGGATTGATATGGCTCGATCCCGCGCCCTGAATCCGAAGGTTTTTCGCCATAGAGCCGATGATAGCGAGCTTCGGTTCCTCGCAGTTTATCGGAGGAATCTGGTCCCCGCTGTTTAGCGGGAGCATCTGATCTTCATTCTTTAAAAGCACGATTCCTTTTTCGGCTGCCTTCGCTGCGAGCGCATGGTGCTTTTCATACATTTCAGCTATCGCTGCCGCGTTTCCGGATTCGCCGACGATAGCGTTTTTTTCATCACCGCTACCGGGTTCGAGAGGTGTTTCCCTATCATACGCCGAGAGCGTCTCTTCCGCGCGGAGCACGAGTTCTAACACACGCCGCGCTGATTTATTTATTTCCTCTTCTGAAAGCATTCCGTTCTTTACCGCTTTCAGCGCATCTTTTTCCATATACGCGCTGCCGCCCGGCATGCCGAGGTCGCAGCCCGCTTTAAAGCATTCTATACGGTCATTCATGGCGCCCCAGTCGGTCACGACGAGGCCGTCGAATCCCCACTCGTCACGAAGAATATCTGTCAGTAATTCCTTATGATCGCTCGCGTGAGTTCCGTTCAGTTTCGGATACGAACACATTAGTGTCGCCGGGTGCGCCTTCTTCACCGCGCGCTCGAAACCTGCGAGATAAATCTCGCGGAGCGTCCGGTCGTCGATCACGCCGTCCGACGTAAGCCGCCGATATTCCTGCGAATTACACGCGAAATGCTTTAAGCTGCACGCAATCCCCTCATTCTCCATTCCCGCGATATATCCTGCCGCGAGTTCGCCCGCGAGCACCGGATCTTCGCTGAAATACTCGAAGTTCCGTCCGCAGAGCGGATTTCGTTTCATATTGATCCCGGGGCCTAACACCATCCCGACATGTTCGTTCTTCGCTTCTTCCGCAATCGCCTTTCCGACCTCCCGAAGAAGCTCCGCGTCCCAGCTTCCTGCTGTCGTTACCGCCGCGGGGAAGCAGGTCGCGGGGTTCGACTCATTGATGCCTAAAATGTCAGTTTTCTTCTTTTTTTCCTGTTTTCGAAGCCCGTGAGGGCCATCGCACATAAACATCGACGGAATTCCGTATTTGTCAAACTTCTTCGTCTCCCAGGTATTTTCGCCGGAGCATAACGCAATCTTCTCTTTCAGCGTCATTTCTGCCAGGATCCGGTCGATTCTTTCGGCTCTTTCCATCGGTTTCCTCCGTTCTGTTCTAGGTGTCATCAGGTTTATGTTATGTGTTTGTTCTGGTCCTGAATCTGTGCTGATTCTGCCTTTATTTTACTTCCACTCCTCGTATGCCTTCTTCAACGCATAATACGACGGCTTGCAGTTGCCTTCGAGATCGATGAAGCCCCAACCGGTCTCGACCGGGCAGTTCGGCGAATCGCAGATATAGCAGGACGAGCTGTCCTTCCAGCAGTACGCGAAGCAGCCGATGACGAAGTCCATCTTCGACAGTTTCCCGATCACGTCCGTATAGAAGCGTGCCTGGTCCTCGCGGTTATGCTTATACTCGGTCAGCTGATAGCCGTTGTTCAGCTCCTCATAGAAGTGCTGACGGTAGTTGTTCGTGTTCTGCGAATTGAACAGCAGATCGCGGAGCGTTTCCGGGTTTTTGTCCGGAACTTCTTCGTAGAGGCGCTCGCGGATGCGGGAATTGAAATTCTCATTCTCGATCAGGTTCAGGATGTCCGCTGCCGCTTCTTCCTCAGTCGAATAGCCGAACTGTCCTAAGAACTCGCTGCGCTCTTCATCCGTCAATGCCTGGCCCGCGCCGATATATCCGAACTCGCACAGCAGGATCGGAAGCTTCGACTGCGCATAGAAGCCGCGCAGAATCATATCATACCAGAAAGTCGTCTTAAAGGTGTTCTCGAAACAGCCGAGATAAAGGTCGATTCCGAGATAATCGCAGTACTGGTTGTAATCCTCCAGCATCGTATAATACTGATACATCAGGAAGTCCGCCACATTGTAGCCGACAATGATATCGCCCTTCACGTCTGCCGTCGCCTCGAGCTGCACCGCCACATATTTAGCGGCTTCTTCCAGCGTCAGCGGCTGGCGGAACCGATCCACCGGCATTTCATTCGTAATCTGAAGTCCGCCGACATAGCCCTGCAGGTCCTGCGCCATATAGCGCGCTTCCATCGCAACGTACGCCAATCCTTCTTCGGTGCGCGGGTCGACGGTACTCACCTTCTGCTCCGCTTCATTGCCCCCGAAATACGGGCTGTAAAGATAAGCATCCGGGTACGGCGTGACGCACATGACCTTGATGCCGGCTTCCGCATATTTCTTACAGTCTTCCTTATACCGCTTATATCCTTCGGTTTCGTTTCCGTCCGCGTCAAACACGGTATCGTAAAGATCGAAGCGGACCCAGTCGATGTTTGCGGACAGAATGCCCTCGATGTCATCCTTCGGGTGGCATACGCCGTGGATGATGCCGTCCGTCTTTTCCTTCACTTCCTCAACCTGCTTTACGGTCGGCGTCACATAGCTCTTCAGCCATCCGCCGAGAACATAGCGGTAGCCGGTCGGATCAAGCTTCGGTCCTGCGATCGCGACGGCCGCCATCAGTACGCCCAGGATAACGGCGATTATGATAAGTGTCTTTACTAATTTCTTTCCCTTTTTCTTCATGCTTCCTCCCCATTGTATTTTCTCAGTTGTCCGTTTTATCGGCCTCACATGTCTTGCACACTTTGTTCCGTAGTGATATACTTGACTTATCTATTATCTATTATAATGAGTATATGTGCGATTTCAATGATTTTTTCGCCGATACTTGATGGAGATTTTTCTGATGTGGAATGATGAGTATAAGAAAAAGACGATCCGGACGATCATTCTCGCAGCCCTTTGTGTGATTACTGCGGCTGTTCTTCTGATTTTAGTGGTCAATGAGAATGCAAAAACCGACGAGGAAGATGCGCGCCTTTTAGAGCAGTATGCGAAGCGCCAGACCGAGCAGGCGGACGAGAAACAGCAGGCAGAAGCGGCTGTAGAAGCGGAATATCAGAAAGATCTGGCCGCGGTTTTAGAGTATCTGCCGGGTATCGTCTGCTGGGGCGACACCTTGACCGCAGGCACGGAAAGCTCCGTCTCTTATCCGGACATCCTTCAGCGGTTGCTGAATACTTATATCTGTGATATCTATGACTTCCGCAGCACGATCTCGAATGCGGATGATTTCTCCCGCATCACTTGGAATAATTATACGGTCAGCATTCCGGTCATCAATATGGGTGTGGCGAATGAAGATACCGCTACTATCCTCGGCAGAAGCGGTGCTGTTCCGTTCATTCTCGCCAGTAACGTGACGATTCCCGCGGATTCGGAAAAGGTCCGCATCGTTCTTCGGAGCGAAGACGGAAGCGCCGTATCCCCGTTAAACGGCGGAAACTGCGGTGTTAATCCGGTCACGATTGACGGCATCACCGGCACGCTCACGCTGGAAGACGAGCATACAGAAAACGGACACTCCTATGCCGCAGGCTATTATTTCTGCCGCGCGGAAGCCGGTTCCGAAAAGAAAGTGGCTGCGGGCACTGAAGTAATCACCGCCGCTGCGGATCTGTATCGCGATTACCTGCATGTAGTCTGCATCGGCACGTATGGCGGTTATTCGAGCGCTACAGAACTCGTTTCTCAGGTCAAAGCGCTTCTCAGCCGTCAGACAAAGAATACCGACCGTTATCTCGTCATCGGCATCTGCTATCAGGACGGCTGGGCCGATACCTCCGAGTATGATTCCGCATTGGTCCGCGCGTTCGGCGATCATTTCGTCAATCTCCGTAAATACCTCTGCTCAGACGGATTGTCTGACGCAGGCATCAGCGCCACTTCCGATGATAGGGCGTGCGCCGCTTCCGGAATCGTTCCTCCGTCTCTTCGGAGCGCCGCGGGCGATGAGGGGCTGAACGCGAAAGCGTATAAGCTGCTCGGCAAGCTCGTATATGACCGTATGGAAAAACTCGGCTACTTCGATGAAGTCGTCACCGAGCTGCATATTGATGATGTGCGGAAGAGCATCTTAAAGAGCTCCCCGTATTATTTCACAAACATAGTAAAATCCTGGTAATATCGCCGCTTCTTTCCGCGATATCCGTTCTTACGTATTGATTCAGGAGACACCATGACTAACAAGACAAATAATGATGAAATCGAAATCGATCTTCTGAAGCTGCTCCGCACGCTTTGGAACAATGCACTCGTCATCCTTCTCGCCGGGCTTGTCGCGGGACTCGTTGCTTTCTTCGCTACGAGCCTCCTCATGAAGCCGAAATATCAGGCGAACACGATGATCTGCGTAAACAACAGTTCTTATTCTTACGGAAAAACGAACTACTCCATCAGCTCCTCCGAGGTCTCAGCATCTAACTCCTTGGTGCAGACCTATGTCGCGATTCTGAAGTCGCGAACCACGCTGGAAGCGGTGATTCAGAAGGCCGGTGTAAACTATACGTATCAGTCCCTTTCCTCTGCCATCAGCACCGAAGTCGTTTCCGGAACCGCGACTTTCAATGTGACGGTCACCACGAACGATCCTTCCACGTCTGAGCTGATAGCGAATACGATTGCGGAAGTCCTTCCGGACCGCATCGCAGAGCTTGTCGACGGCGCGTCCGCGAAGATCGTCGACTATGCGATCACACCATCCCATCGTTCTTCACCGAGTTATAAGAAAAATATCGTGATCGGCATTGCAGGCGGAGTCCTCTGTGCCTGTGTCGTCATTGTCCTCTTAAGCCTAAAGAAGACGAAAGAGAACCAGCTGATCAGTTCCTCGGACGATCTCGAAAAGATGTTCCCGGATTATCAGCTTCTGGCGGTTATTCCGGATATGCGCCACGCCGGGAAAAAGGGTTATTACTACTCTTCCTACTATGGAACCTCTGAGAAAGGAAAGAAATAATCATGGCTGAGAAAAATACGATTGTCGATGAATCTTTTCTTTGTGATAATTTGAGTTTTGCCGCGAAAGAGGCTTATAAAAAACTCCGTACGAATACGCTGCTTCTTTTGGGCGATAATGACGGCTGTAAGGTGATCGGCGTCACGAGCGCACAGCCGAGCGAGGGCAAAAGCCTGACTTCTGTCAATCTGGCCTTTTCCCTGTCCGAACTCGATAAAAAGGTCCTTTTGATTGACGGCGATATGCGTCGCCCGTCGATAGCTGCGAAGTTAAATAAGCGCTTGGCCCCAGGTCTTAGCAATCTTCTCGCCGAGCAGGAGATCAGCGGCTCGCCGATTCAGAAATATCTCGATTCTGACGGAAAGAAACGCTTCGATGTCCTTTGCAGCGGCAGTGTCCCGGAAAATCCGAGCGAACTTCTCTCTTCTTCTGTTTTTAAGAGCCTGCTTCGCGCGATCCGGAAAAAATATGATTATGTTGTCATCGACCTCCCGCCGGTCGGCGCGGTCATTGATGCTACCGAGGTCGGCAAGCTGGCCGACGGAATGCTCGTCATTTTACGTGAGAATACCTGTTCGCGTTCGATGCTGTCCAGTTGTGTGAAGCAGCTGGAGCTGGCGAAAATTAAGATTCTCGGCTTCGTAATGAACGGCTCTCTCGAGGGCTCCGGAAAAGAGTACCAGTACTCGAATTATCAGTAACAGCGAGGCGTTTTTGCATGGTTGATTTTCATTCGCATATCCTTCCCGGCATTGATGACGGCTCACGCAGTATCGAGATGAGCCTTACTATGCTTCGGAGAAGCTCTGAGCAGGGCGTCCGCACGATTTTTGCGACGCCCCATTTTTATGCGGATGAGACGAGCCCGAAGCGTTTTCTTTCGGCGCGTTCGGAGTCTTTCGCCCGCTTAAATGACGCTTTACAAAAAAATCCCTCTGCATATCCGAAAATCCGGCTCGGAGCAGAGGTCCTGTTCTTCCCCGGAATGTCTGATGCAGAGGAGCTTTCTCGATTAATGATGGAAAATACGGACGGTCTTTTAGTCGAGCCGCCGATGGCGCGTTGGACGGATTCAATGCTGAACGAGATTGAAGCGGCCGGATATAATCTCCACTGTATCCCGGTAGTCGCCCACGTCGACCGCTATATGCGCTGCCTGCGCGACGGAACTCTCATCGACCGCGTGCTGGACCGCCGCCTGCTCGTTCAGGTCAATGCCAGCTTCTTCATCCATGAGGATACGCGCGATTATGCGCTCCGCCTCCTTTCGGACGGCCGGATTCAGTTTATCGGTTCTGACTGCCACAATAATGAAGACCGCGCGCCAAATATCGGACGCGCCGTGCGCATTATCGAGGACGCCGGCTGCAAAGAAGCGTTAGAAACGCTTAAGCGGCACGTGTCACGTTTTATCGGTCTCGATTCCCCAGTCTGACAGTTTTCTCACTCGCGCTTCCATTTCTTCTTTATACCCGCTTCGAAGCGGCGTCATAGCCTCCTGAAGCCCTGCCCGCATATTCTTTCTCCGGATAGAGTTTCCAAACCGCTTACACCACATGACCGGCAGAAGCGCTTTACAATCCGGCATGTCAGGGTATCTTCGGCGCATCTCGCTATACGGCGGGAAGAAGCCCGACAGAACATCCCGAAGCCGTTTTGTTCCACTCGTTTTATTCAGGCGGTTCCGGTTTGCGCATTCATAGAGGTTCTTTTCCTTTTCAGAAAGCCGGATCTTTCCGCTCACACCATGTCCCAGTACATCTTCCTCCGTCTGTTCCGCAAACGCTTCCGTGATCGCTTCTGATCCATTCGGTGCTTCCACCCCAAACCAACGCGCGATTAAGGCGAAACAGATCCCCGCAAATTTCTCGATCGATACTTTCCGAATCTTTTCCGTCACCACATCCCAGTCGAGTCCGCCGTTTCGGATCATCAATGCAATATCCATAAATAACCGGATTCCGGCGCCCTGATAGAGGAGATGCTTCTGCAGATGAATCAGGAGATAGACAAACGCATACTCGGGGTTGAGGATGTATGAAAAGCTTCCGTCGCTCTTTGGGTGAGCATTCTCCCATGCACTGTCCGAGAACCGCACGAAGCGGTCCTCGCTGGTCGCCCCCGAATAAATCAGCCCGTGATGGAGTTCGATTTCCCCCTCCGGGCTCTTTAAAAACCACTCCAGGTTTTCCCGCTTTTCGCCCACTCCCGTACACCCGTTCTCCAGAAGCGCCTGATAGGCCTTTTTCTTGTCTTCCGGATGCACCATGATATCGAGGTCCCCCATAGACCGAAGCGCCGGAATCGGGTAATATTTCGCCGTCTCCGGTCCCTTCTCGATAATATACGGGATTTTCTCCGCCCTAAAGGCGCTGTCGATCTTCCGCAGAAGCTTTTCGCGCATCGCCATGCGGTAACAGCAGAAATCCATCTCGCCCGCTAGTGCCGTGAGTCCTGTCTGATATTCGATAATTCCGCTGCAGTCCTGCTCCAGCGAAAGGGCTACTATGGAAGAGATATCAAGTCCGCCCGGGACGGCCGTTTTTCTTCGGTTGACAAAATCGGATAGGGCCTCTAATAAAAAACGCTGCTCGTTTGAAAGCATTTCGCGGATCTCCTTCGTTTCATATGCCGACTGGATTTCTCTGGCGGAGTGTCCCTTCAGGGTCAGTGGAATCTCCTCTGGAATCTAAAGCCGTATGACGATTTTATCATATGCGAAAAGAGAAGACAAGCAAGGAAAGCCCTTTCAGATCGCGTCAAAAAAACGCCTTTATGGTTGACTGTTAAAGAGCGTTGCGTTATACTATCTTTATCTTTTTAGAAATTCTTAAAGGGGTATGCTATGAAACAGTTTGAAGAAGCCGAAATTGAAATCGTTTCTGTTGAAAATGACGTAGTCTGCATATCATGAAGCAGTTTGAAGACGCTGAGATCGAAATCACGGAAATTAATTCTGATGCAGTAGTGACGAGTCCCATGTAATTTTTCCCGGTCAGGAGTATCAAATGAAGTTAAAATATGAGATGTCCTATATCGAAATCGATGGAACGCTCCGCGCGATGCCCCTTTTCGATGACACAGACCGGCGTTACGTTCTCCATCTGAACGGTACGACTGCGGATATTCTGAAAGTGCTTGAGCAGGATGTGACGGAAGATGAGATTGTGTCCGCATTAAAGAAAGAGTATGATGCGACCGAAGAGCAGCTCCTTCCCAGTATTCGGAAGGTTGTCGGAATGCTTCGCGAGTATGGTCTATTGACCGAATAACAGGTGCTTTCTGCACCCGAACCTTTGCCGGAGGCAGTTTTGTCTTCGGCATATTTTTTGATGCACCAGGGGAGCAATGCCTAAAATGGGGCGTGCTTGCACAGCTCCCATTTCAGGCATTATCGACCCGCAAGAACATGAGCATGTAGGCATATGTGCCGGAATGCGAATGTTCTTAGGATTGCGGAACGAAGTGGAGCAATCCGTGGTGCATCAAAAGCGTACAGGGAGGGGAGCAATGCCTAAAATGGGGCGTGCTTGCACAGCTCCCATTTCAGGCATTAGCGCCCCGCAAGAACATGAGCATGTAGGCATAGGATTAAGATGAGCTCGAGCGATATTAAGAACGAACGCAAAATCAAATACACCGGGATCAACCGCCTGTTTAAAAGCCGCCTTCTGCAGGCTTTTCTGAACAGGCGGACGGACTCGACTTTTTCTGATCTTATTAATGATTGGAAATGGATCTTTTCCTTTACGCGGCGCAGGCTTGGACTTCTCATCCCGTATACCGTCTTCGGGCTTTTGACGTCCACGTTAAGCATTGCTTCGTCCTATTTAAGCGCTCAGTCGATCAATGCGATCACAAAGGGAGAGACCGACAGCCTCCCGCTCCTTCTGGTTTTTCTCGTCGCCTCGTTCCTGGGCGTCATCCTGTTCAAAGCTCTTCAATCCCGTTTTCAAGCCCGCATAAGCGTCTCCGTCCATAACGACATTCAGGCGCTGATGTTCGACAGCATCATGGCCGTCCGATGGGACCGCCTGAACGAATACAAGCACGGCGATCTGTTAAACCGCTTTAATGAAGATGTCAACGAGATCAGTAACAATGCTGTCTCCTGGATCCCGGACCTCCTTACGAATATCTATGCTTTTACGGTGGCATTTGTCATATTGGTCCGGATGGACCCGGTCATTGCCGGTCTCGGCGTTCTTTCGGGTTTCCTCCTTTATTTTGCCGCGCGCGTCATCTTTAAGCGTCAGCGGGCATACCGCGCGAAGGTGCTGGAACTCAACAGTGAAATGATGAGTTTCGAGGCGGAAACGATCTATAATATCGATACCGTTAAGGCCTTCGGCGTATGGGAGCACCTCGCGTCCCGGTTCGGCGGATGGCAGAAGAAATATCAGGACGGGATTCTGTCTTATAATAAATTCCGGGTGAAAACCATTGGCTATTTGTCACTCGTCGATATGCTGGTTACAGCAATCTCGTTCTTGTACTGCATCTTCCGTCTAAGCCAAGGGCTTCCTTTCGGCGACATGAGCTTTTTCCTGGACCAGCGTTCAACGCTGACGGAACGCGTTAGGTCCATGGTCAATTCGATTCCTGGCATCCTCGATGCGGCGCTCTCCGCACACCGGATTCGCGAGGTGATCGATCTTCCGAAGGAAGACTATGATTCCATGGTTCTGGAAGCCCTTAAGCCTATGGCTTCCCGCGGTCTTTCGATAGAAATGAACAATGCTTCGTTCAATTATTCTGACGGCCCTTCCCTTTATGAGGAAGCGAATTTCTGTGCAAATCCGGGCGAGATTGTCGCATTATTAGGCGAATCGGGCGGCGGAAAAACGACGCTCTTCCGTCTGCTTCTCGGGCTTGTAAACCCCGGATCCGGCGAAGTCATTCTGCGTGATGCCGACGGCCATGCCGCACCGATGTGTGCCGCTCTCCGTTCGTTTATCGCCTATGTTCCGCAGGGGAATACACTTCTTTTAGGCACAATCGCGGAAAATATGCGGATGGTAAAAGCTGATGCTACAGAGGAGGAAATCATCGATGCGTTAAAGACTGCCTGCGCATGGGAATTCGTAGAGCCGATCGGTCTGGATGCCGACTTAGGCGAACGCGGGAAAGGAATCTCCGAGGGGCAGGCGCAACGGATCAGCATTGCACGAGCGCTCCTTCGTGATGCGCCGATTCTGTTCCTCGACGAAGCGACCAGCGCATTGGATGAAGAAACGGAAGCGCGCGTTCTCGATAATGTAGTGAAGGCTGCGCCTATCCGGACGATTATCGTTTCCACGCACCGCCCGTCCGTCCTGAAAAAATGCGCACGTGTCTATCGGATTTCAGGGAAAAGAATTGTTAAGGAAGACTGATTTTCGAATACTGAATAAAGAAAGTGCCGTTTATGCTCTTTAAAACCATTGAAAAAAAGTTGAACACCCGACGAATAAAGATTGCCGGCATCCCAATGGATGTCGCCGTACGAAGCCTCCACATGAAAAAACTTTTCCGCGACTTTAAAACGGCGGAGAAGCCGCTTGTTTCTATTTCACTTTCTGCGGAAGACCTGAACCATGAAATCGCCTTTTATCAAGCGGAGATGGCCTCTTTAGGCAAGCCATGCGAAAAGATCTCGACGGTAGATTTCGAACCTACTGCACTTCTTCGTAAAGTCGCTGCGGAGCTTTTGCCTTACGGGTTTCTTCTCTTTCATGGCACGGTTCTCGCATTGAACGGAAAAGCTTATATGTTTTCCGCGCAATCCGGTACCGGGAAAACGACGCATGCAAAGCTTTGGCTGAAGCTGTTCCCGGAATGTCACATTCTGACCGGTGACAAGCCATTCCTCATCGCGCGTGACGGTCATGTTTATATTTACGGAAGCCCTTGGCGCGGAAAAGAAGGCTATGGTGTCAATGAATGCCTGCCCCTGGAGGCGATCTGCTTCCTGTCGCGCAGTGAGACGAACCATATCGAGGAGGTTTCGCTGAAAGACTGCTTTGACCTGCTTCTCCCGCCATGCTACTTCCCGGAAGGCGCATCAAATAAGTCCCGTGCGCTTAAGCTTCTAATGAATCTGCCCGATGTCCGCTTCTATCGTCTCGGCTGCAATATGGAGGATGAAGCTGCACAGATATCGTATCAGGGGATGGTCAAAGAATGAGCGATGAGACGAAAAAGAG
>DCGM01000096.1:17832-24599 GCA_002315255.1 Lachnospiraceae bacterium UBA1778
CGCCTCAAAAAATATGATGTGGCGCTGTATGTCCGCCCGGAAGTGACCGGGCGCGGGCACTATGTCCTTCACCGCGTTCTCCGCGTTTATCCTGATGGTACCTATTGGATCGTCGGTGACAACTGCACAAGCGGCGAAACCGTTTCGGAGGGGCAGATCATTGGCGTTTTGTCAGCCGTAAAAAGGAAAGGAAAACTCGTAAAAGTTTCCGCATGCGGTTATAAGCTCTATGTAGCTCTCTGGGCCGCGCCTTACCCGGTCCGTTTCTTTTTCTTATATCTCAAACAGGGCTATTACCGTATCCGGCATTTCGGCGGGAATATCCTCCGGAAGCTACATTTAAAGAAATAGTCATCCATGCCTGTCCTGCCAAAAAGGCTGTGGCCAGAAACGGCTACCGTACTTGAGCGGACATAATAACATATGACTGTCATATCTGCTGATAGTAACAAAAAAGCTCTCGCGATTTCCGCGAGAGCTTTCCTGTTATATTTCTTTATCATCGTTTCTTTATCATTGTTTCTTCAGCTCGATCAGTTTTTGCTTTGATATAGGCCTGATGTCAGAACAAGCCAAGCCATTTCGCGGCGACTACCAGGAACAGGATGACGAAGGCCACAATGGCGAAAACAACAGCCTTTGGATTTGACTTTGCCTCTTCCACTTCCGCTTTCTCGACGAGCACTTTTCCGTTGTATACGCGAAGCTGACAATTCGGTCCCTTCAGTTCATACCGCTGGAAGGTTTCAACGCTTTCCGCCACTACGGGTTCCAGCGTATTCGGGTCGTTAAACCGGACGATAAAATTGTACGTATAGTCCACATTCGTTCCGCCGTCGCCATCGCTGGAGTAATGCTCGTGCGTCTCAATGTCCAGGACTTCACCATCGACGAGCAGCCCTTTTTCACGCACCTCGATAATATCCTGCTGCGTCTTTTTCGCTTCCTTCAATGTAAATACAAACATTAAAACGCCGCCCAGAATAAACAGCACCGGGATCAGAATCGCTAAAAAGTAGTTTGACGACTCATTTAATGCGCTCAGCCCGAATGTAATAAACAGAATGCCCGCTGCCACTAAAAGTGCGGGGATAACATAAAGCGCCTTACTGACCTTCTCCTGCCGGTATTTGATATCAATCATGGTGTCCGTCTCCTTTTAATAAATCTTTTTTGCGAATTTCTTATAAATTCCTTGTGCGTTCTTTGATTTGGTTCTTTGTTTTGGTTCTTCCCTTTGTTTTTATATTATACCACTTCATTCTTAAAGGGCAAACCCCTATAAGGCAAAAAAAGACACCGCGAGGAGCATTTCTGCCGCTCGCGGTGTCTCTTTATTTTCACATAATTTAACTGTTAAGCGTTCTTTTTATGTTTTAAAAGCACTACGGCTAACCCCGCTGCTGCGATCACAAGGACTAACGAATACAGCAGGATATGGGAATGGTCTCCGGTAACCGGCGCGCTGTTCACCTTTAAGCTCTTCATCGGTGCAAAGCTGATGGTAACCGGTTCAGAAGCATATTCATAATCCGTCTCATAGAAACGAATCAGGTAGTTTTCCTTTCCGAGGCCGGTCATTCCGAGTGTGGTTGCCGGGTACTTCGTCCAGGTCTTGCCGCCGTCAGAGGAATATTCCATCTTATCGGAAACGCCCATAATAAAACCGTCCTTCGTGTTATCTCCGGTCGGAGCTGTTCCGGTAACAGTAGTCGGAGCATCTTGCGTCTTTTTGCTGATGGTGAAAGCGACCTTCGCAGTCTTTTCACCGGCGGTAATCCGCGCAGTATAGTTGCCCGGCTTGCTCGGAGCGGCCGTCAGTTTCGTTGCTGCTGCGCCTGCATTTTCCTGATAATATTCAATCTTCGGAACTTCTGCCTCGCTTGCAACCCATGCTTTGCTGTCAGAAAGAGTTGCGACTACTGCATTGCCGTCATAGGTCTTTCCCGTCGCGGAAACCGTCAGAGCGACTGCCTTTTCGGTGCCCTGATAGAAGCAGAGACTTGCGTCTTCCGTGTTAGAGCAATAGCGGGACAGCGTAGCGCCGTTAACGACATAGGTCCAAGTATGCTCGTGGCTGCTGAGCGCCTGCTTAACAACCGGATAATCCTCATGATAAACCGTCATATCCGTCGCCTTTTCCACAAGCGTCTTCGGAATCGTTACAGAGAAGTTCTTCTGGCAGACAGAGGTCATGTCAACTTTATATTCCGTGCCCAGATTAACAACCAGTTTCTTCGCCGGGTCGGTGTCTCCCCAATAACCCTTAACGGTTACAGAACCGTCCTTGTTTTCGGTTACGGACAGGTGTCCTAATAAAGTAGAGAACGTGATGTTATCTAAAAGGTTTCCGCAGCCGCCATCTTCGCACAGGCTGACGAATGCGAAACGGGTGACCGTCTGTCCTTCCGGTACAATGTAAATACCCTTCGCAGTATACCAGGCATTGTCAGACCATTGCTGTTCTACTGCCAGATTCGCAAGTTCAGACGTGGTTCCGTAACCATACGCCTTTCCTTCCGGGTTCGTGACGCCTTCTGCCGTATAAGTAGCTTTTGTGGCCGCTGAGATGTGGATATCCATGTCGGAGTTGACGCCTTCCGGGACATTGCCATCGGAAGCGCCGACATAGACTGCCATCTTCTGAACATCATCGCCGCAATCTCTGGCCGCATGGTTTAACGTCCAGCGGATGATGTCGCCGCTGTAAGTGGTCAGATCCTAATAAAGGCAGCCGGAGTTATCTGCATTCATTTCAGCAAAAAAGGTTCCGTCCAACGGTTCCAGTATTCCGTATGTGTCCGGGTCGCAACTGCGCTCGAACCAGTTATCCGTGGTTGTCCAGCCGCCGTCCACTCCGGTCGCGACGCCCTCGCAACCATATGGGTCATCATCTTCAAAACTGCCGTTCTTGATCTGGGTCGGCACATAAGTGCTTTCCGTGTCTTCTACAGCGGTAAGTGTTTCTTCTGCAAATGCATTGATCGTCGGGAATGCGCCAAGCACTAATGCCAATGCGAGCGCAAACCCGGTAAGGGCCTTAAAACGTTTCATAATGATCCTCCAAATAAAAAATAGGTGTCCAGCCGAAATTCGGCTGCGCTCCAGACCGTTTAGAAGTGATTTAGGCGGGCACACAGGATCACGGTCCCGAGCAATACCACGAATCTGGCGGGATGCGTTGATACAGCTCTGTTATTAGATCCTTTTCCTCTTATCGGCGGTTCGTCGATAAAAGCCTTCTAACGCGTGCATTATAGAGACTAACAAAGGATTGTGATTTTATTGTGTTGGATTTGTCTATAAATCGAGTACAATTTAGTCCTTTTCTGTGAACTTCTCGGCTGAAAATCGGGCAGAAAAATACCCGGAGCAGTGATTTCACCGCTCCGGGTATATGAGACGATATTCTCTCGAAATATCAAACGAATATTTCGTTAGGGAGGTTATTAGGATTCTTTATCGCTAATAGCCTGAACCTTGTCATTCATTTTTTTAATTTTGCTTTTCCACAAACAATACTGCACGATCCACACAACAATAAAAATCGCAACAAATATTCCGATGTAAGACAGTATTCCGGTCAGGTCATGCTTCATCCAGTTTGCGAAATAGGCAATCGGCAGCAGCAGGGCACAGGCAATAGCAAAATAGATTCCGCTTTGCTTTGCAATGCTCCACGAGTCCATTTCCCAGATAACCGATGCCATTGCAAAGCCTGCCCCTATGACTCCGGTGAGTACCGTCTGCAGAATAACGGCATTAAGTTCATTGCCCATAGTGTCCGTAAGCTCCGGTGTAACCGGATAGAAGGAACCGTCTCCGATACCAAGTGAAATCAGTATAGTAATAACAAATCCACCCACAATACCGAGAGGAAAACCGAGAAGTCCACGCTTCATTACCTTTTTCTTCATTTCTGTCACCTCATATTCCTAAAAGTTGTTTGATCCCGGCGACACACCGCCGCGAAACGTAAGTTACCGTACCGTTTGAAAGTGTAACGCAAATGGTTCCTGCAAAACTCAGATCAAAATTTCTGACCTTCTTCAGATTGATGATTTCAGAATTCGAGATACGTACATAGGACTGGCTCTCCAGCCGCTCAGCCGCATACGAAGCACGTACTCGCCCCGGGTGGTTTCCGCCAGCACTTTTCCTGACGTGGCAGAAATGCGGTAAATGTCTGCTGGGTCCAGCACCTCGACAGTACCCTCCCTAAATCCGGCGATCATTTGCGGCTGTTCCTCCGAAAGTCTTTTCAAAACAGCATTGATTTCATCGGTCATCCTGTCCGAAATGACAATGATTTTCGGTTCTTTGCAGTTTGGATCTAATCTGATTTCAATTTCCAATTGCGCACCTCCTTTTTGGTACGGTCACAGTATAGGAAAAAAGTGATGCGTTTTCCATCGTTTTTCGATAAGTGGTCGTTTTGGGCCTATAAGTGGCAGTATGCCCCTTTGATAATGCTTTTCTGACCCTACATTGGTTTATACCATAGGCGGAAGTGGATTACAATCCATCAGACGCAGTAATGACCCCCGCCGGACTCGAACCGGGCATCTTAGCCTTGAAAGGGCTACGTCCTGACCATTTAGACTAGGGGGCCATAGAGTGGATCCATAAAGGCTCCACCTGTTCTGTTTTTTAAGCGCTGATCTGCATCAGCTGATCATTAACGACCAGAATGTCATCGATCTTTACCTGCAGCACGGCGGCCAGCAATACCAGGTTATCGATCGTAGGCATCGCAGTCCCGTGCTGCCACTTGTAAATAGCCTGCGGTGTGGCAAAGCCGAAGACCTCCTGCAGCTCCTTTACAGTAAAGCCGGCAGTCTTCCGCAGATTCTCGATATTTCTTCCGGTCGCCACCATATCGATGGTCGGTATAATTATCATGTTTTCCTCCTGTTCCGGCATCCGGACGGATGCCGTGAAGCATCAGTCGGAGGCCTTAAAATTATAAATTGGTTTCATAATGTCGATTACATCCACAGATTCACGGATTACATCAATGATGTCCTCGAGTGATTTGTATGCCATCGGCGCTTCATCGAGCGTGTTTTCATTGACAGAAGTCGTATAGATGCCCGCCATAGTGCTCTGATATTCCGAAAGCGAGAGTGTCGTTTTTGCCATGGTTCTGGACATTAACCGACCTGCGCCATGCGGGGCCGAGTAATTCCATTCGGGATTCCCTTTTCCCATAGCAAGGACGGAGCCGTCCCGCATGTTAATGGGGATCAGGACCTTCTCGCCTTTATGCGCCGCAATCGCTCCTTTTCGGAGAATCATCTCTTCTGTGTCAATATAGTTATGGATCGTATGGAATCCGTCTGTACCGGTCATTCCGGTTCTTTCCAGAATGATTTCAGCCATTTTCTCACGACTTCTTCTCGCAAACGCCTGGCAGATCTCTACATCGTGAAGATAGTCTTCCAGATACTTTCCCTCCAGGAAGCAAAGGTCCTCCGGCATACCGGCTTCGCTTTCGTAGACCTGCCAGTGAAGTTCCTTTAAAGCCGCCTGGATCTCGCTTTTTCTTCCCTGCTCTTTATAGGTGCGAATAATCTCATCCCGCTTTTCCAGATAGTCGCCATATCCACGGCTCAAATTGATCGCAAGCCGCTGGTAGAACTCTGCCACCTGTTTGCCGAGATTACGGCTGCCGGAATGAATAATCAGATACTTCGTTCCGTCTGCCGACACATCGATCTCAATAAAGTGATTCCCGCCACCGAGCGTTCCCAGACTTCTTTCAAGCCACTTGCTGTCACGAAGCTCCCTGTAGCAGCGCAGATCCTGTAAATCGAAGCGCTCCGTGCGGCCTTCCCAGACATTCATGCCTGAAGGAATAAAGTGAGCCGCTTCATCAACCTTCTCAAAATCGATATCTGTTTTTCCTAAATTCACGGTATACATACCACAGCCGATATCCACGCCGACTACATTGGGAACAGCTTTATCTATAATAGTCATCGTTGTTCCGATGGTGCAGCCTTTCCCGGCATGAACGTCCGGCATAATCCGAATCTGCGATCCCTCTGTCATGGGATAATCGCACATTCTCCGGATCTGCTCGATAGCTTCGTCCTCAATCACCTTTGCATAGCAGATGGCTGTATTTACTTTTCCTTTGATCTCTAACATTTCTTTTCCTCTTTCATTCTTCCAGTTCCACCACACGCGCTAAATACTCCGCACGGGATTTGAACCCGCAGCCTTCCGGTTAAAAGCCGGTTACTCTTCCAGTTAAGTTAACGGAGCAAAAAAAGACCGCCTACCTTCTTCAGATAAGCGGTCCTGGAAATCTATGTGATCTGTTCCCGAATAGTTTTATAATCCACTCTGGAATTCACCTTTTGATCTCTTTTGCTTCATCTGATTCCGGCGCACAAAAACATTGCCCTGTTCTTTTTCAGGATACAGTGCATCACTTTTGAGTTCTTTATCAAGACTGACATGAGAGAACAATGCGAACATTTCTTTTTCCTTTCCGGGGTTTCATGGACCCGCTTTTCTTTTCACCAGTACAATAACATGGTTATGGATATTTGTAAATCCTACTGATAGTATAAAATCTTTTTTCCCAGTGTGACATGCAGTTTCCTTCTCAATCTTTATCTTCCTCCCTCTCTTTAGCATCCTTCTTCTCTGATTTTCAGCATAAAAATAAAAAAAGCAGCCAGGTTACCTTGACTGCTTTCCACGTTCCCGATGCGATTCGAACGCACGACCTTCCGCTTAGGAGTTACTGCTTTTCA
>DCGM01000078.1:0-12917 GCA_002315255.1 Lachnospiraceae bacterium UBA1778
AGTAGGAAACGAGCGTCAAGCGAAGAAGATGCAGATTGAACCGTGATCGGTCTCACTTCATACACATGAATGCCTTTTTCACGGGCGCTTTTTATAACAAATCAGTTCGGGATCTTTTCCCATATAACCATATTCACAGACGAGGATCATCTTCTCGTCCGCCACGACGCCGTAGCAACGCTCCTGCCCGGGGCGTTCGATCTGGTTTCCGAAGTAAATGTCGGAATCCTTGAGGAATTTAACCTTTTCGCCATTCGCCAATGGGTATTCGAGATTGACATAAAAGCCGTTCAGAAGATTCAGGTCCTGAACAGAAAGCCCGTCGATTCCGAGCGCATTGATTTCTTCGATAAGCGCATTTTTTAACGCGAAAAACGCTTCTGCACCGCCCGCCTTAAAGGCTTCCGCGGCAATGCATTTTCCGCCAAACGGATGCCCGCACGTCTTCATACAGCCGCCGCATTCATTGATCTTATCACATTTTTCACAGCAGTCGCTTCCGCAGATTGATAACATTTTTCTCTCCTCGCTCATTCTTCTCTCCTTACCCTTTTTCCCGTCTTACCTTCTTCTCAAATCCCTTCGTCCAATCGGTGAAGAATAGGAAAACAGAGAAGATCACCGTCGTAATCGACCAGGTGATCGGATACGCCCAAGCGATCGTGGAAAACTCCGGAATATACTGAATCGCAATCGTTATATATGTGATGCGGATCACGCACCAGGAAAGGAGCATCGCGATCATCGGGACGATCGATTTTCCGCTTCCGCGAAGCACGCCGGCGGAACAGTGCGAATACGAAAGAATACAGTAAAACGCCGGCGGAATCGAGGCAAAAACTGAGCCAAACTCTATCGACGCCGCATCTTTGATAAAGATTCCTAAAAGCGGCTCTTTAAAAACAATGATAGCCAGACCGACGAGGCTTCCTAACAGAACGCCGAAAAGGATGCCCAAAAAGGCGCCTTTCTTCGCGCGGTCATATTTCTTCGCGCCGAGATTCTGGCTCACGAAGGTCGGGAGCGTCATTGACACGCAGGTGATCGGGAGAAAAGCGAAGCCTTCCAGCTTCATATAGGCGCCGTGGCCAGCCATGGCGGCTTCGCCGAAGGCATTGATATTCGACTGGATGACTATATTTCCGATACTGATGACCGTGTTCTGGATGCCGGTCGGAATCCCCTGTAAAAGACAGTCTTTCATAAGCTGCGGGTAGAACTTCAGCTCCGAAAGGCGGATGCCGGTGTAGTCCTTCCTCCGTAAAAGAAGCATCAGACAAAGGGCTGCGGAAAGCCCCTGCGAAATGACGGTTGCGGTGGCTGCGCCGGCGACTCCCCAATGAAATACCGCGACAAAGAGAAGGTCGAGCACTACATTCGTAACGGAAGAAATCGCGAGGAAAATCAAGGGGCGCACCGTATCGCCGAGCGCCCGGAGGATTGAGGTAAACACGTTATACATGACAATCGTCACGGAGCCCGCGAAGTAAATGCGCATATAAGTTAACGAATTCGGAAGGACATTGTCGGGAATATTCATCATCCGCAGAATAAACGGCACGAGGAAGAGTCCCGCGGTGGTCGAAACGATGGAGGTCCCCATTCCCATCAGCACATTGGTATGGATCGCGCGGGAGACGTTTTGCTTATCTTCCGCGCCGAAATAGCGGGAAATGATGACGCTTCCGCCGAGTGCGAGCCCGTTACAGAAGCCAATGATCAGAAAAATCAGATTGCCGCCGGTGCTGACCGCCGCGAAGGAAGCATTGTCGGCGAAATTTCCGATTACCCAGGCGTCGGCCACGTTATAAAGCTGCTGGAGGAGCTGTCCTAAGAAGAACGGAATCGCAAAGGAAACAAGGGCCCCGATGATAGGGCCCTCGGTCATATTCATATCTTTTTTTACAAAGAAAGAGCTTATCGCTTTTTTCAGTCCGTCCATGATGACGCCGCCTTTTTTGATTCAGCTTCCGCACAATTCCAGCACTGTTTCAGCACTATTACTTCGAGTGAGTATCAAGCCACTCGCGAATTTTTTCCGCGGCCTTTTTCGTCGCGATCGAGCGGTGGGAAACGGTATTTTTAAAATCGGTTCCGAGCTCGGCCATCGTCAGACCGTACGCCGGCATATAGAAGACCGGATCGTATCCGAAGCCGCCCTCTCCGCGGACCTCTTCGGAAATCTGCCCTTCGAGCGTTCCCTGCGAAACGTACTCCTCTCCGTCCGGGAAAAGCACCACCATAAAGGTGTGGAAGCGGCAAGCGCGTTCTTCGCCGTGAAGGCCTTCGAGCTTCTTTACGACTGTCGCATTGACGACAGACTGCGGCGTGTCTTCGCCGAGATAGCGCGCCGAATAGATGCCCGGCTCTCCGCCCAATGCGTCGATCTCCAGCCCGGAATCGTCCGCAATGACGATCGTATCTTCTTTCGCGCCGACAAACTCTGCTTTCTTCCGCGCGTTCTCTTCAAAGGTTGTGCCGTCTTCGACGATGTCGCCCGGGTTCAGCCCGATCTCGCGCATTGTCAGGATTTCCATATCGAGGTCTTCTAAAAGCTTCTTAAATTCGGTCAGTTTGCCCGGATTTCCCGTGGCCATCACGATTCGCATATTTTATCCTCTTTTATCGTTTCCGCGGTAAAAACCGCGTTTTTCGCGCTTCTACAGGCTTTCAACCGCCTGGTGCACTTTTTTGTGCGCAGTTCTGTGCGCCTTTCAGTATGCACCTTTGTGTGAAGCTTACTCCGCGTCGCTGGTATAAGCTTTCAGGCAGACGTTACATGAAAGCGTCTCTTCTGTCCGGCGGAATCGCTTGCCGTTCGAGCTGATATAGCCTTCGCCGTCCTTAATATTCACGTTCTGAACATCGCCTGTCCGCTGCTCTGCGCCGACCGGGTAAGCGATTCCCGGCGTCGTAAGTCTCACAACGATCGCATAAGTCTCATTCTTCGAGAGAAGGACCGGCTTATCAAGTTCTACCGTCGTATAGCCGGGGTGGTCGATCACGCCGCGTTTTAAGAAGGTCCGCTCAGCGAAATCGCCCTCCTCTTCGAAATTATGGACGAGATAGATTTCGTACTCGCTGTCTTCGCCAAGCGTGTAGAAGCCTGCCGCTTCGAGCCACTCATGGCCGGAGGCGGTATACACGTTCGCGAACCAGGCGGTTTCATCGTTATAGCCGACATCCGCGGTCAAGCCGCACAGATCGGTCTGATAGATATGGTCATAATTATCGGCAGCTTCAACGGAGGTAAAGCACATCGCGTTCTGCGCAAGTCCGGTATCGTAATACGAAACCCAGAAAAGACCGTCGTTCCCGAACGAATCGCCCCAGCTGTTCAGGCAGAGGAACGCGCCGTTTCCGCGGATATTCGAGTTGTTTTTGAAGTTTTTCCTTGAGAAGGAATCATCCCAGCCGACGATCAGGATATCGTGGTTGACAGAGCGCGTGCCAAAATAGCAGTACGCGTACGCCTCCTCATTGTAATAACGGAACGTGTCGGAAAGTGCCGTCTCATCAGCCATGCAAAGATAGATGGAAGCTTCGACGCCGCCGTAAAGGTAGACGGCTTCCTTGATATCTGCCACCGAGGGCTCGTTCATCAGCCACGCGCCCTGCACATGGTAGGCAGCAGAAAGATTTTCGTTCGTTTCGCCGTCGCCGTAAATGTCGGATTCGTCCTCGACCGGGCCGGTCCAGGAAAGGAGATACGAAAGCGCCGCCTGACGGTTTCCGCCCTCATAATAGGCGCCGAACGAATTCGTCAGCACGAGATGGTCGCGCGAAAAGACAGTCTTTGTTTCCGGGAGCAATGAGCTCTCCGCCGCGGACAGCGGCGCGAATGCCCAGCAGGTGCCGAAGCTGCCCTGGTTCAGGACTTCCGGCAGTCTTCCGATTTCCACAAAGCTGAATGCGGACGGCAGGAAGCTCGAGCGTTTCTCGATCAGCGTGACTTCATGGGTCGCTACGTCATACGAGAAGCTATAACCCAGTTCCTGGCAGAAAGCTGATGCAGAAACATAATAAGTTCCGCCGATTTCACGGACGGCGCCGGCTTCGGTATACACCGAAATACCATTGTCCACTTCATCCGTTTCCAGATTGAACGTAATCGAGACTGTTCCGCGAAGCAGGGTAAACAGACCGTTTCCATCAGAAAAAGAGAGCGTCTTCATACAGGTACGAAGCGCCTCCGCCGACAGCATGACGTCCTCTTCCTCCGTGATGAAGGAAGGACATTCTGCTGCCGAATAGCGGCGGTCCTTTAAGAGAATCGTCGGCTGGTCCGAGAACCGGTCATGCTCGAGCACTTCCTTCCATTCCAGCGGAATGACCGGCGAAGCATATCCCTGCTTCGCTGTCGCCGTCTGGTCGTGGAAAAGGAATGCCGCGATTCCTGCCAAAGCGATGCAAATTGTCATAATCAGGTAAATCTGCTTATGGCGCATTTAACAGTGTTAGTCCTTTCGTGTTTTCGGAGGCTTCGGACCGAGATACTCATAAAAATAGGTCTTCAGCATGCCGTTGTAAATCTTTCGGTTCTTATCCGCCTTCCGACCGATGTCGATCTCGGCGTTTTCATACGAGGTAATCATATACATGGACCAGGAGTCCAGCGCCCGGAAGCGTTCGCCGAGCGTCCGGTAGAGCCCCGGGAGTTCCTCCTTGTCGGCAATGCGCTCGCCGTACGGCGGGTTCGTGACGATAAAGCCGTATTTCTTCCGATGGCTGAGCTTCGCCACGTCGCGCGCTTCAAAGTGGATCAGATGGTCGACATTCGCGCGGATTGCATTTTCCTTCGCCGCCCGAATCGCCTGCGGATCAATGTCATAGCCCTGAATGTCCGTGTTCTCCGGTTCCTGAATCTGGTTCATCGCCTCATTGACCGCATCGTACCAGACACGCTTCGGGAAGAGATTCTTCCAGGTTTCAGCCGTAAAATCGCGGTTCATGCCCGGTGCCATATGGCAGGCGATCATGGCCGCTTCGATGCAGAAGGTGCCGCTGCCGCAGAACGGGTCAACCAGGATGCGGTCCGCATTGAACGGGGTTAATAGAAGGAGCGCAGCCGCGAGTGTTTCGCTGATCGGCGCCTTTACCGAATCGGTGCGGTAGCCCCGCTTATGCAGGGATTCGCCGCTCGTATCAAGCCCGATCGTGACTTCGTCCTTTAAAATGCTGATACGGAGCGGATATTCCGCGCCGGTTTCCGGAATGATGTCGGTGCCGTAGGAGATCTTCAGTTTTTCGACGATCGCCTTCTTCACGATCGACTGGATGTCGGACGGGGAAAAGAGCTTCGATTTGACCGAATTCGCTTTCTTCACCCAGCACTTTCCGTCCTCGGGAACCCAGGCCGCCCAGTCGATCGCCTTCACGTTCTCGAAGAGCTCGTCGAAGGTTTCCGCCCGGAACGTGCCTACATTGATGAGGATCCGTTCCGGCGTCCGTAGGAAGACGTTTGACCGCGCAACTCCCGCGACATCCGTCCGGTAATGCACCTTCCCGTCTTCGACCTTCGTGACCGTGTAGCCGAGGTCATTGATTTCTCTTTTCAGGACTGCTTCCAGGCCGAAATGGCACGGCGCAATCAGATTAAACTCATTCATAAATCATCCTTACTGTCTGTTTTCGGTTAAAGCTCGTCACGCTTCTGCTTCTGCTGTCACGCTTTCCGCTTCTGCTGTCACGCTTTCGCTTCGAGTGCCACTCCTTCCTTTTCGGCTTTCCGGATGCTGGCAAACCCGAACAGGAAATAAAGGAGGAATTTCACGATATTAGCTATGAGAATCGCCCAGGCCATTCCGTTGACGCCGTACAGAACCGTAAGCGGAATCGCGAGTGCGAGGAACAGCACGATATAGAGGCTGTTCACGAAGAACTGGTTCTTCTCCGGCGTGTACCTAAGGACGATCACCATCAGGGTATTGCAGATAAAGAACATCACCTGCCCGGCGTTCGCCAGGAGGAAAAGCGGCTTCACAGCTTCATATTCTTCCGGATACCAGAGCGTTACGAAGAGGTGGGAAACCGGCGTCGCGGCCGCTGTCACGAGGATAAATGCGCCCAGCATGAGCAGGATTACTTTTGTAAATGTTTTTGTCGTAATCTTTCCTTCGCGGTTCGTTAAATGACCGGAAAGGACACCGTTTAACGGGGTCGACAGAAGGGACATTGTCCGCCCGATCAATGACGCGAAATAGTAGCGGGACGCCATCTCATCGCCGTTCACGGTTAAAAATGGAATCAGAAGCTTATCCGCAAGCGACACAAAATCCGATAAAATATACGAAACGGACAGCGTCGAGAAAAGCTTCAGATGCTTTCCGAATCTGTCAGATTTCCGGAAGAACGGCTTTCGGAAGACCGTTCCTGTGAAAAATGCAAACGCGAGTCCGGCGCATTCGCCGGTGAGGAATACGAGGACCCAATGCCCTGTCCAGAGGAAGAGCAGGAGGCCTAAAAGATACCCAAGCCCGATGATGATATAGTAAAGCGAATAATGCTGGAATTTTAAGTTAAGCCGGAACTGGACGTCGCCGTAAGTCCGGATGACGGTGGCGATAGAGAATCCGATGATGCCGACTGCCGTCGCGCCCTCGGTATTCCCTTTAACGAAGATGAATATCGTGCATAGGATGGCGGTAAGGAGCCCTGCGCCGAGCAGAAAAAGATTCCAGTCGCCGTTTTCCGTATGCTTCTCTTCTGTCTGAACCTTCAGCCGCCCGTAGTTCGCCGCAGAGCCGAATGTGCCCGCGAGGAGAAGCGCGAGCGCCGTAAAGAACTGGACGCATCCTAACCCGTCCGAACCGACGCGGCTCTCAATCACTTTATAGACGACGAGCTGAAGCACCGCCGTCATAAACGCCGTTCCGAGACCGCTTAGCAGGAGGTCCTTAAAGGTCTTATTCCGTTGTCCTTTCATGCTTCCGTCCATCCAGCCGCTCCGTGCGTTTTTTTGTGCATTTACTTGCGCGTTTTTCCGTGCGTATATCTGTGCGATCTTTCGCACGGTTTTCTGCCTATATTCTGAGACAGCCGATACTCTTCTGAGGCAGAAAAAGGCATACTAACCCTTGTAGCATATTTTGTATATTATACCATATTTGCTTCAACAATCAATACTTATAAAACACGGATAAACGACAAAAAACGGCTCAGAAGCAAGGCCTTTCGCACTGATATCCGCATTTTCTTTTTCCCGCACTTTTCCGTTTACACCGGGCGGACTTTTTGGTAAAATATACGGGAAAGAATATGAAAGGACATGCCCATGGCTACAACGACCGGTTTTCCGTCGAATGAAACACTCGACCGGATTCATGAAGTCAACTTAAAGATGCTCCTCGCGGTAGATGAAATCTCGCGCCGCCACGACATCCCCTGCTTCCTCTGCTTCGGCGCATTGCTCGGGGCGGTCCGTCATCATGATTTTATCCCGTGGGACAATGATGTCGACTTCCTGATGAAGCGTACGGATTTCGACCGGCTTCTCCCCTATCTCCGGGCGGAGCTCGATCCTGAGCTTTACGAGGTTGTGATGCCGGAGGATTTCGGAAAGAAATATTTCGACATGGTGCCGCGGATTCTCTATAAAAAGGCTGAAATCCATATGGAGCCCGGCTATGCGGCTTATTATGAGGGAAAAGCGAACCGGATCGGGCTCGATTTCTTCTTTCTCGACCGGGTGCCGGCCGGCTTTTCGGGGCGTCTTCAGGTTTTCCGGCTGATGGCGCTTTACGGAATGGCGAATTCGAAACGCTATAAGCTCGACACTTCCACGTATGACAGCTTTTTCTTAAAACTCGCTTCGGTCTGTCTCTATCTCGCAGGAATTCCTTTTACCGCGGATTTCCTGCGGAAACGTGTAGAAAAGATCAGCCGGAAATATGACAGCCGCGCGGAAATCACGACTTTCCGTCTGACGAACGATAATATCCCCTCGTTCCGCCATGAAATCACGGAGTCCCTGATCAATGCGCCAATGTCCGTCCCGATCCGCAACTATCAGTTCCAGGCGCCTGCCGGAACGGAAGAGATTCTTCGGATGTGGTATGGCGATTATTGGCAGCTTCCGCCGGAAGAGGCGCGGGTGCCGCATTGGGGAAGCATCCTGATTACTGAAGAGAATTTTACGTTTGACGAATAAAAGGAGGAAAAAAGATGACCATTTCGGATTGGCTTGCGGGCTATCTCGTAAAAAAAGATATCACTCACACGTTTCTCGTGCCCGGCGGCGGCGTCATGTGCTTTGACGAAGCGATCGGACATCAGGAAGGCATGAAATGCGTATTTGTCCATCATGAGCAGACCGCGGCGATTGCAGCGGAAGGCTATCAGCGGATTTCGAACCGTCTGCCGCTCGTCCTCGTGACCACCGGCCCCGGCGGCACGAACACATTGACGGGCGTCGTCGGCGCATGGCTTGATTCGATCCCGATGTTCATCATTTCCGGACAGGTCCGCTATGCGGTTACAGCCCGCGCTTCCGGACTTCCGGTCCGCTCGATCGGCGATCAGGAGTTCGACATCACAAAGACGGTGGCCTCCATGACGAAATATGCGGTGATGGTGACCGATGCGAAAATGATGAAATATCATGTCGATAAGGCGCTCTATCTCGCAACCCACGGACGCCCGGGCCCGGTCTGGCTCGATGTCCCGCTCGATGTGCAGAGCGCGGTCATTGATCCGGCTGACTTTGTCGAATTTGATCCTGCGGAGTGCGAAGAAGCGCTTCCGCCGGTCGTAACTGACGAGATTATCGACGCGGTTTTGGAAAAGATCCGCGCCGCGGAATATCCGGTATTCAATGCAGGTAACGGCATCCGCATTGCCGATGCGGAAAAAGAATTTTTAGAGGCTGTCGAGCTTTTAAACATTCCGGTCGTAACGGGCTGGGATTCGATCGACGTGATTCCGGATGACCATCCGCTTTATACAGGCCGCGCAGGCCTGATGGGCGACCGCCCGGGCAATTTCGCGATTCAGAACAGCGATCTCGTCCTCTCCGTCGGCAGCCGCTTAAATGTCCGTCAGGTCGGCTATAACCGTGACAGCTGGGCGCGCGACGCGTTCGTCATCATGGTCGATATCGACGCCGCGGAACTGAAGAAGAATACTATCCATGTCGAGTTCCCGATTCAGGCGGATGCGAAGGATTTCTTAGCGAAGCTTGTAGCAGCCGCAAAGAAAGCGCCGGTCGCGCCGAACAAAGAGTGGAATGAAACGTGTGCGAGCTGGAAGAAGGATTATCCGGTCGTCCAGAAGAAGCATTATGAGCAGGAAAATCCTGCCAATGTCTACTGTTTTATCAAAGAATTGAGCCGCCGTCTTCCGGAAGGCCAGCTGACCGTCGTCGGAAACGGCAGCGCCTGCGTCGTCGGAAGCCACGCTTATGTCATTAAAAAGGACCAGCGGTTCATCATCAATTCCGGCGCCGCATCGATGGGCTACTGTCTGCCGGTCTCGATCGGCGCATCGTTCTGCGCGCCCGGTAAAGAAATCGTCTGTGTCACCGGCGACGGCTCGATCCAGATGAACCTGCAGGAGCTTCAGACGATGCAGACCTACAAGCTTCCGATCAAGCTCTTCGTCTACAACAACGGCGGCTATCTCTCGATCAAGACGACGCAACGCGCGTTTTTCGGCGGCAGGTTCATGGGCTCCGAAGCGAGCTCGGGCGTCGTGCTGCCGTCGTTCGAAAAACTGGCTGCGGCCTACGGGCTCCCCTTCTTCAAGCTCGAAAACAATCAGGAGCTCGACGAGAAGCTGCGCAGCATCTTTGCCACCGAAGGTCCAACCATGGTCGAGGTCATGCTCGATCCGTTCGAAGTCCTCGGACCCAAGGCCGCCTCGAAGAAGCTTCCTGACGGTTCAATGGTCTCGGCGCCGCTCGACGACATGTTCCCCTTCCTGCCGCGCGAAGAGTACGAGGCCAACAAGATTTCGTGACGTTCCCAGACAAGCGCAGGCGTACTTAGGCGGCCGCACAGGCTTTGATTTGATATACTGAACGCAAGAATCATCTGAAGCTCAACCATGAAGGCACTGATATTTGACAAACCGGGCAGCATCGTTTGGGAAGACATTCCCGAACCATCGTTGCTGGAACCGTTTGGAGTCATTCTGGAACCTGTCGTCATATCGCCGTGCAGTTCAGACGCCCACACGGTCTTTGGCGGCGGAACACCCAAGCAAGCGAGACATGTCCTCGGTCATGAATGCATCGCCCGCGTAGTTGAAACCGCCTCTCAGGTAAAGGGCTTCAAAGTCGGCGACATCGTAGCCGTTCCCGCCATTACGCCAGACTGGCGAGCCGTGGCAATCCAAGAGGGCTGCGACCGGCATGCCGACGACCACTTTTCGGGACACCGCCTCGGCCGAACCTGGCCTGGCGTCTTTGCAGAACGCTTTGCCCTTCCTGATGCTGACACAACGATTGCCCATATCCCAAGCGGCATAACGCTTGAACAGGCCCTAATGAGCGTCGATGTCATGACGACGGGCTTCACTGGCGCCGAATACGCGAACATCAAGACTGGCGACACAGTCTGCGTCATGGGCATCGGCCCAGTCGGGCTAATGGCCATTGCCGCAGCAGCACATCTCGGTGCGGCCCGTATCATCGGCATCGGAACGCGACCCATTTGCATTGACCTCGCCCACCATTACGGTGCATCCGAAATCATCAGCTACAAGAACGGTGACGTCGTCGAGCAAGTGCTCGACATGACAAACGGCATCGGTCCGGACGGCGTCATTATCGCCGGTGGTGACGACAGTGTCTTCCGACAGGCCGTGGACATGGTCCGATACGGCATCGGAACCGTTTCGAATGTCAACTACTACGGTGGAACCGGTTCGCTTGAATTTCCGAAATTCAGCGGCGGCAGGGGCATGGCCGGCAAGACCGTCCATACCGAACTGGCCCGCGGAGGAAGGGCGCGGATCGAGCGCATGCTCAAGATGATCCAATACGGTCGCATCGACCCACAACCGCTCGTCACGCACAAGTTCAAGGGCCTCGAGGCCATCGAACCGGCACTGCATCTCATGAACGAGAAACCGCAAGACCTCATCAAGGCCGCCGTCTACGTCTGAGGAGTTGTTTTCATGATCCACTGCATCGTCTGCGACACCGAACTGCCAAGCGAAGCGTTTCTGTCGCTTCCGAACATGCCGGCCTGCGCACAGAACATCCCGTCGCAGGAAGAGCTTCCAGCCGACAGGGGGATCGACCTCGACATGTTTCAATGCCCCTGCTGCGGTCTCGTTCAGCTCGGTTGCCCGCCGGTGCATTATTACCGCGATGTCATTCGCGCCGGCGGCGGCACGACAACGATGACTGACTTGCGGCGTTCGCAATACGCGCACTTCATCAAACTTTGCCATCTCGAAGGCAAACGCATCCTCGAAGTCGGCTGCGGACAGGGTGAATTCCTCGAAATGCTCAAGGGCTTCCCCGTGGCAGGATACGGCATTGAAAACAAACGCGAACTCGTCGACATGGCCCGTGCCAAGGGCTTGAACGTCGTGCAGGACTTCGCGGAGGATGCGTCACACAAGATCAAGGGCGCCCCGTTCGACGCGTTCATGCAGTTCAACTTCATCGAACATCAGCCAAGGCCCAATGACATGGTGCAGTGCATTCGAGATAATCTCGTCGACGGAGGCGTCGGGCTCGTCACGGCGCCCGCGTTCGAGTACATTCGCCACGACTGCGTTTACGAAATCATGCGTGACCACCTTGCCTACTACACGGACGGCGCCCTGCGATTCCTCTTCATGCGGAACGGCTTCGACGTCCTTGAAAGCGGAGTCGTCAACCGCGATACGAATTATGTAATCGTCGAGAAAAGAGAGAACCTGACGAAAGAGACGTTCAAGACCAATCTCTCGGAGATCAAGACAGGCCTGAACGACTTTGTAGCCAAAAGCAAATCCGAGGGAAGGCGTCTTGCCTTTTGGGCCGCCAGCCACCAGTGCTTCACGGCGGCCTCGTTTCTCGACCACCCAGAAGACATCGCATACATTGTGGATTCTGCAAAATTCAAACAGGGAAAGTTTTCGCCGACATCGCACATTCCGATCATTGCGCCTGAGCACTTCTACGCAGCACCAACTGACGACATCCTCGTCCTTGCGCCAGGCTATACAACGGAAATCGCCAACCTGATACGGCAGAACGCAAGGAAAGACATCCGCCTCTTCGCCCTGCGTTCAGACCGAGCCGAAGCCCTATAACCTCAACACTGACGTCGAGTTCATGAAAAGGATTCTCATTACCGGCGGGACTGGTTTCTTCGGCAAGTCAATTCTTGATTATTTTGCACACCATCCGTGCGACTGCCAATTCCACACCCTTTCGCGACACGAGGGCGACATAGTTGGCGATGTTCGGACCTTCTGTCCGCCTGACGGCGAATATGTCGCCATCATCCACGCAGCAGCCCTACTGAACCCATCGGCATCAGAAGCCGACATAACCAGCATAACGGTCGATGGCACGAGGCATGTCATCGATGTCGCACGTCAGATAGGCTGCAATACAATTCTCTACCCTAGCTCGGGCGCAGTCTACGGACACCAAGTCAAACCTTCCTCCGAAACAACCGCCTGCAAACCGATCTCAGCCTATGCCAAGGCCAAGCTAGCGGCAGAATCCCTCTTGCTCGAATCGGGCCTTGACGTCAAAATAGCACGCTGCTTCGCATTTGTCGGCAAGCACCTCGACCGATCAATCTATTATGCCATCGGGAACTTCATCGCCGATGCGCTGGCGGGGCGGGACATCGTCATCAGGGGCGACGGGACGCCAATGAGGTCGTATATGCACGCCGACGACCTGGTCGAGTGGCTGTGGGCGATTCTGGAACGCGGCGAATCGGGGCGCGTCTACAACGTCGGCTCGGACG
>DCGM01000078.1:12931-13136 GCA_002315255.1 Lachnospiraceae bacterium UBA1778
AGGCGATTTCCATTCGCGACCTGGCACATGCGGTTCGGGATGCGCTCGGCTCGAAGAGCGAAGTCAAGGTGCTCGGACAGTCCGTCGCCGGCGCGGCCGACTATTATGTGCCGGACGTCTCGCGCATACGGCGCGAACTGGGCGTCGAACTCAAGATCACTCTCAGAAATGCCATCCTCGACTCCATTTAGGTTTCTCGTCGTCG
>DCGM01000072.1 GCA_002315255.1 Lachnospiraceae bacterium UBA1778
AGGCGATGCAGAACTTACAGACTCTGAATCCTTATAGATACCGATCCACGAAAGCAACCGCTCATCGATCACGACGCGGCTCTGCGAGTCTTCGATCATGTACTGGATCCGGTCCTCCGGGTATTCAGGATCGATCGGCACATAGGCGCAGCCCGCCTTCCAGATGCCGATGACAGAAATCAGGATTTCCTTAATGCGTGGAAGTTTGACCGCGATGAAACTGTCAGGTTTCACTCCCTGAGCGATCAGATAATTCGCCAGAATGTCGGACGCCCGGTCGAGTTCTTCGTAGGTGACGGAGCTCTTATAATCAACGACAGCTGTCGCCTTCGGGCGCTCCTTCACATTCTTTAGAATCTTATCGACGATGGTCTGGCTCCGGTCAATTCCAAGCTTCTCTCCGGTGCCGAGCGCGACCAGTTCCTTCGCTTCCGAAACAGAAACGAGCGGGACCGATTTCAGGTCGTCTGCGCTTCCCTTTGCCAGGTTTTCAGAGGCCGCGGAGAGAGCATCCGAAAGCCGCTTGATCTCTTCTTCGCGATAGAGTCCCTGGTCATATTCAAAAATAAGAGAATAATAGTCGCCGGACGGACAGACGTTTAAGGACAGCGGAATCTTTGCCGTATCCGTCTTCAGGCTGATCTCTTCATAGCCCTCGTTCTCCCGCTCGAGCACTTCGCCCTGATAAGCGTAAAGGAAATTCGGCTTCGCATTGTACTTTTCGACGAGCTCCGTATACGGGAACTTGTCGTTCTTAATCGTAGAAATAATCTCGTCGGAAATCGTCCGGAGCGTGTCGCTCTTTCGGCCGACCAGCGGAAGCGTCTGCACGAACATGCCAATGCTTCCGGCCAGCTGCTCTAAGCTCCTTCCGTTCGAAATCGTCGAAATCTGAATACTTTCTTCCCGCGTGATCCGGTGAAGCACCTCTAAAAGAACGGCGGCAAAGAACGCGTTCTCGGTCACTCCTTCCCGCGCGCAGAACGCTTTGATCTGATTTCGGGAAACTTTTCCCGTAAACATTCCGCTTTCGCCGGTCGCCTGACTGTTTGCCCGGTCGGACGGATAGGCAAGCGGCTCCGTCCCGTCCAGCAGGGTCTCAAAATAGGCTTCGGCCTTTTTATAGCCGTCCGAATGGAGCCAATCATTGTAGAAAAGAGCATAGTCATAAGCGGTGGCGCGCTCTACGCCATCGCTCGCATCGTCGGATCCGCTATATGATATTACGTTTTCATCGTGCTTTAAAAGATCGGACAGAAGGATATTGATCGAGGTTCCGTCGAAGATAATATGATGAATATCAAAGAACAGATACGTGTTCTTTTCAGTATAATAAATTTCAAATCGCGACAGGTCATCCTGCAGAAGGTCGAACGGCCGGACACGGCTCTGGAAGAACTCTTTTCCGGGCTCCGCCTGAAGCTTTTCAAAAATCACAGGAAGTTCCGCATCGTCTCTCCGTTTCTGTACAACAGCGCCCGATTCGTCTTCTTCAAAATGAACTTTATAGTACGGGTGTTTTTCAATGACCTCGTGCAGTACCCGGAGAAGCGCTTCCGGATGATTGTCTGAAAGCTTCAGCGCCATCGGAAGGTTATACTGCAGGCTCTCCCGGTTTCTTTCCCAGTCTAAATAGATTCCCAGCTGGTTCGAGGTAATCGGATAGTTCTCCTGCTTTTGGAGAACTTCAATTCTCTCTTCTTCCGCTTCGATGCTCGTTTCCCACGCGCGGATATACGGGGTTTTCAGGATGTCACCCGAGTGGATGGAGAAGCCGGTTTCCCGCTTGATGGCAGCAGAAAGCTTGATTGCGCGGATTGAGGAAAGGCCCATCGAAATCAGATTTGTCGTAACGCCAACTTCTGCGAGCTGAAGCTCCTTCATGACGATGTCGACCATCTGTTTTTCAAACGGAGTTTCCGGAAGAACGATCTCTTCTGCCTTAATAACCGGACATGGAAGCGCCTTCCGGTCCAGCTTCCCGTTCCGGGTCAGCGGAACCTGGTCGATTTTGACGAAATACGACGGGAGCATATAGTACGGCAATGCGGTAGACAGAAGTTTCCGGGTTTCCATGATGTCGACCGCCGGAATGTCCGCGGTATAATACGCGACGAGATACGCATTGTCAGTTCCTTCAAAGCCCCGGACCGCGCACCAGTCTAAGTTCAGCACTTTCCGGACAGCGACTTCCACCTCGGCCGGTTCCACACGGTTTCCGTTTATTTTGACCATGTCGTTCCGACGTCCGAGGATACGGTATTTTCCGTCCGGAAGAAGTGTCGCGAGGTCATTTGTATGATAGATTCTGTCTTTAAAGGCTCTTTCGTTTTCTTCCGGAAGATTGATGTAGCCTCGCACATAAGGGTTCTCAAAACAGATTTCGCCCTTCTCTTCATTGACCGTTCCGTCTTCGTTTAAGAGAAAAACCTTCCGTTCAAACTGCGGTTTTCCGACCGGAGCGAAGTCAAAATGCTGATCGATCCGGTTGATGCAGATAAAGTATCCGCTTTCACTCATTCCGTAGAAATAATAGAGATTGGTGCCTTCCACAGGCCCGATATCCAAAGCGGGCTCCATTCCGGTCATCAGCGTCTGGAGCGACGGGATGTTCCACTCGCGGACGATTTTAATAAAGGACGGGACAAAATGCGCCGCCGTAATCTGTTTCTCTTCCAGGAATTCCTTTAAGCGGGGGATATCCTTCACAATGTCCCAGCCGACAATGCTGAGCTTCGGCTGCTCGGTAAGTAACGTATTGATAAAGATAATCGGGGTAATGACGAAGCCCAACGGGAAAGAAAACGCGATATGCTCATTCTTCGCGAAGATGTGCTTCCCTTCAAAGAAGAAGAACTGATAGGTTTCCTGAAGATTTCCGTATTCGTGAAGAACGCCCTTCGGGTTTCCGGTCGTTCCTGAGGTATAAACAGCATAAGCGGCATCATTGACAGAAACTTCCTCGTGACCGTCCAGCGGAGTTTCTTTCAAGATCTCTTCCCAGTTTTCAGAATCGAGTGCTAGCCGGCATCCGCTGTTCTGATAGATATAGTTCATTCGTTCGGCCGGGTCCGTAACTTCAGAAATGACAAACGCGGCGCCGGCTCTCCAGACGCCCATTAAGGCGATAAAAGGTTTCATGCCTCTCGGAAGCTTAATCTGAACAAAACATTCTTTTCCAATGCCGTTTCTTTTCAGATATGCATATACTCTTCCGGACAAGTCATAGAACTCGCGGAAGGTGATTCCGTCCGGAATCTGTTCATCGAAAATAAACCGATGTTCCGGCTGTTCCTTCACTTGTCTTTCTAATACTTCTGCAATCCAGTTCATGTGATTCCCTCTTATCATTCTCCGGTTTAAGGATCGTTTCTGACCGCCGTTTGAGCAGGAAAATCGTCCTAATATCGTTACTGTAACACGATTATTTGTTGATTTTGTTAAGACGCCGCCATTTTCAGGGAAAATCACCCTTGAATACGGCTTTTTCGGTAAGCAGAAGGCGTCATGCCCAGCTGCTTTTTAAAGACTTTGACGAAATAATTATTATCGCTGTAGCCCACATGATTCCCGATATCCTGAATCGGCATTTCTGTGCCTGTCAGGAGCTCCGCAGCCTCTCGGCAACGCTGCCCGGCCACATACTCGCTAATGGTCACCCCTGTCTCCTTCTTAAACAGCGCCGAAAGGTATGTTTCGGAAAGCCCCGCATATTCGCGCAATCTATCCAGGCTGATATTCTGCCCGAGGTTCTGGCGGATATGCTCCATTGCCTTCCGGATGGGCATGGAATAGGCGCCCAGTGTCTCCCGATTCTTTTTCACAGCCAGCGTCAGCTCCCGAAGCATCTCGTTATTGGCGTTTTCCAGATCATGCAGGCTTTTCGCGGACAGGGTCTTCTGGCTCGCGCGCTGGGTGATTTCATTGATGTCAATGAAAGACGCGCCGCCCCGCTCCGCAGCCTTTCTCGCAAGTGTTCTTAGAATCGCGCAGCCCACCATCGGATTCTGATAGATTGCATTGACATAGCGGCGGCTGCCGACGTTTCCTGTAAGTAGCTCCCGATATGCAGAATTTAACGCTTCCAGATCGCCGGACTCAATCGCATGGGTGAACCGGTTTTCCTGGCCATACCGCTTATAAATGACGCTGTAATCGTAAGTTTCCTCCGCTGTCTCCTGCGCCTTTACATCAGCCGGTATCAATGCATCGACCGATATGACGGGGTAGTCGGCTGTGGCATCTCCTAACGATTTCAGACAGCCTGCCACGGTTTCACCGATGGTCACGCTGCTCACCAGCGGCATAGAACTATAGTAAAGGCGAAGGGAATTAAGTGTGGAAACAGAATAACCCGCCTTCGATAAAACGCTCTCCACGAGCGCTTTTCGAAACTCATGCGTCACGTAGGGCCCAAGAAGGAAAATGTGGTTTTCATGGCGGAAAATATTGATTGAAATACCAAAGGGATCCTTCAACCGGTAAATCCGGCCCGCTTCCGCATTCTTCACGTGGCGCGTCAGCGCCTCAAGGGTAAAGAGCGGCTGAAGCGTCCTGTTATAACAGTATCGGTCCGCATAGGCCGCCAAGGGCGACAGCTGCTCCGCATTCTTCAACGCCAGCACATCCGTGTGTAAAAGATTCTTCAAAAGAGCGGTCAGAAGCTGATAATCCATGGATGATTTCTCCTCTGTAAAATAATGCTATATTCCATAATTTTATTCTATCACGGGTGTGGGCGGATGGCTACCTCTTCTTCTGCCGAAACTCAAAAAAGGCTGAGGGCTTATAGCCCTCAGCCTATATTCTTCGGTCCCTTCGGGACTCTTATGGTATTTCTGCAATCATTATGGCTTTTGCTGTAACACCCTCTCGATGGAAACCCACCCGAGATACTTCGGGTGATCGCCCGTCACCGCCGTCAGTTTTTCGATATCCTGATAACTGTCAATCCGGATTTTATTCCACGCATGAATAACCTGTCCGTCTCCGAGGCTGATTCCGCAATGTCCCCAGTTCACAGGGCCATCTTCGCTTGGACACAGGCAGTCAAAAAACACGAACGCGCCTTTCTCCGGGAGTCCCGCCTGAAGCGCATCGCTGTACATTTCACAGGATTCCTTCGCGCTGTCTCCGCCGAAGATCTCGATTTCATTGCTCTCTTCCAGGGCGTCTTCGATAAAAGAAAGGCACCAGCCGATATATTCCGCTTTTCCGAGATGCTCCATTGCCCAGGAGATCATATTTTCAATCATTACTTCTTTTGTCATCTTTGTTCCTCATATAAAAATCTGATACATTGGTCACCCGACAGACTATATTTTACAAAGGAATTTACAAACTTCAACCCTTTTCCGCAAAAAAACCATTGATTTTTCATACTTCTCCTATTCCTGATGATGTATAATAAGTTCAGGTATCTTTTTCCTGACATAAACGTCCGATAAAGGAGAAAACATGAAGAAACTTTTTAATGCTGTCACCCTTTTCCTGACAGTCTTTCTGCTGGCTTCTCTTTCTGCCTGCAGTCCTTCTGTCAAAACAGTTCAGAAACCGCAGAATACCGCTTCCGGCGAATATGCCGGCCAAACGGTCATTCTGCACACGAATGACGTCCACGGTGCGGTAGAAGGCTACAGCTATCTGCCGGCGCTCAAGGCTTCTATCGAAGCTCAGGGCGGAACGGTCATTTTAGTAGATGCCGGCGACTATACGAACGGCAGCGTTTATGTTTCCGTCTCAAAAGGGGAGTCCGCGGTAACATTGATGAACCAAGTCGGTTATGATATCTCCGCATTAGGAAATCATGAGTTCGATTTCGGTTTTGAGCAGTTACAAGAGAACCTGAAGAATGCACAGTATAACGTCCTCTGTGCCAATATCACGAAAGACGGAAAGCTGATTTTCGACTCTGAAATCATCTACCAGGTCGGTTCCTTAAAAATCGGTTTCTTCGCATTGTCCACGCCCGAGATCCAGACGAAAGTAAACCCGGCGCTGATCCAGGGCCTGAACTTCACAGAGAAAGAGGGGCTTTATAAGACTGCCCAGCAGGAAGCGGACAAATTATCGAAAAAATGTGATATCGTCATCTGCCTCGCGCATCTGGGCATTGACGGGGAAACCGAAGGAAACCGTTCCACCGATGTGATGGCGAATGTGACCGGCATCGATTTCCTCATCGACGGCCATTCGCATTCTGTCATCGCGAACGGCGACCTGGAAGCGCCGATCCAGCAGACCGGCACAGGCTTCGCAAATATCGGCTTTATCGCGATCGACAATGCGACGAAGAAAATCGTCCGAAGCGGCCTGATTTCCACGGAAGGTTTATCGCAGGATGCGGAGGTGCTGGCGACTGCTAAGAATATCATTGACACCGTAGATGCGGAATATGGTGCCGTCTTTGCGACTACCGAGTACGTTTTAGAAGGAAAGAAACTCATGGTCAGGACGCAGGAAACGAATCTGGGCAACCTGCTTACCGATGCGATGCTGTGGACCGTAAGCAATGAAGCTGAACTCACGGTCGACGCAGCGCATACCGTAGTCGTAACGCATGGCGGCGGTATCCGCGCTTCCGTAGTAGTCGGCGGTATTTCCAGAAGCGCCATCAAGGAGGTCCTTCCGTTCGGAAATACGATTGCGGTCAATTATGTCTCCGGCGCGGAGCTGTTAGAGGCGCTGGAGGTGTCGACTTACTGCACGCCTGAAAGCGTCGCGGGCTTCCCGCATGTCGCCGGTATGAAAATCACGATTGATACGACGAAGGAATATGATGCCGGCGAAGAATATCCGGATTCCACTTACTGTGCGCCGAAGTCAATTCAGCGAGTCACGATCGATGAAATCAACGGCCAGCCGTTTGACCCAAGCGCCACCTATGCCGTTATCACAAACAATTTCACCGCCGCCGGCGGAGATACCTACTACGCTTTCAAGCGTGCGTATGACGCAGGAAACGGCTTCGATACCGCCATCACGATGGATGACGCATTAGCGAACTACATCCGGATAGAATTAGGCGGAGAGATTCCTGAAAAATACGCGGAACCGCAAGGCCGTGTCACCGTCAAATAAGCTGTCAAAGGTTTACTCATAAATCGAAACAGATCGCGTATCGCATCCTGGTTCTTTTTGCCGCGCCTGTGCCGATTAAAATGCCCGCTACCAGTTTGGATAGCGGGCATTTTCAATTATTTTTTTGTGCGGCATTAGGATAATATGGACTCCCTGACCATCACAGATCGTCAGATTCTTTCCTGGCGCCGTCTCAAACGGAGGTTATTCCGGCGATCACCGGACAGAACCTGTTTCCAACCATTTGAGGATATCTTTTGAAGACTGCTCCGGAATCTCAAACTGAATGTTATGTCCGACTCCCTGATAATTGATAAAGCTGTTATCATCTATGTTTAAGAGTTCCCGCAGTTCAGCCTGATTTTCATTTTTGGCCATCGTGTCATCATCCCCGTGAAGAATCAGCACCGGAATGCTTGTATCGAATTCAGCATATAACCCGCTAAAATCTGTACCAGCAAGTCCCAGAAGAATGTTTTTCCATGTTTTCTTTGCCAATGCCTTGGATTCTGCTTTCAGGCCGGCGAGGCATTTGTCAAATTCCACTTCCTCCGCATTGTCTTCTTTAAACGTGCAGTCGTACCAGAAATCCATGAACTCATCCGACGGATGCTCGTCTTCGCCGAGAGGCTCGACGTACGTATAGTAAAGCCTATTCAGGCTTTCCGTCATATACTGCTTAATCGGGCAAGAGCTTACCAGCACCACTTTTTCACAGCGCTCCGGGAACATCAATGCAAACGTCTGGACCGTAAAGCTTCCGAGCGAATGGCCGATGACCACCGCGCGGTCGATCTTCATGGCATCAAAAAAGGCTTTCATATCCGTAGCATAAGTCACGGTTGTGTAGAAACCGTCCGGTGCGTCGCTCTTCCCCATACCTCTGAGATCAGGAAGATAGACATGATATCCTGCTTCCACAAAATACGGTGCGGCCAGACTCCAGGAACGCGAGTTGTCCGTCATACCATGCTGCAGGATTACCACCGGGCCATCCGGATTTCCCATTTCGATATATGCCATTTTGATTCCGGTTGACAGCGTCACAAACTTCTTCGCGTCTGCCCATTCATCTTGGGAGATCTCCTGCGGAAGTGCTTTTTTATCGGTATTTCCTCCCGTGCATCCGACGAGTGCCGCTACGATAAGCAATGCTGCCAAAATCAGACAAATAATCTTTTTCATACTCTTTTATGTTTCACTCCTTTTGCTTTTGCCATTCTGTGGTTTCTGCGAAATAATAGCACTAATTTGTGTCCAAATCATTAATGCGATCATTGCTTTCGTCATTCGCGCCACAAAACAGTCAAAGCGAAAAGGCTGGGGTTCTGTCAGTCGAACCCATTAAACCGCATATTCCGTCAATGCTTTTGCAACTGCAATATGCGTTTTTACCTCTTTGACAAGAGGGACTGTCAGGTTCAGCTTTTGCATTGAAATAACATCCGAAATATCAGTAATGATCCTGTGTACAGAAGCTGTGGCGATTTTTTCTAAGCTGTCATAGCCGGCATCATAATAAAGTTTCGCCCGAATCGATTTTACTCCGGGAAGCTGATACAGTTTTCTGTAAATATCCACTTCTCTTTCTGTCAGCAGCGTTTTATCGATATCCTTATATTTGCTTTCTTTTACGTCATATAATGAGAGAAATCTTTTGAAAAGACAGAACATTTCCTGATTCGGCAGGCCGGTTTGAGAAAAAGCTTCATCGCTAAACTGCATACACTCCTCTTTTGTATGACAGCCCATCTCCCCTAAAGACGCTATTAATCCGTATTTATAGGGGATCAGCGGATAGTATCGTTTTAAGATACAATCCTCATTCAGCAATACTTCAAATGCTTCTATCCGATAATTCATTCTCCCTCCATAAGCCGTCAGATATGCAGTTTAAAAGAATCCAATACCTGATCCAGTTCCGGGCAGCTTCCTTTATTTTCGATTAAACCAGACCAGCATATCCGACTCGCCTCTGTTCGCAAAGGCATAGTACGGAATCAGATGAAGGGTGACCGGCACTTCATCGTTTCCCTTTGCTTTTCCGTAAATCGGGCCCTCCACGCCGGTTCTGAACGCACTGATATCGAAGCAGTTTAAGCCATACGCTTCTTCGTACGTCGCGTTCCAGGTGAAATCCTTTTCCAGACGGATCGATTGAAGATTCTCTCCATTATCCACTTCTTCCGCACAGTAAACGACCGGGCCTGCCTGGATGCAGTAGCGGTTCGCATCCCGCGTGATTTTCCGGTTCGCCTGCACGGCAAACGGTGTCATATCAAAGGAAATGTCAATGCAGTCTCCCTCGTGATCCACTTCCACATAAGCATATCCATCCCGCAGCTCATAACTTTTTCCGATTGTGAACCGGTCGCACCAGTCCGGGATTCGGATGGCCGCCTTCTTCACGCCGGAAACGGAAAGCGCTACCCGGCCATCTACCGGATAATCGGTCTTCATTTCAGCCTTCACATTGTCCTGATCCAGTATACTGCCGGTAAACTGATTGACAAAGAGCACATCCTCCTCTAACCCGTACACATAGCCCTGGATAGAGGCCAGCAGGCGGCTCACATTCGGCGGGCAGCAGGAGCACCGGAAGACCTCCGGGCGCTGGGTGATCGGGTAACGCTTCTCCCCGAGGCTTCCCTTGAAATGGTCCTGCAAGGTGATTTCCAGCGGATTTTCATAAAAGAAATGCTTTCCGTCCAAAGAAAGTCCGGAAAGAATGCCGTTATAGAATAAGCGCTCCATCACATCCGCATATTCTGCCCGGTTCTCCAGGCGAAGCAACCGGTCGCAGAAGAAAAGGAGACCGATACCCGCGCAGGTTTCCGTGTAAGCCTCGGCATTCGGAAGATCATAGGGCTTACTGAAGGTTTCGCCGATGTAGCAGCTGCCGATCCCGCCGGTCACATACATCTTTTCTTTCGTCACACTCTCAAATAAAGTCCGGCAGGCTTTCTTCAGTTCTTCGTCCTGCAGCTCCAGCGCTAAATCTGCCATCGCGATATAGAGATACATTGCGCGGACAGAATGTCCGACCGCTTCTTTCTGTTCCCGCACCGGCAGATGGCTCTGATTGTATTCGGACTTGTCAATGTCCTCTTCCGAGCCTCTCATATTGATAAAATGAGCAGCCATATCGAGATATACCTTTTTCCCAGTATAGCGATACATCTTTACCAGGGCCAGTTCGATCTCTTCATGTCCCGGGCTTCTGAATTTCGCAGAATCTTCCTCTATGAACACTTTCCGGATATATAAGGCATACTTTTCCATAAGATGGAGGAAGCGCTCCCGCCCCGTGACTTCCGCATAAGCAACCGCAGCTTCCATTAAGTGGCCGGCACAGTAAAGTTCATGCTGGGTTCTGTTCGAAAAACGCTTCGCAGGCTCGACCACCGTGAACCAGATATTGAAATAACCGTCATGTCCCTGGAACTTCTCGATCTGGTCAATGACCGCTTCCATCTTATCCTGAAGGGCTTCATCCTGGTGATTATTCAGGCTGTAAGCCGCTGCCTCAAACCACTTGGCTATGTCACTGTCCCAGAAGATATGGGGCTGCTCCGGCATTCCTTCACGCCAGTTAAAGTTGAAGGCACGGAAACGGCCGGTATCAGAGAACTGCTGATAGATCGCATCTATGGTCACACGCTCATTGAGCAGCTGCTTCTTTCGGGCAAATCCGTCCGTTAGCCGGACATGCTGATAATCACAAGGCTTCATCTTCTTATTCCTTCACTCTGCTCTCAGTTTTACGCCAATCGGCATCATAATCCTTTTGCTTTTGTGTTTTTTTGCTTAATTGGATCTCATATTCATTTAATTTGATAGACGCAATGACCTCATCAATATGCTCAGACATGACATAGACACGAGGTTTTGGTCTATCGTTAACAAGCTGTTCCGCAGACAGTAACACCGCGGAGAATGTCAGATCCATGATGTCAGGAGAGTTCCCTTCTCCGCCGACAATATTGGCTACTCGTCCGTCGCATAACAGCGTAACATACAGCCCGCCATCCAGATAGTAACGTACCATCTGCGGCTTGATTTCTTTCACTGCTACAGCATTCTCTTTCAGGTCTGAAACAGCGATTTCATTTTGACCGCTGCCGCAGTTCACCAGTACCGCACCATGTTTCATCTGTTTGATCGCTTCAAAAGGAATAACATCAATCGAGCCGGTTGCAGTGATAAAAATCGTTCCGAGTTTTGCCGCTTCTTCGATACTCATGACGGAATAACCTTCCAAATAGGCGCAAAGCGCATTAATCGGATCGATTTCGCAGACAATAACGTGGGCTCCCATACCTTTCGCTCTTAAAGCAATGCCCTTCCCGACATTCCCATAGCCGACGACCACGATCGTCTCTCCGCCCAGGAGATGGTTACACATATCAGAAATATAAACTAACGCGGACTGTGCGACTCCAAAATAATTGTCAAACATATGCTTGATGCGGCCGGAATTGACCACACAAACCGGACGCTTTAGTAATCCTTTTTCTTCCAGAAGCCGGCATTTAGAAACGCCGGAGGTGGTCTGGATGGTAGCGCCTATATAAGAGTCTACAGAATCAGGATGTTTTTCCTGTAAAGCAGTTAACATTTCAGCCCCTTCATCCATCAGAAGATCAGGGTGAAAACGATACGCTTCTTCTATAATCTCATCCATTTCTGTTTCACTCATCTGAGAATCAGCCATCACTCTGATCCCATGATGTACCGCTAAGCTTGCTGCCACATCATCTTGAGTAGAGGCTGGGCTCGAAGCGGTCAAAAGAACCTCCGCGCCTCCTGCTTTCATCGCCAATGCTGCAGCCGCTGTCTCTTTTGTAACATGGCCATTCATCAGCACCTTGAGGCCCTTAAACGGTTTTTCTATCCCAAACCGGCCGCTGATGACGGATAAGACCGGCATATCATCCAGTCCCAGTCTGAGTCTCTCTTCGCCCGCATCCGCGAGCTCGGGATGTCTTATCTTACTACCAAAAATGTTTTCATTCATAAGCTTCTTTCCTGTCTGTTTGAAGAGCCTCATGGTTTCATGCCTCAGGGAATACCTCGATCTCCATATCGGATAAAGGATATGTGCAGCACGGATGGATCCAGCCGAACTTTCTGTCTGCCGCTCTTCTTTTATCCAGGGTTTCCGGCGTAAAATACTCACCGGAAATCAGTCTGGAATGGCACATTCCGCAATGTCCCGAGCGGCAGGAGGTTTTCAGCCGGATTTTAGCGCCTTCAACCGCTTCCGCCAATGTTTTATCAGAAGAGCAGGTTACTTCCGTGCATTCTCCGTGAACCCATACTTTAAGATTGAACTGATGAACAACTCTTTCCGCAGGATAGGAATTCATGGCGAATACAGGAAGCTCATTGCCCTGCGGTTCCTTGCGGATTCTTTTATCCGGGATGCCCAGCTTTTTAAGTTCCTGTTCTAACATGCTGCAAATCGGTTCCGGGCAAGTGACGAAAACCGTCATGTCTTTGATTTCACCGGTTTCCTTATCGGTCATGACTCTCTTTAAAAGGTCAGCGGTAACAGGGCCTTTTTCGACTCCCTCCGCCTCTCCGTTTAAGAGCACCGGGACAACCCGGATTTTTCCTCCGGTTTTTTCCTCCATTACCTTATAAGCTTCCATCAGACTAAGACCGGCGACTATCGGGATCAGCGCCATCGCAGTCAGATTAATGTCGGTATTTCCTTCCATAACGTCTGCGCAAAGCGCCATCGCCGGCCCGCCGATTCCGATGACCAGCACATCATGGGCGTCGCGGATCGGCTCATAATACTCTTCTCCTGACGGCGCGCTGAACCGGATAACGGTTCCTTCCTGCCAGGTATTTAGAATAAATTCCGAGGCATGACCCGGTCCGTGATCGGCAACAACCANNCTCTGAGGCGTGCCCCGGACCATGGTCCGCCACAACGATCTGGTAAAATCCGCGTTCACCTTTTGCGGCGCTCGGAGCGGCAGTTAAACAGTAATTTCTTCTGGTGGTTTTGTCCGGCATGTCGAGCTGAACAGTAATATACTGGCCCGGTCTGAACGGAGGCAATTCATTGAAGCCCTTATCTTTCGCAGGTGCAATGATGAATATACCGCCTGCCGGCGCTGCAATTTTCTTAACAATTCTGCCCTCGATGTATTCAGGATGAATCTCTTTCGCGAGTCTGTTCGCTCCATATACCGATTCAGGCAGGTCCGTGCTTCCGGCATCAATGTGCGACTGTCTGACCT
>DCGM01000033.1:0-2001 GCA_002315255.1 Lachnospiraceae bacterium UBA1778
TGCGAAAAACTATTGACAGTATCGACTAAAGTAGATTGTATAGAGCTGCAGATCTACTTAATCCCTTGTTCTATTTTAGTTTTTTGAGAATTCTGTTTTTTTTTTTGAGAATTCTGGTATAATAAAGTGGAGTATGTGTTTTATGTGTTTTGAATGTTTAAAGACATGTTAAATGGTGAATTTATTTTGAAGGGGAGTATGTATTATGAGGAAATGGTTTTCATTGTTTATTTCTCTGGCGCTACTTGTTTCTTGTGTGAGTGTCACTAGGGCGGACGCTTCAGGAAGCAATCCGGTCAAGGATGTCGTATCCGGAACGACCTATGCCACAATTGCAGCAGCAATGGCCGACGGCAAAACAGAGTTAAAGCTCATAGGCGATCTGACGGAAGACGTTACAATAACGAAAGAAATAACCATCGACCTGAACGGATATGTGCTGCAGGGTACAGGAACTAATAGTGTTATCCTCATCCAGAACGGAGCGCTGACCATCCGGGACAGCAATACGGAAGCCAGGCATTATTTTAAGGTTGGCACGGATGAGGAGAACAACCTCTGGAAGCTGGACACCACGGCAACAGAGGGCCGTTCGGTTTTCGAATTGCACTCCCGACCCAATGCAGGTGATATCATTATGGTGCCCGGCGGCATCATCACCGGCGGCAATGCAACTCAGGGCGGCGGCATCAACAATGCGTACAGCAGTAAAAACAATCCAACAGGAAGCCTCATCATGTATGGGGGCTCGGTTGTCGGTAATAATTCAAAAACTGTCGGCGGCGGCATTTTTTCCGGTCCGACCAGCGGTACGCTGCTTATCATAGGTCCCGTCTGTGCCATTGCCGGCAATACGGCGCAAACTGCCGGCGGCATTCAAGCGAGCACTGCAAATGGAACTGTCGGCGGAAGAGTTTTCGGAAATACCTCTTCAGGAAACAACGCCGGAGGTGTCAATGTATCACAGGTAACAGGTGTATTGATCAGCGGGGATGTCATAGGCAACAAAGCGAAGATGAACGGCGGGGGCGTGTATGCCAGTGCCAATAGCAGCAATCCGGCATCGCTTACGATCAGCGGACTGGTCATAGGGAATGTTTGCGGTTCCGCTGATGATAATAACGGAGGCGGAGTATATCTGGACCAGGACCCTGGCTCCACAACGAGCTCTGTAACCCTGACGGTCTCCGGATTTGCAAGAATATACGGCAATCTGAAGGGCACGGCTGAAAACAACCTCTACCTTTTGGATTCTGACAATCGTGTGATCGCAAGCGATCTCGTGCCGGGTGCGGGTATCGGCGTGACGACTGATTCTCTTCCGACAGAGGGCAATCCGCTTGCGGTCACAAGCGATAGTTATGAGGATTACAGCAATTATTTCTTTAGTGATAATGCTGACTACGCAACCATTCATGAAAAGACAGGCGAAGACGTTCATGTTATAAAATTAAGTATACCGTTTGTTGAGATTGTAGAAACCGGTAGGGGCTACGGCTCTGTTCAGCAGGCGATCAATGCTGCAGAGTCCGGGCAGACGGTGCGGATGCTTGCTGATCTGGAGGGCTTTGTCAATGTCGAACAAGAGAAGGTTGTCACCCTTGATCTCGACGGCTATGTATTAAAGGCCCCCGAAGCCGGTACCACTGTCATCAAAAATAGCGGAAACCTGACAGTTACGGACAGCAACACCGGTGAACAGACACACAATTTTAAGGTAGATGCAAATAATCTGTGGACGCTGACCGGGGAAACGACCGGCGCCGTTGCATTGGAAGACCTGACGGAAAGGCCGGCGGCAAATGCCATTATCACTGTTACCGGCGGCTGTATCACCGGCGGCGATGTGGCGGGCGGTAGAGGCGGTGGTGTATACAACATAGGGATATTCACCTTAAAAAGCGGTAATATAATAGGAAACACTTTAAGTTCTAAAGCGGAGTCCTGCGGTGGCGCCGGTGTGTGCAAATATTATGTGATTTTTGAAGATGGCGGTGGCGT
>DCGM01000033.1:2020-4754 GCA_002315255.1 Lachnospiraceae bacterium UBA1778
CGTGGTCGGGAATACCGTTAAGAAAGCCATGATGGGCAGAAATCCGTTTGGTGCCGGTGTGTATAATATGGCCGGTATTGTTAACCTGAGCGGAGGCTCGATCATATTCAATAGTAATCTGTCCGGTCCCGGCGGTGCTTTAGACAGTGAAGGGGATGATGACGGCAACACTTCGTCAATCACCATGACCGGAGGCTCGATCTTTGGTAATACAGCAGTCTCCGGCGCCGGAATAAACAATGGCAGAGACAGTACGCTCACAATGTCAGCCGGTAAGATTTATAATAACACGGCAACCGGTAATGGCGGTGGTGTGCGTAATATGAATGCCGGTGAAACCTATGGAACCTTCAATATGACCGGCGGTGAGATCTATGATAATAAGGCCGGCAGCAACGGCGGCGGTGTTCACAATGAGAGTCTGATGACCGTTGGCGGAACGGCAGTGATCAAGAACAATACCGACAAAAACGGGAATGCAAACAATCTGTATCTGGACGTTTTCAAAAATGTGCAGCAGCTCGTGACGGTCAGCAACCCTGCAAAGGGTATGGAGATTCATGTTTTAACAGCAACCGCTCCGACGGAAGAAGCGGACGCGCCGGTGTCAACTGCGAAAAATATAGGTAACTACAGTGAGTATTTCATTAGCGACAATACAGACTACCTTATTTACAACAGAGGATCAGATTCCAGTCAGCAGATCGTACTCGGTATAAAAAAGGTCGCTGAAATCATTGAAACAGGCATTACATACGAAACCGTCCAGGCAGCCATCAACGCAGCTGCAAACGGTCAGACCGTAAAGATGATCGCGAACTCCGAAGAGGACGTGACAATTGCGAACACCCAGATGTTGACGCTGGATCTGAACGGCAAGGTACTCAAGGGTACATGGTCAAAACCCACCGTAGCCAACAACGGCACGTTGACCATTATAGACAGTGGCAGCACCACGTCTTCGCATAAGTACGTAGTAGATTCAGATGGATTGTGGAAATGGAACGACGATGCAGCCGGCGGAACTGCTTATGAGAGCCTTACGGCACGCCCGGCGGCTGATGACGTTATCATCGTCAAGGGCGGCGCTATCACCAATGGCTATTGGCAGTATGGTGGTGGACTTAGCAACTACGGCACCCTTACCTTGAAGGCTGGAAATGTCGTTGGCAACGGGGCCTTCAATCACGCTATTGTTGATAAAAACGTGAATACCTGGGGCACCGTCTACAATGCGGAAAGCTGCAAGTTCACAATGGAGAGCGGCAGGGTAATCGGAAATGTAACTTACAAGGGATATGACACTTCGGAAAAAAAAGACACCAATTGCTTCGGAAACGTTACAAACCTCGGCACGTTCAACATGCTTGGCGGTGAGATCAGCTTCAACACGAGCGATCCCGAAAAGGGTCTCGGTGGCGGCGTGCACAACAGGGGAAGCTTCACCATGGATGGCGGTTCCATCTGCTACAATTTAGCGTGGTGGGGTGGCGGTGTGTGCGCCTACAAGAACACATTCACCATGAAAAAGGGGACGATCTCAAATAACACAGCTGTTCAGGGCGGCGGTGTTATCTGCACTAATGATGCCGGTTCCACATTTATCATGGAAGGCGGCACCATCAGCGGAAACGAGGCTGAAAAGTTTGGCGGCGGAGTTAATAACGCCAGGACCTTCATCATGTCCGGCGGCACCATCACCGGTAATTCCGCAGGAGTCGGCGGCGGCGGCTTGATGCAAAACGGCACCATGAAGCTCTCGGGCACTGTGAACATAACGGGCAACACGATGGACACCGGTGAAGAGGTCACTGTAAACAATGTCTTAGTATATAAAAGTGTAAGTAAGACGGGTGTGGTGACATACCATCCCATCAATGTGGTAGCAGCTCTGGCGGAGGATGCGCTCCTGGGCGTGAATACCACCGATGCGCCGACAAAAGACGTTCCACAGTCGATCACGACGGCGGAAAACTCCGTTGATTACAGCGATCATTTCTTCAGCGACGATGACACCTATACTGTTTATAACACCGGTTCAGGCAGTACCCAGCAGCTTAAGATCGGATTTGTAGCTGCCAAGATCGTAGAAACGGGGTGCGTCTACGGCACGGTCCAGGCAGCCATTAATGCAGCTGAAAACGGTCAGACCGTAAAGATGATCGCGGACTCAACCGAGAACGTGCAGGTCGGCACTAGTACTGACCGCAGCAAAGTAGTCACCCTTGATCTGAACGGAAAAACGCTGACGAGTACGGGTACAGTCGAAGGCATTCGCTATAACGCCATTACAAACTACGCGACACTGACCATTGCGGACAGCAGCGCCAGTAAGACCGGCAAGATCACCGGCGGAACAGGATCGGCTAAGGGAAAGGGCTCCTACGGCGGCGGTGTATATAACTCTGAAGGTACACTTACTATGACCGGCGGCACCATCACCGGTAATTCCGCAGGCTTCGGCGGCGGTGTAGCCAACATTAAGGGAACCTTCACCATGACCGGCGGCTCCATTACCGGCAATACATCGACCAACATTGGCGGCGGCGGTGTGGCCAATATCGACGGCGGCACCTTCAACATGACCGGCGGCAGCATTACCGGCAATACTGCAAGCGGCACCGGCGGCGGCGTGTACAACGACGCTACCATGAAGGTCTCCGGCAAAGCAAAGGTAACGGACAACACCAAAGGCACCGGCGAAACGGCCACTACGAATAATGTCTATCTGACT
>DCGM01000033.1:4801-27948 GCA_002315255.1 Lachnospiraceae bacterium UBA1778
CGTCGGCACCGGCTCGGGCACCATCAAGTATCTGGAAAGCGGCGCGCTCATCGGCGTGACGACAGCATCCACGCCTGTCGAGGGCACTCCGGTCGACATTACCGGAGCGAACAGCGCTGACTACAGCAGCTATTTCTCGAGCGACAACAAAGCTTATTCCGTCATCAATGACGGAACCGGTTCGGCCCAGATCGTAAAACTGGCTGTCCATACGCACAGCTGGACCTATAAGGATCATGCGGCTGACGCTTCCGTCAATGCTGACACGATTAAGGCAGTGTGCGGATGTACGGTCGGGACCTGCAGCATCACGGATACCACGCTGACCATTCAGAAACCGACGCTCACGACTTATGGCGAAACCGGAAAGAGTGAAAATGCCACCCTTTCTGCGACCACGCTCGGCGGCTTGACCGTTTCTGCAGATAACATCAAATATTATGCAAAGACCGCCGACGGGACCGGCTGGGAAACGACTCCGCTGACTGCTGCGCCTGTCAAAGCCGGAACCTATAAGGCCTGCATCACGGTCGGTTCCGGAGCCGATGCCCGGACCGCATCCGTGGAATATACGATCGAAAAGAAGACAGTCACGATCACGGCGGACGATAAGAGCATGAAGCTTGGGGAAAGCGTTCCTACGTTTACCGCGAAGGTGGAAGGCCTCATCGGAACCGACGAGATTACATATGTTTTCAATACCCTCGCGCCGACGGCGCAGGGCGTGTACAGCATTGTCCCGACTGTGACGGGAGGAGCAGATAATTACGCAGTCACCTGTGTGCCGGGATCTCTCGCGGTCAGCACAGACACTGCTGATGTAAAAGCAGATCCTACAAATGTAAAGGCTGTCTTCACCCAGTTCTCCGGAAAAACCGAATACAGCGGAAAACAGCTGGATGTCGAAATCCGGACGGGCGGCGAAGTGCCGCAGAGCGACAAGACGCTGATCACAGGGACGGTCGGAACGAAAAAGAAAGTGGTTTACACGGATACGGACCTCATGCTCATCATTAAGACCAGCACCGGCACGACGGAAGAGAACATCGGCGATAAGAATGATACGCTGATTGCGATCGTCTATAAGTTTGACTTCAGTCAGAAGGATAAAGTCCAGGTATACCGTGTGCATACGGCGGCCGGCGAAACCGCTAAGGTGGAAGAGCTCACGAAGACGCCGAACACGGCAGGCGAGTATGTCGCATATGATACGACGGCCGGCACGATCACAGTCTATGCGAAGAAGTATTCGACGTACGCCTTCGTTTATGAAGATGTTGAGGCACCTGCGCCGCCGACCGGCGACACGAATCACCTGATGCTGATTTTCGCGATTATGATCCTTTCGCTTATCGGATTGGTTGCACTTGTGTATGCACAAAAACATCAAAAAGGTGTCCACGCATCCATTTGAAGATAGAGATATGAACTTAGAGACCTTGTATTTTCAGATTAAAGAATCCCTTTCAGGCTTGGATTTCGAAAAAATCTGGCCGGGCTTTTCGCCGCTGAAATTTGCCTTATTTAATCAGAACCAATGCTTTTTTAACGGGCAGTATATCGAAAAAACGGATGATTTCTGCGCGAACACATCCATTTGCTATCAGGGAGAGCAGATTGCCATCTGGATGGCAGATGAGGAGGAGATTGACCTCCCGGTTTTGACCTCGAAAATCGTTCATGAGATGTTTCATGGATTTCAGCAGATTCAGGGCTGGGACTGCTGGGCGAATGAGATGGAAGCATTGTATCGTTATCAGTACAATGCGGAGAACTTAGGCTATAAACTGCGTGAGAATGAACTTCTGCTTGAGCTGCTGGAGCATTTTGAAAAAGCATCTTTTCATGAGCTTTTGCTTTTGAGAAAGTTCCGCCATGAAAAGTATCCGTATGAGTTTTTATATGAAATCAGGGTTGAAGAAATCGAAGGAACGGCGAACTACGTGGAGTGGCAGACGCTGAAGCAGCTGGATTCTGAAAAGGCATTGTCTTTGGCAGAAGATATGCGGGTGACCATGACGAAACCGGAGTCTTTATTTCCGATCAGGATCTCCAGCTATTACACCGGCGCGCTTTTGGTGAATGCGCTGATTCAGGCCGGAATCGATTCGTTCCATTCTCCCGAACGCCCCGTGATTCTTTCGGCTATCCGGCCGGTGGATCTCGCCGGCTGGCGAGCCCCTGAAAACAGTCCCTTCTTCACGGCGGCCAAAGAGGCGATTGATGCATTCAACCGGAAATCCGCTGAAATCATTCAGTCTGCTGTCAGCAGGAACGAAATTGTTCTGCAGGGGGATCTCAAAGTAGTGTGCGTGAATATCTATGATGCGAGATGCTACCAGGGATATCTCACATCGAGGTATTTCCTGATGTACCAGGATGGAGAGGAGCGAAAGACCATCGAAGGGGATTTTGTGATCCACATGAAGGACGAAAAAATGATGGATAAGGTCTTCCGGTGGGAGTAAAGGTGGAGAAATGTTAATTGAAACTGAAAGATTAATTATTACAGAATTTACGATGGATATGGCACAGACGGTTCAGGAGAATTCTCTGGACGAGGATAACCGGAGATTTGTCCCGGACGAAGTCTGGGAGACGGTCGAGGAAGCGGAAGAGACGCTGGAGTTTCTGATCGAGCAGTACGGCCGGTTCGAAGGGCCGTTGGTCTATCCGGTGATTGTAAAAGAAACGCAGAGCAATGTGGGCTATGTCCAGCTCTGTCCGCTCGATGATGACGTGTGGGAAGTCGGCTATCACATTGCGAAGAAGTATACGGGAAACGGCTATGCGACTGAAGCTGTAAAGGCCTTCCTGCCGGTTATCGCGAAAGAAGCCGGAATATCTGAAATCTACGGAATCAGCCTGGCAGATAACACGGCCTCCCTCATCATTATGGAGCGCTGCGGCTTTGAGAATCTTTTCAAAGGTATCGCCCCGTATCAGGGTGAGGACCGAGAAGTCGTAAAAAATGTCTGGAGAGCATAAAGCACGCCCTCTGTGATAAGGGCGGATGAACTCTCTTTCTGAGAAATCAGTATGATGTGACGAAAAACTTAATATCGATTAAAATTCCTCTGTTGAGAGTTGTATTTGCCTGGGATTCTGGGTACATATCAGGCCGACAGAGGAATTTTTTCTGTGTTTTCACAGGATTATTTAAATTTCTTCACAAAAAGAATGTTTTTATCCGATATGTTAATATTTGCCAATTACTCATAATGGGTAGGGACTCTGTCCCGCTAAAATTTGTTTTTTAAGCAGAAATTCCGCCAAAATTTCTGACTAAAAAATGGAGGATTGAAAAAATGAAACATACGATGAGAAATACCCGCAAAGTGTGGGCTGTTCTTTTGGCGGCCCTGATGGTTCTCGCAACCATTCACTTCGACGATTATGTAACGGTCTACGCAGCTTCCGATACGATTTCGGTAGCCGTGGACAGCACTAGCACGTACTCACCGACACAGATCATCAACGGTGATTTCAGCGCGCGTCCCCATATGGCGTACACCTACAACGGGACCACCTATAACACCTGGCCGGGCAATGTCCTCACGGGCGAGTATATCTCCCAGTCTTACCCGAACGGTACGAACGGCGGCTGGAACACCACCGAGAACAGGATCTATGTGGGCAGCTTGTTTGAATACTACTGTGGCTCTGGCGTAGGCAGAAACGGAAACGGCGGCTTTGTCGAAATGAACGCATTTAACTCCGCTGTTCTCTATCAGGATCTGTCGACTACCGGCGGAGATGTTATCCGCTGGACGCTGAAGCATTGCTCCCGTAAAGGCTACGGAGACGATCCGCAGAGAATGTATGTCCAGGTAGGCGCACCGGAATATTCAGGCGGAAAAATTGTCGCGGCCTCTGGTCTTAACTCCAGCGTGAATGCGCATATTCAGTCGGCAACTCTCGCGACTTATCAGTATAACGGAATCACGAACGGAAACGGAACGCTGGCTTTTGCCAATGCTTCTGACCTCGCGGCTTTAAGCGTCGCGCAGAGCAACAACAATTGGAATACTGCCAGCGGCATCTATGTAATTCCGAGCGGACAGACTGTAACACGTTTCGCATTTATCGCTACCGGAAATACCCCGGACGGCGGTAACCTTTTAGATGATATTACGTTCTCGACCTTGGTCGGTAACCTCAGTGCATCCGGCAACAGTGACGGCAGCGCTACTGTTAAAGGCTACTGGGGCGATTCTGATAAAACGAAGAAGTTCTGCATTAAGATCGGTGATACCGTTCATCAGATTGATATGCAGTCTGTTCTGAACCGGAACTTCGAAATCACCATTCCTGCCAGCATGATCGGCAATGTGGAGCAGATCACGGTTTATCATCAGGATTATGTATCTGCAAGTAAAACCCTGAAGATCGTTCCCTCTGTCGCGCTCAAGGATTTTGCTTCTGTAAGCAATACGACGAATCAGTTCACCTATCCGAATGCGGCTGTCACGGGTTATGTCCGTAGCATCATGATCACCGTCGATTCCGGCTCCTTCAGCGTCTCGAAAGCAGCTGACATTCAGGATCAGGCCGGCTATTCGAAGACTTTCTTCGTTGCGGATGCTGCAGCGGCGCAGGCATTGCTGCGGTCTGCTAAATTCACTATGGCCAGTGGAAAGACCACTCAGAACGTAACCGTCACCGTTTCCGGTGAAACGATCGATCTGAAGGGAAAGTCCATCACCATCACGCAGAAGAACAGCGCGGACGGTGTGGCACATTATTACGGTTATGTTAAAACCGGAACCAAAAATGATTAAAACGCTTCTGGCAGTATCACCTTCTCAGACGCTTATGCACAGGCGAAGAGCCTGACCTTTAACGGCTTGAAGGGTTACCTCGCCACCATCACGAGCGCGGCAGAGAACACGCTTCTCGATAATATCACCGGCTGGATGGGCTGGGGCGGCGGCGGCCGTGTTTCTCAGGCTCATGCATCACTGAACGGCGATACCTTCTATACTGGCGGCAGCATTATTCCTGCGAGCAGCGGATCTACCTGGTACTGGGTCTGCGGTCCGGAAGCAGGACAAACGATCAACAGCTATTTTACTTTCTGGAACTCCGGCGAACCGAACGGAAGCGGCAGCAGCGGCGAATACCTGCTGATGCTCCATTTCCCTGGTGCCGGAAGATGGAATGATATTAACAATGCTACCCATAAGATGCCCGGTTACTTCGTAGAATGGTCTGAGGATACCAGAGATGCTAACGCGGAAATCTTATCGGATGAAGATCAGGCGGTCAATCGCCTCCACCAGCATTGCGACTGCGGAGAAGACGGCTGCACCGGCGCAGGCCATAATAAAGCTCAGGTCTGGACGGCAACTTCGTCTCTTCCGACCACGGCCGGATACTATTATCTCACGAGCGATGTGACCATATCGAAGACTTGGACGCCGGCAGACGGAACGCATCTTTGCTTAAACGGTCATGTAATCCGTTCAAGCGGCAGCGTTCGCATTATTAACGTGGCGAGAAATACCAGTGTGGTCATCACCGACTGTAATGAATCTTCAAAGCATAATTTTAAGGTTGAAGAGAGCGGTCTTTGGAAATTAACGGATGAAACTGCGAATGCAAAAGCAGTGGAAACCTTAACCGAAATGCCGAAAACAGGGGATATCATCACCGTTTCGGGTGGTGTTATCACCGGCGCAAACGCGGCCAGCGGCTCCGGTATCTATGATGACGGTACCCTTTATCTCTACGGCGGCAATGTAGTCGGTAATACGGCTGAGTTCGGCGGCGGTATGTTTGTCAGACATGGTAATTGCACCATTGACGGCGCAAATCTGTACGGAAATATCTGCACGAGAGCAGGTGCCGGCGCCATTCACACAGATGAGGACGGTATCCTGACGCTGAAGAGCGGCCGGATTCAGTTTAACTGCAGCAATGGCACGAGTGAAAAATACGGCGCTGCTGTTCAGATTCAGGGCAGTGTCAAATTCTATATGACGGGTGGCGAGATCAGCTACAACCGGTCCACTACCCACGCCGGCGGTATTATGGTCCGCGGTGGTTCGACTCAGCTGACGGGCGGTATCGTTACGAAAAATGACGCGGCCTTAAAAGGAGACGGCGTCTACCTGACAAACGGTACACTTTCTCTCGGCGGAAACATCGATATCAGCGGCAATAACGGCAGCAACCTCTATCTTCCGAAAGATAAGACGGTAGCTGTGCTTACGGGCGCTTCTGCTCCGAAGACCGGCATGAAGGTCGGCGTGACGACCGCAGTGGCACCGACGGCCGCGAACCGCGTTTCCATCACCGGAAATAACAGCGCTAATTATGAAAGCTTCTTTGTAAGCGACGATTCAAACTTTAAAACAGTCAATACCGTTTCCGGCGACGCACAGGTAGTGAAGCTTCGCGCTCATGAGCATGCTTGGAGCTACAGTGCCAGCGGCGCTACATTGACCGCCACCTGCACGGATACGGTAGGAACCTGCGATAATACCGAGAACACTTCCGTCACGATCCTTGCGCCTGAAGCATTGACCTATGACGGATCGGCGAAAGCTGCAACCCTCAGCAAAACGACTCTGGCAGGACAGACTTCTCTGCCGACGATCAGCTATAGCTATAAAGAAAAGGCAGACGGAGAGTTTGCCGCTGTCGAAAGCGTGGTGAACGCAGGCTTCTATCGCGCAAGCTTCACCATCGGCACCGCTACAGCTTCTGTCGAGTTTGAAGTTACGAAAGCATCGCTTGTGGGCGCGGCCTTCGGATCAGCGATCACCTATGGCGATAAGCTGAATAACTCCACGATCAGCGGAACCGCATTCTTTAACAGTAAAGAAATTCCGGGCAAATTCACCTGGAATGACGGCGACACCATCTATCCGGTGGTTGCTGACAGCAATGCAACCTATTACACCGTTACCTTTACGCCAGATGACGCGCTGAATTTCAATTCATTCACGAAGCAGGTTCAGATTCAGGTGCTGAAGGCTGAGCAGGACTTTGAAGGTTCTCCGGTCAGCACTGATGAAACGATTGATGCGAAGAATGACGGAACCATTACCGGCTTGAACGATAAGATGGAATACCGTATTCAGGGCGGCGAGTGGATTTCTGTTCCGACAGACGCCACCGAAGTGACCGGTCTCTCTGACGGAAAGTACTATATCCGCCTGAAGGCTGACGATAATCATAACCCCTCTGACTCTGATTCTGTCGTCATCGAAGCCGGCAGAAAGCTGAATGTCACCATTCCGGAAGAAACGGAACAGGTCGGCTATATCCTTACAACTACCCATACCGAGGCCAGCTGGAATGACAGCGTGACGCTCCATTATGAGATGAAGCCCGGTTATACCGCAACGCTCGAAGAGACCGTTATGCTGAACGGCGCTCCGGTTATCTTTGACGAAAACGGCGATTACACCTTCTCGGCAGAAGAGGACTACATTGTCGAAGTGAATGGAGTCGAGGACATCACGGCTCCTACCGGCGAAATCATGGTCGCCGCAAACTCCTTCAAGTCGTTCCTGTCGAAGATCGCCTTCGGTCTTTTCTTCCAGGAGACTCCGAGTATTACCGTTTCTGCAGCTGATGCAGGCTCCGGCGTGAAATCCGTAGAGTATTTAATCAGCGAAAGAGCGCTGACGGAAGAGGAAGTCCGGAATCATACCAAGTGGAACACCTATGCGAAGGCTATCAGCCTCGAGCCGAACGGCGCTTATGTGATCTATGTCCGCTTGACCGACCATGCTGGAAACGTAAGCTACCTTTCCTCAAACGGCATTGTCATTGATAATGCAGCTCCGGAAATTTCCGGAATCGCTGACGGCGAGACTTATTACACCACCCAGAGCTTTACAGTGTCGGACGCTGTTTCCGGCGTGAAGACTGTGACGCTGGACGGCGAGGAAGTTACTGAATTCCAGCTGGCCGGCAATGTGGATCATGTTTACACCATCATTGTAACCGATTATTCGCAGAACACCGTCACTTACACGGTTACGATGAAGACGATTGACTCGCTGGTGAAGGAACTGGAAAACATCACCGAAGAAAATGTAACGCGTGATACTCTGCCGATTATCGAGAAGATTAAAGAGATTATCGGCGGGCTCGATACAGATGACGCGATGCCGGAAGAAAAAGCGGCGCTGAAAGATATTCTCGACCGCGGTGAAGTACTGGCCGAGAAGGTCGAAGCGACCGAAAAGGCTTTAGAGGAAGTCAAAACGACCATCGAGCAGTATGTCCTTGAGAATGTAACCTCCGAGAACCGGGAGGACATTGAGAATGTGAAGGCAGCGCTCGAAGCGATCGAAGATGATAACCTCACCGAGGAAGAGAAGGCTGACAATGACGAAATCCTTCAGCGGCTGAAAGCGTTACTTGAGACGCTGGACGAAGCCGGAAATACGCTGAGCACGGTGAATGAAACGCTCGCAGAAATCAACTTCGAAACTGTGTCCTCTGCGGACCGTATGAGCATTGAAACCGCGAAGATGAACCTGATCACCATCAGTGATTCGAACCTCACTGAGGAAGAGAAGGCGATGAAGAACGAGACGCTTCTGAAGCTCGACGAGCTTCTGAGAAAGCTGGACGAAGCGGAAGCAGAACTTGCAAAGAGATGTAAGCTTTGCGGCATCTGCCCGATTCAGCCGCTCGGAATCTGCCTGTTTATCTGGATCGCAATCATTCTGTTTATTCTCGCAGTGATCATTGCTTTCATTTCAAAGAAGAAACGCGAAAAGAAAGAAGATTTACAGTGACGCTGTAAAAACAGGCGCACCGCTTCGACGGTGCGCCTGTTTTTTGACATAAATCCCTGCTTTTTCTCCTCTATCATGAAATTTAAAATGCCGGATCTATATTTATTGTCTACTGCCAAAGTAAGTGCTATAATACAGCTATAAAGGTATTTTTGCATTTTGAAGGAGGTTGGAAATGAATAAGAGTCAGACGATCAGCAATTTGATTTCATTTATTTTAATGTTAGGTGCTGCTGTTTTAGTAATCTACTGCCTGGCCACCCAGAAAGGGATTTCGGAGTACGGAACCTATCTCATTTCGTCTGTTTTGATTTTATTGGCGCTTTTTTGCGGCATTGTCTATTCCGCCATGGGATCCACGAAGAGCGTCGGCCTTCTGTTAAGATGCTTTGAGTGCCTGACTGGAGCAGCAATGCTTGCCTCCATCGGCAGAATGGCATCCATAGGAGCGTCGCCGATTTCAATCGTGCTGACTGCGCTGTCATTCGGTCTTCTTTGCATCCTCTGCGTGGCAGAGAACCTCGGAAAGAAACGCTCTTACTGTCTGGGGGCGATTCTCGCGGCACTTGAAGTGGTTAATCTGATCATGGCATTGTCGGGGACGATTCAGTTTGCAGAGATTTCAAACGGAATTGCCCGCCTGATCATCATCGTGATTCTGGTACTGCTTCTCACGCATAAGTACTATGACAAGGACAGCAGAGGCCGCGCATAAACGAAATAACCGTTCATGCGACCTAAAAGACGGTTTCCGACGACACCTAAAAGACAGTTCCCGACGACACCTAAAAGACGGTTTCCAACGACACGAAAAAGTGTCACGGCGGACCTTACGAATTTCATGATTTAAGATATAATCCCCCGAAATCCAGAAGAATCTGGATTCGGGGGGTTTTTAGATTTCGGGAATATATTGACAGTCTTTTTGTTTACCCATAAAAAGTCTAAGAAGTAGTTGCAGAATAATCGCGGGTAAGACATAATGCTATTGAACCAGAATGGCTGTTGTTAAACCAAAATGCCGCTGTTAAAAATGGCGGATATATGAAATAATATTGGAGCGTGATGACCATGAAACTTACCATTGCATTTCTTCAGCTGCTTCCGGGAGAAACCCTCGAAGAGAATCTGAATAAGGGCATCCGTGCGTGCCGCGAAGCGAAAGAAAAGGGCGCGGATATTGCATTGTTCCCGGAGATGTGGAGCCATGGGTACAGGTTTTCGCATGACGAAAAGGAGATTCAAAAAGAGTCGGTTTCTGCCGACAGTCTGTTTGTAAAAAGGTTTTCGGAGCTCGCACAGGAACTCGATATGGCGATCGCCATCACTTTTCTCGAGACGCATGAGCCGAAACCGAGGAACACGGTCTGCCTGTTTGACCGGCACGGGAAGCCCGTATTCCGCTATTCGAAGGTCCACATCTGTGACTTCGGCGAAGCGGATGACGAGGGCGTTCTGGAGGGCGGAGACCGGTTTTTTACAGAAGATCTCGACACGAAAGAAGGCCCCGTAAAAGTCGGCGCTATGATCTGCTATGACCGGGAGTTTCCGGAAAGCGCGCGGATCATGATGCTTCAAGGGGCGGAGCTGATTCTCGTCCCGAACGCCTGCCCGATGGAGATCAACCGGCTTTCGCAGCTCCGCGCCCGGGCATTTGAAAATATGCTCGCGGTCGCCACCTGTAATTATCCTTCGCCGCACCCGGACTGTAACGGTCACTCAACGCTGTTTGACGGCGTCGCCTACCTTCCGGAGCTTTCGGGAAGCCGTGACACCTGCGTCTTTGAAGCCGGGAAAGGAGAGGGCGTTTTTACGGCGGACCTGGACCTTTCGATGCTCCGTGAATACCGGAACCGCGAAGTCTGGGGCAATGCGCACCGTCGGCCGGAAGTCTATGAAAGCGAGTCAGAAAGACTACAGGCATACGGCTCCGAGCAGCAACTGACAACGCTTAACCCGTTGAAGCAGCTGGAAATTCAGCCTCTGCCCTATGATTTTACGGTATGTAAAATCGAGGATACCGAAGAGCCCGATCTCCGAAAAGCGTTTTTCTTCCTTGAAAAAACCGATGAAGAGATCTCTTTAGTCTGCCGGACAGAAGATACACCGGAAAAGACGCTTGAATGCGAACATGGCTGGAAAGCATTCCGAGTAAAGGGAACATTGGATTTTTCGCTGGTCGGGATTCTGGCGGAGATTTCAGGAATCCTCGCAGCGGAGGGAATCAGCATATTCGCCGTATCAACCTATAATACAGATTATATCCTCGTGAAAGAGGAGAACTTCGAGAGGGCATTGGGGATTCTTTCCGCTAAATACGAAGCCGCAGAATGCAGTTTCTGACGATAACAGAGCGGGGCTTTTCAGCCATGGCAGAATGCGCTTTTCCGTCATAACAGCCGATGGTTGACAGTTTTTTAGAAAAAATGATATATTCATTTTTCGGTGTGTCCTTAATCATTTATAAGGGAGATTTTTATGAAAAAGAAAGTAATCCGTCTGCTCAGCATCCTTTTAGTTACCATCATTTTGGCACCTGCTGTTTTAGCGGGTGTACTTCCGGTCGTTTCATCGGCCCGCGAGCTGGTTTCGCCCTGCCCGATGGAATCGGAACTCGATATCTATGCCGGCGCCGGATATTATGCGAATCTCCGTAACCCCGTGGTAAAGGGAGACTCCTATAAGGTGGTCGCTCTGGAGTGGAATATCAACCGTTCCCGAAAAGATTACAGGGAAGCCTTTTCCTATAGCTCACAGCAGCTGACCTTCGCAGAAAGCAGCACCTATTATCTGCGACTGACGCTTCATTCCTTGAATTATCCGAAAACAGCATTTTCGGACAGTACCAATGCTGCGGATTTCTCCGGTTTCACGGTTTCCATGAAGGTGAACGGGGAGCAGGTGGTGCTTTCCCCGCATGCAGTCGACAATTATGACGACACCCATGAGTACATTGACCTGATCTACCAGGTGAATACTGATAAGCCGGCAGAAAGAATCCCCGTGACCAAAGTCGAGATCTATCCGGATGCGATCCTTATCGGACGGTCGATCTATCTTTCGGACTTTGTTTCTGTTCAGCCGCTGAATGCGACGAATCAGTATATTGAGTGGAGTGTTTATGATGACGGCGGGACCAATTACTATCTTACGAGGGGCGAAAGATATCTGCTTCTGGAGCCGATGAAGGGCTATGAGCCGAAGCCCGGCACGATTCAGCTGGTAGCCCAGGTTCAGAACGGAAAAGCGGATGGAAAGCATTTCGGCGTAATGCTGAAGCTCCGGGTGGTCAGTGATTTATCGCTCCAGGGAAGCGTTATCCTTCCGGCAGACCCGGTAGTCGGGAAGGAGACTCAGATGGTTCGTAGCGGCGATGTGGAGGACACCTGGAATCTCACGGTCACCTGGGAATATAAGAACAGCTTAGGGCAGTTTGAATCGGTAAAGAAAGTTAAGAAGTACGGCTCTATCAGCGATGATAAGTTAACGCCCGGCGTCGGACTGATCGGGAAAGAGATCCGCGTAAAGATCAGTTCTCCGATTTATCAGGGGGCTGTGGTCAGCGAGTCGAAGATTGTCCGGAAGAACAGCGTGATGGCTTCACCCTGCGGCTTTACCTGCAGGTTCGTCTCAGGTCCGGGGGTCTGCGCTGTCATCAATTCAGACACGCATCTTCTGCAGGAATTTGTTTTAATGAAATCCTCTGCGGCGCCAACCGAGGCGCAGTGGAGCACATTGGCGAAATATCCGACCGACATGGGCGATCTCAGCTTCTATTCGGATGAGAACGGGGACGCAATTACCGGCGATACGACTTATACCATCTATTCCAGATTCAGAGCTACAGATACGGAGAGCGCAGGAAGCGAGATCGTTTCCGCCTCCTATTATACCGGCTATAAAAGCTCGATGGAGTATGACAGCATTAAGCTCCTCTATGCGAAGGCGGCGTATGAGAACAATGATACGATTATCCTTGACTTAATGGGACAGTCCTCCGTCACATTTAAGCCTACGCTGGTCGTAGGACCGTCAAACGCAAACGTGTGGAGAAAGCATATCTGGAAACTTTCAGGAAGCGCGGCCGTAGATTTTTCCGGTGTCGGTAATTCCGGAGGCCCGTATGTGACGACGGTCAGTTCCCAGAATGGCGGAAGCGAATATTCCAGTGAGCTGAAGGCTGTATTTACGAAGCAGGGAACCTATTATCTCAGTGCGGATGTGGACGGCTCCTCGGACCGGTACGGATATTATAAGATTATCGTTATTGATTCAACGAAGCATATTGATGAGTATGTGGTTTCCATCAAGCCCTCGAATGTCACTCCTTCCTCCATTACACTGGAGCAGAACGAGGTGCTGATACCGTCTTTCACGTCGCTTGTGTCGATTTTCCCGACTGCTGCGCAGAGAGATTATAAAATCGTTTATAAAGAGGCCTCCTATAAGTCCGGCTCTTACGGAAATCCTTATCAGATAGCTGATCAGGATTATTTCGACGTAGATGAAAACACAGGCGCGATCAAAGGAAAAAACGTCGGTAATACAGGGTATATTGCCCTCTGCATCTATGACACGACCACAGGAAAAACGAGCATTGTCAGCGGAGCGAAGGTGGTTGTCACTGCGCCGACGCATACCCATTATCTGACGCAAGTCTCGGCGAAGCCTGCTACCTGTACCGAGATCGGCTATTCAAAAACCTTCTATGTCTGCGGCTGCGGAAGCTGGTTCGCGGATGCCTCAGGGAACACGCTGATTTCAGACCATTCTTCCTGTATCCTGGATGAACTGGGGCATGATTACGGGGAGTTTATCCCTGAGATTTCGGCGACACATGATTCGGACGGAACCCTCGGGCATTATCATTGTAAAAGATGCGGGCAGGATTTCGATATCTCGAAGAAGAAGCTTGAGAGCATCGTGATCGGCCATTCGGACCATGCGACCGATTCCACCGCGTGGGTGTATGACAGTGAGAATCATTGGCACGCGTGCGTGTTAAAGAGCTGCGATGAAAAGCTCGACCAGGCGGCTCATACGGCCAATGCTTCCGGCGACCGCTGCGTCATCTGCAACGCGCCGATTGAGAAACCCACAGAAGCTCCCTCGAAGGAAACGGCTGAGGGAAGTGATGCGGAAACCGATAACGAAACAGCCGAAGACACTTCTTCTACCGGAAGGCCGGACGAGGAATCGGGCGAAACCGAAACCGAAGAAACGGAGACCTCGAAGGAAGGAAGCAGAGAGGCGACGGGCGATGCGCCAGGTGAGGGCGGCGAAGGCGGTCAAAAGACCTTTGTAGTCTTTATCATTGTCGGAGCGGTTATTCTTCTCGCAATCGCAGGCGCAGTCGTGCTGATTACGAAAAAGAAGAAATCATAAGTGAGCCGGTCTCGACGCAGGGAAAAACCGAAAATCAGATTCTCCCATGCTAAAGATGCCGTCTTTATAATAAAAAGATTATTTCACCCTGATAAGAACAGGAACGTTCTTATCAGGGTGTTTTTCTGTCGCGGGTGACTGGATCGCTTTTGCCTTCTATTGGCAATTATTGGCGATTTCTTTGACAAGCAGTGAGAGGACACAAACATTTCACAGGATAGAAGCCCTCAAAAGCGGCTTAGCGCCTTGCTATTATTTGTCAAAATGATATACTCAAATCTGGAAATAATTGTGGTTTTTTGGGCAAAGTTCACAATTTGGACACAATATCTGGTGTTTAAGCGAAGGAGTATCAAATGGTCTCAAGTCTGGAAAATATACTGACCGAGCAGGACCTCTGGATCAGCATCGCACAGATGCTGCTGGTGACAGGTCCGCTATTCGGCTTTATTTTCGGCGCGATCTGTTTTTATCGGAAAAAGGCCGCGTTCTTTAACCAGCTGGTAGTTTCGGCACTCGGCTGTATGATGTTAGGCCGCATTTATGAGCTGGTCTTCTGGCTGACAGCCGGAAACCTGCCGGAGGGGTTTGATCTTTCCGTACTGGGCGATGTCGGATGCTTCCTTTTCCTTCTGTCGGCTTCTTTCGGGCAGATGGACGGCCTGGTAGACGGCCGTGAAAAGAAAGACGTAAAGTATCGGCTGATTCCGCTCGCTGCTCCGGCATTGATTCTCGCGGCAGGCGTTTTTCTGTATCTTCATAAGAATGATATTTCGGTCATCTTTTCTGACCTGATCATTTTCGCCGTCACGATGGTCTCCTCATACTATAACCTGAAGCATCTTATCTTCCCGGATGTGGACTTCGGTATTTTAAAATCGATCCGCGGGTACAATGCATTGACGCTCGGCGGAACGCTTTCCTTTGTACTTCTCTGTGTCGGCGAGGAGATCGGGAACTTGACGCTCTTCGGGATCGGCGCGCTTCTTACAGGCTTATGGGCGTTCGCCGTCATTCCGGTTTTGAAAGGAGGCAGCAGAAAATGGACTCTTTGATGTGGAATCTTTTTATCTGTATCGCTTTACCGATGGCGCTCTCCTTGTTCCTGATGAAGGGAAGAGCGCGCGTCGTCGTTGCATCTTTAGTCGTCGGTATGTTTATGTGTATGTTTGCCGGCGCAGTGAACGGACTGATCCGGAAGGCTATCGGCGCGAGCCGGATCTTCGAGATCACGACGATCTATACCCCGATGACCGAAGAAATCGCGAAAGCGATTCCGGTTTTCCTGTTCGCTGTCACGATTTCAGACGAGAAAGAAAGGATTGTGCCGATGGCCATGGCGGTCGGTATCGGTTTCGCTATTATCGAGAACGCCTATATTCTGATTTCCGAGATGGGCAGCTGGGGGCCGCTTTCCGCATTGGCGCGTGTCTTCGGCGCGAGCCTGATGCACGGCGTCTGCACGTCAGTGGTCGGACTCGGAATGTCATTGATCTATAAACGCCGGAAACTGTTCGTCACAGGAACGCTGGCACTTCTGACAGTCGCGATGACCTACCATGGTATTTTCAATGCGCTGGTCCAGTCCTCCTACAGCCATATCGGACTTCACCTGCCGATCTTCACCTTTGTCCCGATTCTGATTCTGGTAGAGGTCCAGTATCGGAAACAGGCCAGGGAAAAAGCTGCAGCTGAAAATGAAAACCGGGCGAAAGAAGCGGCTGAGAATGAAAAGAAGGTTCAAGTTGAGGGATAAGAGAATGAAAAATAAACATAGCAAAAACCGCTATTTATCCATAATCCTGACGGCTCTCGTACTGGCCGCTTCTGTCGGAATCGCCTTTTCCGCCTTCAGCGCGGTAGCGTCTTCCACAGAAATGAAAGGTCAGAACGGATGGGTCTATTCAGCGGATGGCCTGACGATTCGCGCGAAGAACAGTCAGATTAACGCAAATGCCTCGGTTTCTTTAGATCCTGACGGACTCTTTTTAGAGAACCGCACCGGACTCTCCATGACCGATGCCACACTTTTTCGCGCGGAGGGCTGGAATGAGCAGCCGTATATCGATTCATTCTACATTCTTTACGAGGGGCTGACAGCAGACGGAACCGTATATTCCTCGTTTGTCACGCCGACTGCGCCGGGCTCTTATTCCGCGCGCCTCGTCATCCTTTCGACACCCTCAGATCCGACGAACATTGGCGTTTCCTCTGAAAAAATCTATTTCTATCAGGTTTCTTCGGAAGCGCGGGATTTTCTCACGATTGACCATACGGCGGAGGAGAAGGCTGCAGCGAAAAAGTCGACTGTCCTTTCCGAAGACGGCTATTATCAGGTCAGTACAGCAGAGGAACTGGCGTTTGTGACGGCGAATTTCGGCTTGGACGCAAAAATCGAAATCACTTGCGATATCGTCTATAACCCGATCACGGTCGATCAGAACGGAACCGTATTCTTATGCGATCCGCTCCTTTTTAACTGGACTCCGTTCGGAACGGCGGAGAAGCCTTTTACCGGTATCATTAAAGGAAACGGGCATACGATTTTCGGCCTTTACCAGAACGATGGAAGCCCGTACAGCGGCCTCGTCGGCTATGGAAAAGGCTGCACGATTACGGATCTCACGCTGTCGGACTGCGTATTCAGAGCGGCCTGGACCGGCTCGGCCGGCGCTTTTGTAGGCGCGCTGGACCTGTCAAGCAACGACGGGCATGCGATCCTTCTCCAGAATTTATATTCGAATAATTGCTATATTTTCGGAAAAAATGCCGGCGGAATCGTCGGACTTTGCAAAACTACTGAAATAACGGATCTCTTTGCTTCAGAAGAAACCTATACAAATAAACGGAATTACCTGACGTTTTCGAACTGCGTATCGACGAGCCGCATTTTCGCTCATCAGAATGCCGGCGGAATCATCGGTCAGATGAATGGCGGCACGGTCGTCACGATTGAGAGATGCCTCAATGCAGGACTCGTGGAAGGCGAGAATAACGGCGGCGGCATCATTGGCGAAGCCGATTACTTCTATCAGCGGCTTTTTCTTAAAAAATGCGCGAATATCGAAACGGTCAAGGGCTATTTTTATGCGGGCGGCATCATCGGTTATCTGAACCTTACCGATCCGTCCGGAACGACTTTAGAAGAACTGGAAGCCCTGATCCCGGACCCGTATACGAACCGGGCCGGTGATGCGGAACGGTATTATGGCGATACGCGGATTGAGTATTGCTATTCGATAAAGGATGCCGAAGGCTGGTATACCGGCGGCATGATCGGTGCACCGATGCCGATTGACAATGATGAAGCCTTCGGCTGTAAGTGCATGACCGACTGCCGTTCCGTGCAGGAACCGGACTTCGGAATCTATGGCGGAGGCGGATATTTCCAGACTTACACAGGCTATTATCAGACCTGGCGGATCCTTAGTGAGAGCCTCGCGGTTTCTACAGTCGAGCGTTCTGTCGGTGCTTTTTCGGGAGCGTTCTATCAGATCATTGACGGCGAAGACGGAATGAGCTTTAAGGCCGTAAAACATTCGCTGATCAGCGGAAAAGAGACCGAGAGCAAGGAAGTGATTCAGAATCCGTACACCTATACGGGAGAATCCTTAGGCGACAGAGCCGCTTCCTGCAGCCATACCTTCGCTTATCAGGTGAAAGGGAACCGGATTTACGCGGTCTGCACGAAGTGTCATAAGGTGGAATCGGTCTGGATGGTGATTGACGGCGTAGAAGAGGATACGGTAACCGAAAAGGATTACTGTCTCTGCATTGATACCCCGGCGATTTCTTTTAAGAAGTCGGAGGGGTGGGATTCTACCTTCCCGTTAGTGCGGCTCGCGTTTAAGAGCCCGAGCGGAAAGAAGACCTATAACACGGTCCCGACGGAAGCGGAGAATTTCGGATCAGTTTCGCTGGAAGTTTATACCGGAAAGAAGACAGCCACTATTAAGGCCTCTACAGCTCCGATCAGCCTGAGCGCCGTATGGCATCATTGGGAATATTCGGCTGACGGATTAACATTGATGGCGGACTGCCCGACCTGCCATGCGCATGCATCGGTTACGTTAAATCAGGACGGCGCTTATTCCGCGAACCTGAATGCAGAGGAAAACAGTTTTTCCGGTGTCGACTATGAAGTTTTTATCGATAACGGCTGGCTTTCGCAGAAGGGAATAGAGACCTTCTATGTGCTTTACGACGGTCTCGCTGCGAAGACAGAATATAAGCAGAGCATCAAATATAAGACCTTTACGCGGCCGGACGGCCCCGGAGACTATACGGCGCGTCTGTCGTTAGTTACGAATCCGTTAGACCCGGATACAGCCTATCTTTCGACGCAGCCGATCGCGTACTATATCGCGACGATTCCGGCATCCGAATGCGAGATTAAAAGCTATACGCTCGGGCAGCTGAAAGGCTATCCGATGCCGGCGCTGGTGGACGGCTATTATCAGGTCGGCACGCGCGAGGAGCTGCTGGCGCTTATCGGCGCACAGGCACGCTTATGTCAGACAGTTCCGATGGACACTGAACTGGCGGGGGTCGCCGGCCTCTCTCTCCCAGTGGTATCGATCAATATCGATCTTACGGCCGATATCATCATGAACCCGATTGTGGTGGATGAGTATGGCGATGTTTTAAGCGGAACCTATACCATTTACAACTGGATTCCTTTCGGAACCATTGTCAGCAGCCAGAACGGCAAGCAGGTATGGGACACCGTATATTTCTCCGGTAATATCCGTGGAAACGGGCATGTGATCGCAGGCCTCTATAACGACACCGATTTTGGTAATCTGGGCCTGATCGGCTACTGCTCCGGCGGGAGCATTTCCGATCTTTCCCTCGAAAACTGTGCGTTTGACGCGTCCGATAATGCCGGCGCTTTTATCGGCTATTACAGTAATGAGTTTGACAATGAAACTCCCTTTACCGGAACGGATCTGCGGGCTATTAACTGCCGGATTTCCGCAGATCATGCCGCCGGCGGCATCATCGGTAAAGTAACCGGTGCCTCGGATGACCATAGTAAGCTGTTGAAATTATGTAACTGTGTTTCCGACAGTCTCGTCCGCAGCAATGGAATTGCCGGCGGAATCATCGGACTTTTGAGCAGCAATCAGCATTTAGCGGTCTATGACAGCATGAATCTCGGAATTGTGCAGGGAAATACCGATGCAGGCGGCATTCTCGGAAGAGCGGATACTTTCAGCTATGGCATTATAGAGAGATGTGTCCATATCGGAAACGTATCTGCCCGTGAAAGTAACGGCGGCATCGTCGGCTCCTTGTATCAGCCGAACATAGGATCATCGTATCTCTATTTAGATAACTGCATCAGCATCGGAAAGCTGGGGCTCGCAGAGAATACCGGCGGCATTATCGGATATTTATGGATATTCCAGATGCAGAGGCTGTTTTCAGCAGCCGCTTCCGTCACAGGCGGCGCCTATACATCTCCTTCCACCATCTATGTGAATACCGTAAAGATTTTTGACAATGCGTTCTCGCAGGCGAAATATCAGATCGGAAGTTCAAACCGGACTTTTGACTCGGATGGGACGAGGCTTAGCAATACGACGAAGATCTCTTATATCTGTACCGATTTCTGTTCCGGGCAGCACCTGGCAGGAAGCCATTGGGAAACGGTAACCCACTCGGGCTGCGGTCATGAAGGAAAAGAAGTGAAGCGTTGCATTATCTGCGGTGAAATCTTAGATGAGCGGATTCTTCCGGCGCATGACCATCAGTTCGAATACGGAACCTGTAACTTCTGCGGAGAGAAAGAAGATGCTATAACGACGGCCTCCGTATTCATTAACAGCCCGGAGATTATTATTCCGATGGCGGCAGTCATTGTGATCGGCGCAGCTGTTCTGATTCTTTTTGCGAGGAAGAAAAAGGGAAAAGCGTCAGAAAAAATACAGAAAAAGAAAATGGGAGACATCCCGGATGATGACAATAAAGATGAAAAGAGTGAGGGCTAAGAGATGAAGAGATTTGTAAGAGATTTAACGGCGGTTCTGATGGCTGTCGTCATGTTTATGTGCAGCTCGATCGGCGTTTTTGCGGCGCAGGACTCCTATATCTCCGACATTAAGATCGGATATGGTGAGGAAGGCCGGAAAGCGCTTGCGGCAGCAGGCTATAACGTCTGGAACATCGATGCGAATAAAGGCGGCATCTATACGGAGCGGGACGAGGACGGCAAAGAGACCGATTACGGAAATGCAGTCTATATCGGCTATAAGACGACCATGGTAAAGGAAGATGCCATCACCGATATCGGTGTGATGAATATGACCGGAAACTATTCTTTTTCCGACTGGGCGGATGAAGTCAAATCAGCATGGGAAGAAGCGGCGCGGAAAGTGGACCGGTTCCAGGCAGCTATCGGACTTTTCAGGGAGAATTACCGGAAAGCTGTAGAGGAGAAGGAAGCCGGAAGTGAGGAGTTAAGCTTCCCGGAACTTGCTTATCAGATGATGAACTACTATTACGAGGATGACACGGCTCAGAATGTCGGCGACCTGTTTCTGAACGAGGACACGACCGACCTGCAGCTGGAAACCGTCTTCATGCAGGGAAATGCTTCTATCCTTCGTACGATCGAATATTCTCTGGCGCTCGGCTGCGTCGAAGCGGACGGTGATACGTTCTTAAGCCGGCTTGCAGAGGCGGACGTATATGCATCTTTGGAAGAGGATGAAGAGGACGAGGAAGACGATCCGTTGGCAGGTGAGAACGGTCAGGCGCTTGACGAGAGCATTGTCCCGTTAAACCAGGCGTGCGGCATCATAATCGATGCGATCAGCTATACGAAGGACACGGTGAGCGAGTACCGGCAGCGCTTGTCGGATATGAAAAATTATGCCGGTGAGGAAGATTATCTGAACTCGCTGGATGACCAGAATAAAGCCTCCTATACGTTTTCAAAACAGGTGTACTCCATTCTGGAAAAGACGCCTTACGGAAACCTGGAAGGCGTCACGCTTCTCGATATCATTGATCTTTCGGAGACTACCCGCAATGAGCTCGGGCTCGTTTTAAACAGCGAAGCGGTCGCACCGCTCGCGAGATGTATGACGGCTGCGCAGATCGGCTTGCTTGAGTTTATCGGACTCGATAACCTTCTCATCATGACGGATTCTGTTATGGATGAAGAAAGCGCTGAAGCATACCGGAGCAGTGTTCAGGCGAAACTGGAAGAGATCGCTGAAGAGTATGAAGGGAAGACGGCATCCGTCTATTATGGCGTGGACAGAAGCCTGTTTACGGATGTGGAAAATATCGCGCTGACCGGCGAAGCTGTGAAGAACCGGGTCTTTGCCGAGGGAACAGCGTTTGGGCTGCGTGAGGAAACGAGGAATACGGTGGCTACTGCTTTAGGTCCCGTTATCATCCTCAGCTGTGTTGGTTTTCTGGCTTTTGGCGCCGCCGCCTCCGCTTGGTTACATGGCGACATTGCATTGGCGCTGGGAACAAAACTGGTAGTATCGATAGGAACCATAGCCTGCTTTGTAGGCGCGATAGTGGCTTTTGTATTATTCCTCAAGTATATCGAAAAGCCGGTTATCGAATATGAAGATGTCAGTTATACAAAAATCCCGCGTGTCCTGGTCGATATAAAACTGACGACGAACACGCTGAACAAACGGGAAGAGAAGCATTACATTCCCTACTATGCGGCCTATAACATTCAGGCAGCCGAGGGGGAGACGAACACGACGAAGCTGTTCGGCGATCTGAACGGACTCTCCGGGAAGGCGCAGTGGCTCGTGCTTTATTACACGAAGGACGAGCTCGCGGGAACACCGTTAAAGGCAGGCGACCTTCTCGTGAAGGAAGGAAGCGCTTTTTCGACGACGGAGCTCACCGGCTATCGCGCGATCCATGTTTTAGGAAACTCGAACCCCGAAAACTTAAACCAGTATCATGTGAATGATGCAGACGTCTTATTTGCAGCGGTTCCGGTCATGAAAACTTCCGGCGGATCCATCTTTACGGACAGCAGTCTCTGGAACGTAGTGGCCGGTGTCGGTCTCTTCGCAGTCGGCGGAGTCGTAGCAATGCTTCTCACGAGTGCGTACTATAAGAAGAAAAAGAAAGCGGCGGAAAACTGATGAAGAAAATCGTAAGAAATCTGACAGCCATCCTTTTAACGCTCGTAATGTTTATGAGCAGTTCGATCGGCGTATTAGCGGCGCAGGACACCTATATTTCCGACATTAAGATCGGATACGGCGAGGAAGGCCGGCAGGCGCTCGCAGCAGCAGGCTATAACGTTTGGAATATCGACGCGAACAGAGGCGGCATCTACGAAGAGGAAAAAGACTTCGGTAAGAAAGAAACTTATGGAAGTGCAGTCTATATCGGCTATAAGACCACGGCTGTAAAAGAGGATGCCATCACAGATATCGGCGTGATGAACATGGGCGGAAACTATTCTTATTCCGACTGGGCGGATGAAGTGGATGCAGCTTGGAAGGAAGCGGAACGGAAAGTGGACCGGTTCCAGGAAGCGATCCGGCTCTTCCGGGAGAACTACCGGAATGCAGTAGACGGGAAGGCAGCGGGAGAGGATTTAAGCTTCCCCGAGCTTGCTTATCAGATGCTGAACTTCTATTACGAGGATGACACGGCTCAGAAGGTCGGCGACCTGTTCTTAAATGAGGACACGCCGGACCTTCAGCTGGAAACTGTCTTTATGCAGGGCAATGCGACGGTCCTCCGCGGAATTGAGTATTATCTCGCGCTTGGATGCGTCGAAGCGGACGGCGACACGTTCTTAAAACGGCTCGCAGAAGCGGATGTATATGCGCTTATGGAAGGGGACGAAGCGGACGATAAGGACCCGCTGGAAGCCGAAGACGGACAGACGCTCGACGAGAGCATTGTCACGCTGAACCAGGCCTGCGGGCTCCTGATCAACTCAATCGGCTATACGAAGGAGACGGTAAGCGAGTACCGGCAGCGGCTCGCTGATTTGAAAAA
>DCGM01000033.1:27988-35525 GCA_002315255.1 Lachnospiraceae bacterium UBA1778
GGATGACGACAATAAAGCTTCCTACCTGATTTCCAAGCAGGTATTTTCAATTCTCGAAAAGACGCCTTATGGAAATCTCGAGGGCGTCACACTCCTGGATATCATTGAACTTTCTGACACGACGCGGAATGAGCTCGGATTCGTTTTGAACAGCGAAGCGGTCGCTCCGCTCGCGAGATGCATGACGGCCGCTCAGGTCGGATTACTCGAGTTTGTCGGTCTCGATACGCTTCTCATGATGGCCGATTCGGTTTCGGATGAGGAACGGACAGAGAACTATCGGGGCAAGGTTCAGGAAACCATAAAGAACACGGCAGAAACTTATAAGGGGCGTACCGTATCGGTTTATGACGGTGTGGACAGAAGCCTGTTCACGGATGTGGAGAACATCGCGCTGACCGGCGAAGCCGTGAAAAACCGGGTCTTTCAGGAGGGAGCATCGTTCGGGCGCCTGACAGAGCAAAGCAATGATTTAAGTACGGCGCTTGCTGTCACCGGCGGAGTTTGTGGGTTAATAGGAGCAGTCCTTTGGATCTTTCCTTTCAGAGCGCATATGTTAGGGGAAATCTTCCTCGGGTATTGGCCTTCTGCCGCGATGCAGGTGGGCACCGTGATCTGCTTTGCCGCAGCAGTTGTTATCATATTTTTATTGGTTAACTTCATCAAACAAAAACATCTGGTTTATGAGGATGTCAATTATACGAGAATCCCCCGTGTTTTAGTCGATATAAAGATGACGACGAACACGCTGAACAAGCGGGAGGAGAAGCATTATATCCCGTACTATGCGGCCTATAACATTCAGGCGGAAGCAGGGGAGACGAATACGACGAAGCTGTTCGGCGATCTCAATGGACTCTCCGGAAAGGCGCAGTGGCTCGTGCTTTATTACACGAAGGACGCGCTCGCGGGTACGCCGTTAAAGGCGGGAAATCTCCTCGTGAAAGATGTGAATTCCTTCACTCAGACGGAGCTCTCGGGCTATCGCGCGATCCATGTATTAGGAAACACGAACCCCGAGAACTTAAACCAGTATCATGTGAACGGCACCGCAGCGCTATTTGCGGCAGTTCCTGAAGCGAAGACCTCCGGCGGCTCCATCTTTACGGACAGCAGCCTCTGGAATGTGATAGCCGGATTCGGATTCATTGTAGCCGGCGGAGCAGCAGCAATGCTCCTCACCAAGTCGTACTATAAGAAGAAAAAGAAAGCGGAAAAATGATGAAGAAACTCGTACGAAATCTGACAGCAGTTCTTTTGGCGCTCGTAATGTTTATGAGCAGCTCGATCGGCGTATTAGCGGCGCAGGACACCTATATTTCCGATATCAAGATCGGATATGGCGAGGAAGGTCGGGCGGCGCTTGTGGCAGCGGGATATAACGTCTGGAACATCGATGCGAATAAGGGCGGCATTTACACGGAGAGGGATAAGTTTAGCAAAGAGACTAACTACGGAAGTTCTGTCTATATCGGCTATAAGACTACCCCTGTTAAAGAGGACGCCATCACCGATATCGGTGTCATGAATATGAGCGGAAATTATTCCTTTTCCGATTGGGCGGATGAAGTGAAAGCGGCCTGGGCGGAAGCGGAACGCAAAGTGGACCGTTTCCGGGCTGCCATTGGGCTTTTCCGGGAGAATTACCGGAATGCTTTAGAAGAGAAGAATGCCGGAAGCGACACCTTAAGCTTTCCGGAAATCGCTTATCAGATGCTGAGCTTCTATTATGAGGATGACACGGATCAGAACGTCGGCGACCTGTTCCTGAATGAGGAGACGGCTGACCTGCAGTTTGAAACCGTCTTCATGCAGGGGAATTCGATCAGTCTTCGTACCATTGAGTATTTCCTGGCGCTCGGATGCTTGGAGACGGATGGTGACACATTCTTAAGCCGTATCGCGGAAGCGGACGTATATGCGTCTTTTGAACCGGACGAAGAGGATGAGGAAGACGATCCGCTGGCAGAAGAGGAGAGCCAGGCGCTCGACGAGAGCATTGTCCCGTTAAATCAGGCCTGCAGCATCTTAATCGATGCGATCGGCTATACGAAGGACACGGTGAGCGAGTACCGGAAACGTCTGTCTGATATGGAAAATTATGCCGGCGAAGAGGAGTATCTGAATTCGCTGGATGACGACAATAAAGCTTCCTACGCGATTTCAAAACAGGTGTATTCGATTCTGGAAAAGACGCCTTACGGTAACCTGGAAAGCGTCACACTTCTCGATATCATTGACCTTTCTGATACGACGCGGAATGAGCTCGGACTCGTTTTAAACAGTGAAGCGGTCACCCCGCTTGCGAAATGTATGACGGCCGCGCAGCTCGGCATGCTCGAATTTATCGGACTCGACAACCTTCTCATCATGACGGATGCTGTCATGGAGGAGGAAAGCACGGAAGCGTTCCGAAGCAGTGTTCAGGCGAAGCTTGAAGAAACCGCTAAATCTTATAAGGGTCAGACGGTATCGGTCTATTCCGGCGTGGACAGAAGCCTGTTTACAGATGTGGAGAATATCGCACTGACCGGCGAAGCCGTGAAGAATCGGGCGATAGCCGAGGGAACTTCGTTCGGAAAGAAGAATGAAGAAAGGAATTCTTTAGAAGATGCTCTGGCTGCTGGTATAACTGTCTTTTTACTTTCAGCTTTAGGTTTAGCATATCAAGCTATTAAGGGAGCCACCGGTGTTATTGCTATGTCCTTTGGAGTGAAATTTACAGTCACCCTAGGAACTTTCGTCTGCTTTGCCGCGGCTCTGGCCTGTGCTGTTTTGCTTTTCAAATACCTTAAAAAGCCTATCGAGTATGAAGATGTCCATTATACAAAGATCCCGCGTGTTTTAGTCGATATTAAGATGACGACGAACACGCTGAACAAACGGGAGGAGAAGCATTATATCCCGTACTATGCAGCCTATAACATTCAGGCGGCAGCGGGGGAGACGAATACGACGAAGCTATATGGCGACCTCAACGGACTCTCCGGAAAGGCGCAGTGGCTCGTGCTTTATTTCACGAAGGATGAGTTTGCGGGAACACCGTTAAAGGCAGGCGACCTCCTCGTGAAGGAAGGAAGCGCATTTACCCAGACGGAGCTCACAGGCTATCGCGCAATCCATGTTTTAGGAAACTCGAACCCCGAGAATTTAAACCAGTATCATGTAAATGAAGCCAGTTCCTTATTTGCTGCAGTTCCGGTCGCAAAAACTTCCGGCGGCTCTATCTTTACCGACAGCAGCCTCTGGAATGTAATAGCCGGTGTCGGACTCTTCGCTGTCGGCGGAGTGGCGGCAATGCTCCTCACCGGCGCGTACTATAAGAAGAAAAAGGACGAAGAATGAAAACTAACATCAGATCGATGATCCGGAAAATTACATGTGTGTTTCTCGCTGTGCTGATGGTTTCAGGCCCGATCTGCCTCCACAGCTCTGCTGCAGAGGTGGTTCAGAACGCGTATATCAGTGAGATCAGCATCGGCTCGTGGGAGGACCTGGAAAAGGCCGGATATATGGTCTCTTCAGCGAAATTCGGGGATCTTCTGGGCTCCGGTAACTTCATTGGCTATAAGATAACCTTCGATAAATCGAAGGCGATTACCGATGTCCGCGCGATGCATATGTACGGCGGTTTTGAGAAGTTTGATCTCGACACGCTGATGAATGAGAACGCGAATAACTCGGAGCGGACGATAAACGGTATACTGACAGCGCTGAAGGAATTCCGGGCGAATTTTGCGGCGAAGAGTAAGCCGGCAATGCTCGCATACACGACGCTTAACTTTCTGGTCGTTCCGGGAATGAACGGCGGAGAGGACACGCTTCTCGGCGATTACCTTCTTTCAAATGACAGAACGAGAGACGACATCCGCGATCTTCTGATCATCAGTGATATCGTCGTTTCCACCTATATTACGGAACAGCTCGCGCTCGCCGTTTCCGATGACTTATCGGCGAATGTGGAAGAGGGCGCGGATGAGATGTGCCCGGTCGCATTGTCCTGGCTGGACCGTCTCGTCGAGAACGGACCATTAGAAGATAATGTTACGGACACGGAAGAACTGGCCGAACTGATTGAGAAATATGACAAAACCTATTATCAGGACACGTTTTCCATCATTCAGTCGATCCGGACCTTCGCATCCAATGTGACGGGCGCATTGTCACGCCACGACAGCATGGAGGATGCGCTGAATGCGCTTAAGGACACGGAAGATAAAACAGATGACACGTCACTCGTCGAGCAGGTTGAGGGAACTGAAGCATTGAATCAGGATGCTGTCGATGCCAATGTGCTGATGGTCTATGAATATCTTAATGCGCGCGACGAAGACGGCACAGTCGTCTACCCGTATGGCTATCATGAAGATGGAACAGAACGGAGCTTCGGTGAGTTTTTAATCGAAATCGGCTCGATGAATGAGGAGACGGAGGACTATAAAGCACGGCGGCTTTTATACCCGCTGATCGCCGAACAGGCCGGAACGACTCCGATGACCGAGGGCCAATGGGCAGTTTTAAAAGTCACTGATTTTATCACGTTTTTAAAGAGCACGATCTTTACCAGAGGCGATTATGCGAAAGCAGAGAAAGAGATCGCCGAAAAAGGCGCTGAGATGATCGCCTATAACGACGGAAAAGCGATCTCTGTCTGGATGGGCGTCAACTATGAGCTGTTTAAGGCAGACGGCGTCTATATGACCAGCGAAGCGATCAAGGCAGCTGCTGCGAACGGCCAGTACGGAATCCTTACAAAGACGACGGTCAAAGATGAAACGAAACAGCGCTTCCTCTGGAACATGATGCTGAACATGGGTGTAGTCGCCGCAATCGCGATCACATCAGCTGTTATTATCGCGAAGGTAGGCGCATTCTTAGGAGGCGTATTCACGTTAGCCACTACATTGGGAGGATTAACCTGCAGTGTGCTGGGCGGCGTAGTCGCCATCTGTTCTGCCATCGTCACCATCAGTATCGTGGTGGCCGGCATCGCTATACTCGCCGGCCTCGTTATTTTCCTGATATGGCTCTTCGGAGAAGAAGAGGAAAAGGAAAAAGAGGAAGAGGCGAAGCGGATAAAAATGCTGGATATCCCGGCCGTTCTGATGGACGCGCGTTATGATGCGGAGGAAAATATCCAGGTAGTGGAATATCGGTCCGTAAAGGCTCCGGGCTCTGCGATCGCACAGAATCTGAACCGGAGCTATGATAATACTCCATGGCTCGTACTTTATACGGCCACCAATGAAGCGGCCGGAGAGCCTTTGAGCGCGACAGCATTGGACGGAAGCAGTATCGATCCGTTCGCCATCCAGACCATGACCTCGCAGGCTGTTGACAAATACTGTAATCTGTCGTTCTTTGCAGAAAACGTGTCGGCGAACCTTCTGGAAGGAACCGGCAGCATATATTCAGCTTTCGGTTATTTCCACCGTGCCAATGATGCGGCGTCGCCGACCTTCTCCATTTCAAACGGAAAATATATCGGAAACCTGATGCTTTCCAGCGGTTACACCGAAAGTGAGGCTGTTTCTAACATCCGAAAGCATGAGGGCTTCCAGGTAGTCAATCAGAACCTGACCCCGAACAGCGGCCTTTATACCTGTATCGGGTATTCCACTACGAACTCGGTAGAAAATGCCTTAAAGGATATCCGTGTCGCTTATGGCGCTGCCAATGAGGAAACGATCAAGACCGCTTCCATCACATTTAACGGCGTCCAGTATGCGAACTACGGAAATGTAGGATTATTAGGCCTTTATGCGAGTCCGAGCAGCAACTGCGGCTCGCCGATTCTCGCGGACAATCTGATCGTCACGAGGACATTAGGCGGCGCGCCGGACACGTATGAAGCGGTCAACTCCTTCTCCGGAGGGCCTGCATTTGACTTTAACTGTTCCGGAAACTTTGATCCGGGACCGTATGCGGGTGACGGCAATTCGTTGGGGATCAGTGCTGATGCGTGGAACACGCATGTGTATGTATACTTCCATCCGGAGAGCATTGAGACGGACGGAAACGTGTATATCGGCGGTCTCGCGTTCTTTGATTCGCGTTATTCGCCGGAGGGCTGGACACGCCTTTCCGACGTGAATGTGGCCGGCAATGAACAGCGGGTGACATATCTTTATTACAGCACTACCCGGAATAAAAAGAGAGCGATTACGGATGTAAAATATTATCAGGCTGAACCGAATGCACGCGGCGTCGCCTACAATCTTTCGTATGGCACGGAAGGGCAGTATGTGGCTGTGGACGTCTATTCACAGGGGCCGCGGCTTTACGACAAAGAAACGGGCGAGCTTTCCTACTGGTCGTTCGTCCGCCTGCTCCGGTCGTCGCATTGCTATCGCTCCAATATCTACTACGAGGGCGGCGGATTTTTCGACGGCATCACAGCGGATGACCGGAAGACGATGGTGAGTGATAACGAGGATATGGAGTACCGGAATTATGTGATGTATAACGAGTATAATCAGGGTACTTATATGCTTCTCGGCACGCCGATATTGGCTACCGCATTATATGTAAGGGGCTATGTTCCAGGCGGCGCAGAGCCGTTAAAGGTAGGCGATTTAGTCGCGAGAACAACGCCAGGCTATGATTCTACGGCCGAAACGCCGGTGCGGAACTTTATTGAGCCTTATTCCTCAAGCGGTCCGAATCTCGCTTATCAGGGAGCCGCGTCGAATTATACGGTTTCCGGCACACGTGTCCTTCGTTATATGCGCGGTTTAGGGACGGACCAGAAGGTCGTTAAAGAGAATTTACCCTTTAGCTTTACGCTGGAATCGTCCAGAGGATACGGAAGCCTTTATCTTTTCATCAAAAGGGCGGATGCGTATGCGAACCGTGCGACCTATATAAAGTCGGTAACCGTTTCCTATTCCGGCGACAAGCGCTCCTCCGGGACGAATGGAGATTACGGCGCGATGTATAAGAGTTCTGACGGAAAAACGGACCTCTATGATACGCCTTATGATTCGATGTATTATAAGTTCATCTCCTTAGGACCCGGTCAGCTGGTAAGAATCAATCTCGCCTCCGGAACAGGCGGTTCTAACCGCACCTCCACCTCATTGAGAGCTAACACCCAGTACGGAACAGACGGATGGGCGGAAGCTATCACCTGGAATCAGTCGATGGGAGAGACGGACAATGAGGAGACCTCGGCGTGGGAGGTTCACAATAATGAAAAGAAGTTTATAGATTGGGAGATCATCAGCGTAACCGTGAATAATGCGAGACCGAGGTTGAGCGGAAATTATTCGACGGAGGTCGCGTATCTCTGGATCACTTATACCGATGTGGTCAACCAGGCGGTATCGGACCTCTTAATCTATGAAACAACGGATCCTTCGACCGCAAAGAATGAAAAGACTTTCCAGTACGGCGAAACCTCTGTGACCGCGGTACTTGGCGGGAATGAGGGATGGAAAGAGGACCCGGGCAGCAACAAACGGTATTATCTCTATCAGGTCTATAATAACGGCCATGAGATTACCGACCTCACCTTAAGCCAGGATGCGTTTATCTA
>DCGM01000033.1:35568-42143 GCA_002315255.1 Lachnospiraceae bacterium UBA1778
AAGGAAAAGCCTCGAGCTATTCCAAGTACTTCTTTGTCGCCAAGCATGCAAAGAGCATTCTGTCGCGGACCTATGTCTATAAGATTGTATTAGCCGAAGGAAATACCGACCGCGAAGCCCAGATCAATCTTCTAAACCAGGGCTGCGGCATCTGCATACCGTATAATATCAATGTATCGACGAACGGAAAGCCGACCTATATGGGCTACCGGACGACTACAAAGTCGAAAAACGCTTATACCGGTCTGATCCTTTGGAACACGCAGCAGGAAGACAATGTGACGACCGTCGAATATGGCCGCGTCACCTACGATCTCATATCCGGGAACTTAAACAGCGGCATTGAAGGGTACTCTGTTTATCTCTATGCCACGAAGAGCGCCGCTTTTAATTCGATTTACCAGGGAAGCTCAAAGAGCCGGTATATCACAGACATCGTGTTCTTCCATACAGACAAGCTGAACGAATACGCAAAAGACCCGTCGAAAATCGAGGTAGACTATTCGATTTATCCTGAGGATGTGAAAGAGAACATCCGGCGGATGATTTTCGATGACCGGGGAAATACGGTTTACTGGACATTAGTCCGCGGAAAGGATCAGAAGCCTGTAAACCTGAATGTCGGTGCAGATGAAACAGAAGGCGGAAGAAATCAGCGGGTCTTCATGTATGTGCACTATTCCGACAACTACTGCGAAGGATCGGACTCCCAGACGGGCAGTATTTTCACGAAACCGTCGGTGATCATTGTCCTGTCAATGAGCGGCGTAATCCTGCTCGCGGTTGTGGTGCTCCTCCTTGTAAAGAGGAAGAAGAAAGCGATGAGAAGTGATACATCCCGGTGACATACAGACTGCCGATAAGACCGGCTCCCGATGACCCCAAACAGTGTCATCGGGAGCCGCCTTATCGGTACGACAGAACTGTTTTCCCGATGATATGAATCGTCGCGGGAGTATTGGTATAATCATCCTGTCAGAAGAAAGAGGGGGACAATGATGGAGTGGATGACCTGTATTAAATCGGCAGTCGCCTATATGGAAGAGCACCTTACGGAGATCAGAAGTCCGGAGGAAGTGGCTGCTCATGTGCATGTTTCCAGCCTCTATCTGCAGCGAGGCTTTCAGGTGATGACAGGGTATACCTTGGGCGAGTATATGCGAAACAGGAAACTGTATCTCGCAGCGCTCGACTTAAAGAATACCGGGAAATCGGTGCTCGAGATCGCATTGGATTACGGGTACGACACGCCTGCAGGCTTCGATAAAGCGTTTACGCGGTTTCACGGCTCTACGCCGAAGGAAGCGCGCGGAAGCAGCAAAATCCGGACCTTTCTGCCGCTGACAATTCAGATTCAGGTTACAGGAGGAGAAAACATGGTTTTTCGGATTGAAGAGAAGAGTGCATTTCAGATCGTCGGTTTCCGGCGGGAGTTTAACAGCGAGACGTCTTACGAGATGATTCCGAAGTTCTGGGATGAGATTATTGAGAAGTATGCGTCGCACCTCATGAAGGGCGAAGCGCCGGTCGGCGAGACAGAGCAGTATGTGGCGGACCACCGGATCGGCGAATTCGGCGTCTGCTTAGAAGGCGCGAAGGCCGGCTTCTTTGACTACATGATCGCGGGCTATGACCGCGGCGATGCTGTTCCCGAAGAGATGTCGAAGGAAACGGTTCCGGCCGGCACATGGGCGGTGTTTGACTGCACCATGAAAACGCTTCAGGATACGAACACCCGCATCTATAAAGAATGGCTTCCGGGAAATTCCGGCTACGAGCTTTCCGGCTGCTATGATGTCGAATGGTATTCGCCCGAAGGAATGCCGGGTCCGGACCAGAAATGCGAAATCTGGATTCCGGTAGTGCCGAAGAAATAATAGGCAGGTCCTTTTAAATAGCGCTATTTTGCTTCATATACGGTTGAAGAATCAGTATTTTTTCTTTAAAATCAAGATAAGAAAGGCGTCAATTAGAATACTGAGGAGGAGCCGATGAAATTCTATATCAAGCAGAAGGTGTTTTCGTGGGGCGATAAGTTCCGGATTTACGACGAGTACGGGAACGACTTTTTCTATGTGGAGGGCGAAGTCTTCAGTTTTGGAAAGAAGCTTCATCTTTACGACCGGGCGGGCTATGAACTGGCTTATATCCATCAGGAGACCTTCACGCTTCGGCCGACCTATCATATCAGCCGGAACGGGGCGGATGTGGCAAAGGTTGTTAAAAGATTATCTTTTTTTACGCATGAGTGTGATGTCGAAGGCTTCGGTTGGAAGGTGAAAGGCGACTTTATGGCGCATGAGTACGAGATCAGCATGGAAGGCCGCTGCATGGCGAGAGTATCGAAAAAGTGGTTCACCTGGGGCGACACCTATGAGCTTGATATTTCTGATCTTTCAGACTACGCCATGGTGCTAAGTGTCGCGCTGGTCATTGATGCAGTGATCTCGCGGAGCGGAAGCTGTTAGCCGTACGAAAAAGAATCAGACGATCGTTTTTTAGGCAGGGCTTTAAGAAGCCCTGCCTTATTTTTTTCAGGTTCACCGATTTTTCTTGTCTATTCTTTGTAAATGTCTTATGATTTATAGTAATAAGAGTTACCGGAAGAGACCGGATATTTTTTATAAGGAGGAGTCATCATGCCAGATGTTTCGAAGGACCAGGCTGATGCGCGCGCGTTAAAGCGGAAAGCGTGCGAAGAGCGTGAACTTACGCGGCTGTTAAAGGAAAAGGCGAAGCCGAAGTTTGCAGGCTATGCGTTTCTGTTCCTGTTTATCATCACATTAGTCTATTTTACGGACGAGATTGCTACCAATATCGGAAAGTTCCTGGAGCTCGACGTGACAGTCTATTTCTTCGGAAGTGAGAGCGCTGCGAACGCATCCTCGCTACGGAGTCTGACGATGACATTGATCGCGACGATCTCCGGCGTAGCCATGTTCCTCCGCCCTCTGGCGGACCGATTCGGAAGAAGGATCTTCCTTCTGATTTATACGCTCGGCATGGGCGTCGCCATGGTGATTATCGCGATTTCTACCGGCGCTCCCGGCTGGGCGATCGGCACGCTGCTCATCAATATGTGCATTCCGCACGACATGCAGCAGGTCTATATTCAGGAATGTGCGCCGAAGGAGAAGAGAGGCTCGTATTTCTTTATCATTAAAGGCCTCGCGACACTCAGTCTGATGGTTGTGCCGGTCCTGAAAATGCTTTTCCAGGTGGACACCTATATCGAGAATTTTAAGGTTGTTTACGGAATCATCGGCGCTTTCGGTGTTCTCGCGGCTATTCTCGCCGCCATCTTTATGCGGGAAAGCGACGTCTATCTCGACGCGCGGATTAAGCTTCTTCAGATGAGTGAGGAAGAGCGCGAGCAGCTGAAGCGCGAAAAGAGCGATGAAGCGAAGCGCGGCGGAATTATCAGCGGTCTCGTCTACTGTGTAAAGAACCGCCAGCTCCGTTACATCCTGATTTCCTTTACGGTCATTATGCTGGCATATGTTCTGACTGACAATTATGTCACGATTTTAAGCTGCGGATATCTCGCAAAGAAGGGAATAGAGATCTCTTCAGCCGCATATCAGGCTGTCAGCTTCCTGGAGACGCAGGCTGTGCTCACGTATCCGATCGGCTGCGGACTCATCGTCCTCCTGCCGGGCTTCATCTCGGACCGCTTCGGCCGGAAGAAGGCGGCAGTCCTGTTCGGCGCATTGGCGCTGGTCCTCTATGTGCTGTTCTATTTCGGCAGCGTCTGCGGCTGGAATGCCTATGTTTTAGGCGCGTTCATCGGTGGCGCCTGCGGCGCGGTCTGGAGCTGCGGCGACCTGCTTCTTCTGATGGTTACCGAGTCCTCCGTCACGAACATGCGTGTTTCCGCCAATGCAGTTGTCCTGATGCTCGGCGGCATCTTCTATACGATCGGTAAAACGGTCATCAGCGCGATCGGTACGGCGACCGGCGACTCTTACCTCGGCCTCGTAACGATCATCATGGTCCTCGCAGGCCTGGCGGTCGGTCTCATCCTGATGCTGATTAAGGTAAAGGAAACCGTAGGAGTCGACTTACATAATGTCAATGCGATCAATGATCCGGAAGGGGAGGAGTAAAAATGCAGCGTACAGAATGGTATAAGAATGCGGTCGTCTATCAGATTTATCCGTTCAGCTTTTATGATGCGGACAATGACGGCTGGGGCGATATTGAGGGTATTATTTCGAAACTCGATTATCTTTCGGAACTCGGCGTGACGGCAATCTGGTTCTCGCCGCTTTACAAGTCTCCGGATTACGATTACGGCTATGACATTTCGGATTATCGGGACATTGATCCGAAATTCGGTTCGCTCGATGATTTTAAGCGGATGGTGGCGCTCTGCCATGAAAAAGGAATCCGCGTCATCATGGATATCGCGATCAACCATTCCTCCATCGAGCACGAGTGGTTTAAAAAGGCAATCGCCGACACGGAAAGCCCGTATCGGAATTACTATATTATCCGCCAGGGCCGCAGAACCGATAAGGAGCTTCTGCCTCCGACGAACTGGGATTCCACCTTTACCGGCTCCGCGTGGGAGAACATTAAAGGAACAGATGATTTCTATCTCCATCTTTTCTGCGTCGAGCAGGCGGACCTCAACTGGGAGAATCCGGACGTGCGGAACGAAGCGGCGGAGATCTTCAATTTCTGGTTCGATATCGGCGTAGACGGCTTCCGTCTCGACGTTTTTAATATGTTCAGCAAGGTCTATCCGCTTCAGGATTCAAAGAAGCGTCTGATGGGCACCGGGAGCGAGTTCTATATCGACGGTCCGCGGATGCATGAATTCCTGCGGGAACTGAACGAAAAATGCTTCTCTAAGTATGACAGCTATACGGTCGGCGAGTCGTATCAGCCGCACAAGGAAGACGCGAAGGCCTATGTCGACGTAAACAATCACGAGCTGGACACGATCTTTAATTTCGGCCATCTCGACAGCGATAATGTCGCGAAATTTATTAAGGTTCCCTTCAATCTCCGCAAGTTTAAGGACGGTCTCTTCGGACCGCAGAAGGAGAGCTTCGGCAGCGGCTGGAATACGCTCGTCCTCGAAAATCATGACAATGCGCGCTCGAACGCCCGCTTTGGCATTGACCCGAAAAAATACCACTATGAAGCGTCTACGATGCTTCCGGCGATTACGTTCCTCGGCTTCGGCACGCCCTTTATCTACATGGGCGAAGAGTTCGGCATGACGAATGTCCGCTTCCCGTCGGTTGATGACTGTAAGGACCCGGTTACGCACTTTATCTATCATATGTTCCGGAAGTTCCACCTGCCGAAAAGCTATGTATTAAAATGCGTCAACTACGGCGCGCGTGATATGGCGCGTGTGCCGATCCGCTGGGATAATTCCGTAAATAACGGATTCAATGCGGGCGCGAAGCCGTGGCAGGATCCGTGCGAGCCGCTGGTGGACGTCTCCCTCGAAAACGATTTAAAGAGTGAGAAGTCGGTTTTCCGTTTCTATCAGCAGGTGCTGAAGATCAAGAAGACAGAGAAGGCCGCAGTTTACGGAAACATTACCGAACTCGATCACGATCATAAGAAGATCGTCGCATATCTCCGCGAACTTGACCATGAAGGCCTGTTCGTCTGCGCGAACTTCTCCGCCAAGCCGACGAAATACACGCTTTCCGAGGAGGTCCTCAAGCGGAATCCGAAGCTGATTCTCACGAACTACGACCGCACCTCACTCGACGCGAAGCTTTCGCTCCGCCCGTACGAGGTCCTCGTCGCGAAGTTTTGACCTGCCTCTGCCCGCCGCGTCCCGAAGGGACCATAAAAAATGCGGTTTCGTGCGAGTCGGTGAAGAACATATTATTAACGATAAGATGACCTTGATATATTACGAGAAAAGATAAAATTGTAGAGGTATGAAAAGTGAGACTGCGACCATATAAGAGCTGTGATGCTAAAAAGATTATTAGCTGGATAAGGGATGAAGATGTCTTTCATAAGTGGGGCGGAGATCATTTTGGTTCGTACCCTATCAGTGCAGAGATTGTTGATAACAAATATTTTAAGGATAACGGCGATTGCAAAGAGGAAGATAACTTCTATCCTTGGATTGCATTTACAGATGAGGACGGTGTTGTTGGACATTTTATCATGAGATATATTCATGGGGATAACAAAGTTCTTCGTTTTGGCTGGGTAATAGTTGACGACTCCATCAGAGGAAAAGGTTATGGAACAAGTATGTTGCGAGCGGGACTTGATTATGCTTTTAACATCCTAGGTGTTCAGACTGTAACAATCGGTGTATTTGAACATAATGATATAGCTTATAACTGTTATAAAAAAGTTGGCTTCGCCCGCAAAGAGATTGTTCCACATGATAGAGACAATATTATTGAAATGGTCATTACAAAAGAGGAATATCTTGCTTTGACAAAGTTGCAGTAGATTTTTTCCTTCCACTGTAACCGCTTAATTATTTAGCGGTTACATAAAAAATAAGACTGAGGATTGAATCCTCAGTCTTATTTTTTATGTTCGGGCAGAGCTGCCTTTATAGGCCGCCTGCAGCGAGTAGG
>DCGM01000005.1 GCA_002315255.1 Lachnospiraceae bacterium UBA1778
GCTCCCCTGGAAAGGGAGTAGACGGTTAATAGCCGTGCATGGGTTCAAATCCCATCTTCTCCGCTCTACGAAAGACGATTACTTGTGAAAGTAATCGTCTTTCGTTTTTATTTGGATTAAAGGTTTTACGGGTATCAGAGATAGCCCGATACTTTAACCGGATATCGGGAACAGAATATAGCTTTAACCGGATATCGGGAACAGAATATAGCTTTAACCGGATACCTGATATGGAGCAGACTTTGGAAAGCAGCGCACTCCGCCATGGAAAGCTGATGATTGACATAAAAAATATCCGCATTATATAATAGAAACTTATGGAAGCTGTTTATTCATTTGACAGAAACCATTCATTTACACGTTAGAAACGGGTTGTATTCAGGACGAAATCTTATGAAAAAATACTGGTACAAACTGGATACCGCGGCGCTGATTTTCCCGGCGATCCGTAATCGGAAGTGGGCCAACCTCTTCCGTGTTTCCGCGCGCCTGCAGGAAGATATCGATCCGGAAATCCTTCAAAAAGCGGTGATTGATTTAAAGAAGCGGTTTCCGACGTTTTATGTCCGACTTTGCCCCGGCCTTTTCTGGTATCGTCTCGAGGAGTCGAAGACATTGCCCGAGGTTTCGCAGGATTATGCGTATCCGCTCGTTTTAATGCCGCATCATGAACTTCGGAAGCATTGTATGCGGATCCGGTATTATCGGAACCGCGTTGCGCTCGAATATTTTCACTCGGTGACGGACGGAACCGGTGCGATCCTGTTTTTGAAGAATCTGATCCGCCGGTATCTTTTCCTGAAAAACGGCGTCGAAATCCCGGACGACGAAGTCTTTTTAAATCTGGAAGAGGCGCCGAAGAAAGAGGAACTCGAAGACAGCTTTTTAAAGAATTCCTCCGGCTTTGCGTTCAATGACAAAGACGAAAACGTTTATAAGGAAGAGGGCGATAAGAACCCGCGTGACATCCGCCTGATTACGGGAACACTTTCTGCGGACACGCTTCACGAAAAAGCGCATGAATTCGGCTGCTCTGTGACCGTCTTTTTAGCAGCTGTGATGGCCGAAGCATTGATCGGGATCCAGAATGCGGAAAAGCCGAAGCGGAAACAGAAGCCGGTCAAGATCGGAATCCCGATCAATCTCCGAAAACTGTACGGAAGCCGGACCATCCGGAATTTCGTCCTCGTCTTAAATATCGGCGTCGATCCCCGACAGGGCGAGTATACGCTTCAGGAGCTTTGCGATTCGTTAAAGCACCAGCTGCTGACGAAGAACACGCCGCAGGTAATGGCGGGGAAAATTGCGGAGAACACGCTCCCGCGCGAGTCGATTGCCGTGCGGCTCGCACCGCTTCCGATTAAAAATCTGTTCTTAAATATCGTTTACAATATCCGCGGCGAACGCGGCCTCTGCATTTCATTGTCGAATATCGGCGTCGTTTCATTGCCGGAGGAAATCGGCGAACAGGTGCAGGAAATGGAGTTTATCTGTGCGCCTGCGAAGCAGAACGTGCATAACTGCGGCATCTTGACCTACCGGGGAAAGACGAAAATCAATCTGATGCGGGATATCGAGCGCCCGGAACTGGAACGGCGGTTCTTTTCGCGGCTTGTAGAACTCGGAATCCCGGTAGAAATCGAAAGCAATGAGGGAAAATCATGTACTGTGTAAAATGTGGCGTTAAATTATCAGACGGTCTGGGAAAATGTCCGCTCTGCGGAACGCCCGTATGGAATCCGGACGGCGCGGAAGCGAAGCGGCCGGACTATCCGGACCGGCTGCCGGAAGAACGGAACTACCGGCGTGTTATCGCATTCGTCCTGACTGTTTTTTCGCTCGCCGTACTTCTGGTGATCGGGCTTATCTTCACACAGGTCGGCGGTGATTATCACTGGACGGTCTATTCGGGCGGCGGCGTTCTGGTCTTTTATGTTATGGTGGTTCTCCCGCTCTGGTTCCGGAGTCTGTATCCCGGAATCTATGTTCCGCTCTGCACGCTCATAGTGGAAGTCTATATCTGGCTGATCTGCCTCATTACGGGAGGGCATTGGTTCTGGTCCTTCGGATTCCCGGTCGTCGGCTGCCTCGCCATCATCCTGACCGCGGCCGCCGTGCTTCTTCATCATATTAAAGTGAAGCGTTTCTATATCTACGGCGGCACCTTTATCGCCTTTGGCGGCTATTCAATGCTCGTCGAGCTCTTCCTTTGCATCACCTTCGGAACGCGGATGTTCGCCTGGTCCATCTTCACCTGCGCCGCGCTCTTCGCGATCGGCCTGTTCTTAATCCTCGCGCAATGCATCCGGCCGCTACAGAACTTCCTTCGGAAGAATTTCTTCTTCTAACAGAAAATCAGGTGTGTATGAACCGCTTCCTCCTATATAAAATGTTCGCAGATTGGCGCGCAGGGAGGAGCCCTCGCACTTTTTCTTCAGGATGACGGAGCAGTGCGGTTTCCCAAGGGAAAAGACGGAAATATTTTACTATATCTTGTGTTAAAAAATGCAGGCAGACACAAGTAAAAAAAACTTGAAAAATTAGTGAATTTTTGCTTGACAATTACTATCTGTTTTGCTATATTATCCATTGTTCGCCGCACAGAGCGACGGGCACACGGACCTTGACAATTAAACAGTATAACCAACCCTGAA
>DCGM01000053.1 GCA_002315255.1 Lachnospiraceae bacterium UBA1778
AAGGAAATCTTTATGCCGCGCGCCTTCGTATCGTCCACTAATGCAGCAAACGTGTCGCCGTTTTCCGCATATGCCAGCTTATGAAGATAGACGTACTCTTCTTCATTGTCCTTCGGAGCATCCATCGTCATCACCCGATCGATATTCGCGGTTGAAACCGGATCACGCGCTGTGACCTTCTTCGTTGGAAGAATCAGACGGCAGTTTTCATTAAGATACGGATAACCGATGTTGCAATGATACATTAAGCAGCACGTTTCCTCGCGGAAAGCTTCGTTCGACACTTTATCGATGATCTCGATATCCGCATGTCCGAGAACAGTGCGAATCGTACGGTGAAGGACGAGATTCTCGCCAAATAACGCAGCTTCGCGGATGTTTCCGGAGACGGTGATGACATATTCATCGCCTTCCCAGCCTGCATTAACCGCCACATTTTCTGCAGGAGACGTGCGCATCCGGCCGTGCATCGGGAAATCGCCGCGCTCGGACTGATACGGGCGGCCGATGCTTTCAAAACCACAGGTAAAAACCAGACCGCCCATAATGGAGCGCTGTGCTTCGCCGCCGTGGGTATCGAACGGATTCCGGCCGTTTAAACCGGGCTTTGACAAGAAGTTGATATTCTCTCCCTTATAGCTAAGTTCCGCGATGTCGAGGCATTTGTCGAGCATGATGACGAAACGCATCGGCCCGTTCTTCACTTCGACTGCATTGAGGCCGCGCGCACGGCCCTCGTCATAGACGATTCGGCGTGCATATGCCACCTGCTGGATGCTGCCGGTATAACGTAAAAGGTCCTCTTTTTTCATGTAATTTCCTCTTTTCTGTAGACTTCCGAACTCACAGCGCTGACATCTCTGAAAGCTTTCCGATTCGGAAGCTCTTACGATTCTAATCGCTTCCGAATCCGGCGCTTACTCGAGGTTCGCGTGGCAATGCCACAGTTCCTTCATATTGATCTCGTTACGGTCGATAATCATCTTTGCGACGATATCGCCCAAAAGGAGCAAAGACTGTTCGAAAAGCGAGGTCATCGGCTGATTCGAATCGATTTCATCCTCGAGATAAAACTTCGTCCGGACCGGAATACGAACCATAAACTCGACGATATCCTTTAAGTCGCTGTTCGGGTTCGACCCGATATGGACTACCTTCGCGCCAAGCGAGTGTGCTTTCTTCGCGATTGCAGCTGGGAACAGGGTCGTTCCGCTGCCGGAACCGACGATTAAGACATCCTTCTCCGTGATCGCCGGTTCGGTGATTTCTCCGACGATATGGCAGTTGATGCCGATATGCGCCCAGCGTTTGCAGATCGACTGTAACGACAGAAGGACCCGGCCGACGCCGACAAAGAACACCTGCTCGGATGTCGCAATAATCTGAATAAGCTTCTCGACCGATTCCGGATCAATCGACGCCATCGAGGTGTGAAGTTCATCTAGAACGAGATCATAAGTGCCTTTAAAAGTTACATTTTCCATATTTTTCCTAATTCTTTTTCTGTTTGCTGACGCCCGTGAGCCAAAATCAGTTTTTGCTTCTACTGATCGGTTTCCTGAGGGCCTTCGTTTTTTTTCGCTGATTAACTGTTTTTTAACAGCTCCTCGCGCCATTGGACAAGGTCCGCCGCGCTGTTTTCGAGGTCTTTCTTATCAATGCATGTGCTCCCCGCGACAAAGATGTCCGCAATTCCCTGCGGTCCATAATCTTCCATATTCTTCTTCGAAATGCGGCCGTCCAGCACGACTTTCGTCGGAAGACCGCGGCGCTCGATCATCTCATGAAGTTCGCGGACTTTCCGGTCCATGTAGGACGCCTGTCCCTCATTCTTGCACTGGGCGAAGCCCGGGTTGATCATCATAAGAAGGATCGCATCGCATTTATCGAGAACATAATTAAGCGTGGAAAGATCCGTTCCCGGCTTCAATGCGACACCGGCACGGACATTGTGCTCGTGAAGATAATTGATCATCCGGTCAACATGCGGTTCCGGCTCGAGATGGAACAAAATCTGCTCCGCGCCTAAGTCAACAAGCTCGCCTACAAAGAAATCATTGGAGGAAGCCATCACATGGCAGTCAAACGGTATCTCGGTCTTCTTTCGAAGCGCCTTCACGGTATCGAGACCGAGCGGCATCGACGGACTGAAATGGCCGTCCAGAATATCGACATGGAGCATGCGGATGCCTCCGCGCTCCAATGCTTTCACCGACGATTCCAGGTTGCAAAGATCACATACTGAAATCAAAGACGGCGAAAGGATACATTTTTCATCAAAAACTGAATTCATTTCTGCTCCTTATCAGGATCTGATCAGCCGAAGCACTCTTTGAACAGCTTTTCGGCTTCCGCTTCCGTCGGAAGGGACTCGATCGCGCCCTTTTTTCGGACACAAAGTGCGCCTGAAATATGTCCGTGCTTCATCGCATGGTCTAAAAGGGACTCATTTATATCCTCCGTCTTCTCTACGCCGGCCTTCAGAAGCGTCGCTAAGAAGCCGCCGAAGAATGCGTCGCCTGCACCGCAGGTATCGACACATTCCGACTTGATGGACGGGATAAATCTCTCTTTTCCGCCGAAGAAATACTTCGCGCCGGCACCACCGAGCGTCTCGATAATGACCGCGATTCCGTACTTCTCCTGAAGCTCGAAGAGATTTGCTTCACCGCCGACCATATCGGCTTCTTCATCCGAAATCTTTAAGATATCGACATACGGAAGGATTTCAAAAACCGCCTTTGCAGCCGCGTCCTGGTCGTCGTTCCACATCAGGTTCCGATAGTTAACGTCAAACGTGACGAGTTTTCCGCACGCATGCGCCTTCTCTAACGCAAAACGCGTCGCATCTGCCGCCGGGTCGCGCGATAAGGAGCAGCTGCCCGCATGGACCGCCACTGCGTCTTCGATTCCTGCACGATCAATGTGCTCGCGCTTTAAAAACATATCGGCGCCGGGCTTCCGCGCAAACGTAAAGCTCCGGTCATTATGCTCGTCAAGCGTGACAAACGCCATCGTCGTAATCGCTTCATCCGTAAGGACACGGTTGCAAGCCTCTACGCCGTTATCGTCTAACGTCTTTAACAGAAAACGGCCGAAATCATCATTGCCCATCATGCCGCAGAATTTCGCGTCAGGGCTATCCTGCGAAGTTCTGCGGCATGATGGGCAATGATG